>CBFIHW010000037.1:0-22068 GCA_965662325.1 uncultured Pirellulales bacterium | reverse complement strand
AGTCGGGTGATGAACGGAGCGAGCGAGTGTGAAGCCTGACGGTCCCATAGTTTGATCTCATACTTTTCAGAATTGAGATACTCTTCGCTCCCAGGTTCACGCGGAGTGGCCTCTTGCAGTTCCATGGCTGGTCCATAGATGCCCCAGTTGCCGACCGAAAGTGCAGCCAATGCAAGTCGTACCATAAACATTGATCGCCCGCCCCGCTGAAGTGTTTCATGAAGAATGTCGGGGGTGTTTGTAAAAAAGTTTGGCCGAAAGTAGTCGGCAACAGGCGGCGTGGTGACTTCCTGCAGATACTCTGCCAACTCCTGCTTCTCGGTACGCCACGTAAAGTAGGTGTAGCTC
This sequence comes from uncultured Pirellulales bacterium, assembly GCA_965662325.1. Classification (GTDB taxonomy): domain Bacteria; phylum Planctomycetota; class Planctomycetia; order Pirellulales; family UBA1268; genus UBA1268. Next base: position 21,720 of record CBFIHW010000037.1, on the reverse strand, counting down.
TGTGAAAAACCAATCTTTGCAAGGCGATACATTGTCTTTGGTCTGGTGAAGGCCTCAGCTAGGAATACAACCTCGGGATGCGTCCGACGGACATCAGCAAGGAGCCATTCCCAGAAGTCAAACGGCTTTGTGTGTGGGTTATCGACACGGAAAATTTGCACACCTCGCGTAATCCAGGCCTCTATTATTGCACGCACCGCATGCCAGAGTCCCTGCCAATCGTTGGACCCAAAGTCGAGTGGGTAAATGTCCTGGTACTTTTTCGGGGGATTCTCTGCATAGCGAATTGTTCCATCAACGCGATGACGAAACCACTCAGGGTGGTCAATTACCCAAGGGTGGTCGGGCGAACATTGCAGTGCAAGATCGAGTGCGAGTTCCATACCCTGCTCAGATACCTTTTTCTGAAGGAATTCAAAGTCAGCGAGAGTACCGAGGTCAGGGTGAATATCGAAGTGACCACCTTCAGGTGACCCAATGCCCCACGGGCTTCCAACATCATCGGGCTGAGCTTGGACAGAATTATTTCTTCCCTTACGAAATGACTTCCCAATTGGATGAATCGGCGGAAGGTAGAGAACATCAAACCCCATAGAGGCTATGTATTCAGTTGAGTCTGCCATATCACGCAGCGTGCCATGTTTTCCGGGTGCCCCCCATGAGCGTGGAAAGGCCTCATACCAAGATCCAATTGCCGCTCGTTTCCGTTCAACGCACATATGTCGAGGGGTGTTGAGCCAGGTATCTTCCGAGCGATCTGCATAATCTGCCATCAACGAAGCAAGCCGAGGATTACATGCCGCGGCGTATCCATCAGGTCCGATGAGAGAAGCATGGAATTGCCGGAGTTGTTCAGTTGCCTGCGTTGGAGTTTTCAAAAGAACAGTTTCGATCAGTTGCTGACCTTCGGCCAATTCCCCGTGCAGATCATCGCCGGCAGCAGAGCGTTTTTTGAGGTCACGGAGCCACGTCTGGAAACTGTCCACACCGCCACTTACGGTGTATTCCCAAACCCCGAGCTTGTCGGGTGTAAAACTGGCCTCCCACAAATCATTTCCTGCATTCTCCAAGGGTATGCTTATCCATGATTCGTGGTGAGGACCTTGGATATGCAGTGAGCAAACCAGAACTTCATGTCCGTCACAAACGATATCTGCAGCGATTCTGGTTGGCCAGTTAACAATGCCTTTCGCTGAAAAACGACCGTTGTCAACTACGGGGAATATTTTATCTATCGCAATACGACGTGCTGGTTTCATTATCGTACAACTCGTTTGGCAGTTCTGATTTTGTCGACGTCGGTTGGAGCTGGCATATGACTTTGTTAACTTTGTGCTAATCGAGCATGGCCCCATCTTTTGAGTACCCGCGCGGGGAAATAGTAGCTGGTGGCAACTCCTTTGCTATTTTACGGGCGTGCACACCAGGGTTTCTATGGGTCTACTTCGAATGGCCGTAGGGAGTGGTGTCTCATTACACGAAGGTTCCAGGAATGATTGATCTGCCACTGCTTGAACAGAATTATAACCTGACAGAATCTCAACTGGTTCAATTTCGAGAAGACGGTTTTCTGAAACTCTCAAACGTCTTAGATTTGATAACACTGAACCACTTTGAACCAGAAATTACCAGTTTGACTCTCTCTCATAATCCTGTCGACGGCATACCGATGGAAAAACGCGATACCTACTCGAAGGCATTTATTCAGGTAGGGAATCTATGGGAAAAAAGTGAAGACGTACGAAGGCTCACGTTTTCAAAACGACTTGCAGGGATAGCAACCCAATTACTCGGTTCTTGTGGTGTGCGGCTGTGGCATGATCAGGCACTCTACAAGGAGCCATCTGGTGGTTTCACCCCGTGGCATGCCGACCAACAATATTGGCCAATGGCAAGCAACCTGACGGTTACAGCCTGGATCCCTCTTCATTCAGTGCCTTTAGAACAGGGGCCACTTTCGTTTGGTCGTGGGAGTCATCGCAGGCGAATCGGAAGAGATCTACCAATTTCCGATGGTTCTGAAATGTTGATTCAAAAAGAGGTAAAGAAGCAGGGTGTTGTTGAGGTGACCGAACCGTATGAATTGGGTGATGTGTCCTTCCATCTTGGTTGGACCTTACATCGGGCTGGACCAAATAGCACGGCACGACCACGTAAAGTACATACCGTGATCTATATGGACTGTAATATGCGACTGGCAGAGCCTTCCAATTCCAATCAAGCACTTGATCATGAAAAATGGACACCATCTACCGCCGTTGGCGAAGTTATGAACGATCCTTTGAATCCTGTGCTGTTTACCACAGAGTCGGGTGCCGACCGCAGCTACTGAAAGAGTGCAAGTTCAGTGGTGAGTCCGGGGCCGAAAGCCATCGCGATGCATGTGTCTGGTTGACCAGAACGGTGTGTCTGTTTCGTCTGCACAAAAAGGCTCTCTAGAATGAAGAAAATAGTTGCACTCGACATATTGCCAAACTGTGACAGGACTTCCCGAGACATTTCCAGTGTGTCGGTCTCGAGATGAAGGGACTGTTCGACCGACGAAAGTATTCGTGGGCCGCCTGGGTGAACAGCCCAGTCAGTGATCTGTTCTTTTGTAAGGTTGTGTTGTTCGAGAAAGGCAGTCATAGTCTCCGGCAGTGCGTTACCAATAAGCGAAGGCACCTCCGGCGAAAGAGACATTTCGAAGCCAGTGTCGCCAATAATCCAGCTCATCTGTTCGACAGTTTCTGGAAGTACTGCACTTGTTTGATCGAGTAGTTGCCAGCCTAAACCCTGAGGTACCAAGGGGTGTTCAGGAGATCGAGCGACGATGGCAGCAGCGCCGTCTGCAAAAATGCTGTTGGCAACAATTTGCTCAGGGTTGTCTGTATATTGAAAATGAAGGCTGCATAGCTCTACGCACACAACAAGAACTGTTGCGCGTGAGTCAGATTCAGCGTATGCCTTCGCTACACGCAAGGCGTTGAAACCACCATGGCAGCCCATGAATCCGATGTGTGTTCGGCTTGTCGCGTGGGATAAACCGAGTTCCCTCATGAGGGCAATATCCAGGCCGGGTGCCTGAAATCCAGTGCATGAACAGGTAACAAGGTGCGTAATTTCCGCGGCGGCAACATCAGCTTTGGCAAGTGCCTTCTCAACTGCAGCTACAGCCAGCGGCGTGGCCTCAGTGGCGTACCGAGCCATACGCTCCTGTGTTGTCGGGCCATGATCATCTGAGGATATTGCTGGTTGGAAAAAATCTTGTGCAAAACCCCCGTCGTCCAGTTCATCTAGTAGAACTGAGCTGCGTTGTGTGATCTTGGTCTGTCGGTAGATAGCCTGCATCGTTCTTTCTGCAGGGGCCTTCTCACCAATCAGATTGGTGGCGAGGTGTGCGGCGTGCTGCTGCTGTATTTTCTGAGGTGGCGTTGCGGTGCCAATACCGAGAATCACAAGGCTCATACCTATAGCCTACAGAATTAGGGCGTCTGGACGACTTTTCCCTGAAGATTTTTCGGGCTGTCTCCTGTCTGAAAAAAACTCAACGTGACGCTGCGACTACTTCTGCCCTATATTTCAGAGCATGAACGAACCAGCACATCATCCGTCTCCTAGTCGTAGCGATGAGGCGATTGACGAATTTGAATCAATTTTCAAAAGAGCTGAACGGACTCCGTACCGGTTTTCTAATATATCGATCAATGTAATAGCTGTTGTCACGGATGGAGATCAAAAAGCCGCAGACGAGCTAACCACGAATCTCAAACTTTTTCTGCCGCACATCGCGAGTACTGCAGATTGGCAATCCATTACCGGCGATCAATTTCATAACGTGAATGACCTGCTGCGAGTAATGGATGATCGGAAGCCGGACCTCATCGTTACATCACGGTGTCTTGCTGAGTCGAGCCTTGTACCGCAACACACACTTGGCGTCTATGTCGACGTTCTGACTCAAACACTTTCAACACCCCTGTTGCTCCTGCCTGGATCGTCACCACAGCCGCACCCTCTTTCTGATACTGCGTGTCGTGGGGTTATGGTGGTAACAGATAATTTGGCCGGTGATGACCGACTTGTGAATCATGCAGTTGCCTGCTCTAAGCCAGGAGGCACAGTATGGCTGTGTCATGTCGAGGACGATCTTCTGTTTCGTCGATATCTAGAGGCTATCCGTCGCATTCCTCAGATTAATACCGAGCAAGCTCAGGAACTTATTGCTGAACAGTTAGTTGCTATACCGACACACTATGCTGAGTCCTGTATTCAAGAATTAAGGGAAGCAGGTGTTGAGCTTTCTATTGAACAGATTGTTGAATTTGGTCATCGTGTGGCTCGCTACAGACACCTCGTCGCCCAACATGCGGTCGATCTTCTTGTGACGAATACGAAAGATAAGGACCAACTCGCAATGCATGGCATGGCGTATGCCCTTAGTGTCGAATTAACTGAAGTAGCACAACTCTTGCTCTAGTTTTCAACCAATCCTTTGATTCAAAGCGGAGACGCTCTGGCTGTGAGTATTTTTTTCGCACTGAGTGATGTCGTTGGTCATGAAGTCCCTGGATGGGTGACCGGTTTCTATCTCCTTGTTCTTATTGCAATGGTGTTGTGTCTGGCTTTTGAAGAAAAAATTCATGCAAAAAAATCACTGATCGTTGGCACGTTTGCTGGTTTCTGTCTCGTGACTGAGACGGTGATTGGATATTTCACAGATCGCGCCCATCCCATGCTGCCGTTTGGCAGTGTTACGCTGCCAAACGGACATGAGATAGCACTCCCAATCTATGTTCCAGCAATAGATTGGTCTGTTATCACAATTATTCTAGGTGCGAGCCTTTTTGTGGAAGTAACAAGTCGATCGGGTATTTTCGTGTGGCTCGCGATCAAGCTGACAAAACAATCGAAGGGCGACCCATGGCGGCTCTTGCTATTTTATGGGGCTCTGACAGTAATATTTTCTGCGGTACTCAACAACGTGACGGCAATGATCATTGTTGGATCGCTCACAACAGTGTCTCTTGGCAAATTGGAACGGCGAGATTTGCTCCTTGGGTTTCTCATTACTGAGGGCCTTCTTACCAACGTCGGTGGTCTCCTCACGCTTATTAGTAGTGTGCCCAACATTATTGTTGGACAAGCTGCAGGTATAGGATTTGTTCCCTTTTTCTTGACTGCAGCTCCTTTTGTTTTTGTCGCAACGCTTGTCACGCTTTTGCAAGCACGTTTGACATTCGGTGTGAAAGGGCTTGCTACTGATGAAGAAAGAAAGATTGCAGTCGACTTGGTTGGCGGGTTTGATGAGAAGGAGAGTGTCCCATCAGTTCGCTTCTTCTGGTGTTCGGTCTTCCTGCTCTTGGGGTTTATCGTGTGCCTAGCAGGGCAATCAGCATTGCCATGGGACCTTGATGAACTTGGGATGGGTTTTGTAGCACTTTTTTTTGCTGGCTTGGCGTTGTGGTTTTATAAGCATGAAGTTGACACGTTCTATAAGGCCGTTGACTGGGATCTGCTCGGGTTTTTTGCGTCGCTCTTTGTTGTGATCTACGTCATGGAGCAGGCGGAGGTGCTCGCCATCATTGGGAAAGGTATTGGAGCAATGCTAAGCCTGCCGGAACCAGTCGCGCAAGCCTCGCTGCTAGTAAGTGCGGCAGCTGCGAGTTCTGTGACGGATAATATTCCACTTGCTGCCGTGCTAGCCAAGATTCTTGCGTTGAATCCTCTCGTAGTTGGCCCGGAAGGCAGTAACCCTGGCTCACCATTCTGGTGGTGTGTAATTTATGGGGCCAACCTCGGCGGAAACATCACCCCCATAGGGTCTGCGTCAACGGTCGTTGCAATGACGATTATCCATAAAAACAGACTGCCGCTTACCTTTATCGGGTTCGTAAAAGTCGCCTCTGCCTTTGCCGCTGTGCAAGTTGTTCTGGCAATTGGATATGTCTGGCTCACGTCGCTTATGTTGTAGGCGGGGGATTACCCCGTGGGGCTATTCCCTGTAATAAATCGTGCGACAGACCTAGTAAGCTTTGGGAAATAACCCGCGACCTGCACAGAAGTCGAAACAAGGCGTGGGCTGCGAAGAGCCAAAGAGACCAAGCGACAGCGATAATGATGCCTCGACAAGGCGTGGCGATATCCTTGTTGATAGTAAGAGGCCGCCTGAGCGGCCGGTCGAAGACCTCCTGCTTCGGATATGATCGCATGACTCGCGAGTCGTGCAGACAGAAGTGCCCAGCCGATACCCTCACCCGTGAATGGTTCTATGTAACCAACAGCATCTCCAATCCGAATGAGTTTTCTGCAGCCCGGATCAACGGGCGGGGTTTGGTGGGTGAGTTGCGGGGTGGCCCGGATAGGCATGTTATTGAGTGAGGTGCAATCGATAGGGCAGTCGGTACGAAGGAACGCTCGTGAAAGAAGATGCGAGAGTGCCCTCGCTGGTGATTCAGACTGTCGTAGAACAGATGGATGTATGGCTGCAGCAACATCGATCGTATTATCTTCCAATCGAATGAGTCCACAGTACCCACCATTGCCGATCGCCATAATGAGGTGCTGAGGGATCAGTGATCCTCCTACAGCTGGAAGCGTCACGCCGAGTCCGATACGATTGTTTTGTGGTCGTCTATGGTAGCGACCTTTCGCTGAAGGATTGACGCTACAACGGACAGCATTATGGAGACCTGCTGCGAGCAACAGTCTCCGGGCCCGAATTTGGTACGTAAATTCGTTGTTGGTTTGGACTACCAGCGAGACAAAATTCTCCTCCTCATTCCAGTGAAGGGCACGTGTGTCTGGAAGCCATGACGTGCCACTGCGAACTGCGTGCTCAGCAAGTTGCGTGTCCAGGCTGATGCGAGAAAGAACACCGCCTGTTGCATATGGCACAGAGGCGGCATGTCCTTGGGACGCTATTGTTAACTTTCTGAGGGATTGGATCTGCAACTGCAGTGGAGAGTCGCTTTGACGAGAGAGAAGATCTAATTCAGAGAGTGCCAGCGGCGACAAACAGCACCCACAGACCTTTGGACGGGGTAAGTTTTCACGGTCGAGCAAAAGCACCCGCAGGCCGCGTGTCGCAACTACAGTTGCCGCAGCTGAGCCAGCGGGCCCTGCCCCGACAATGACCACATCCCATGGTTCCGATGCTGCGGCTTGAGGATCAACGGATGCTCTGAGAGCGACTTCAGTATGCGAACCCATCATTGATGCTTCCATGTGACGCAGACACGCTCTGGCCAGAGCCGTTGTAACGTTGGCTCCAGCAGATGCGCTTCCTCGAACAGACGACGGTATTCATTTACTGTACGAGCAGCCCGTACCGATAGCGGACCATCGATTTGTGCAATGGATGATCGGCTGAGGGCACGTGTGCCAAGGTGTGCAAGAAACAATCCAAGGCGTGTCCGCAGCAGATCAGAAAACACAAATCCTACCTGAGATGCCGCCGCCATTGTTTGGAGTTGTGTAACTGCCTGATCGTCATCAAGGTGGTGGAGAAACAAAGAATGATATGCAAGTGTGCATGAGGGGAGTTCTTCGTTAAGAACGTCACAGGTCCGATATGAGATTTCAAGATGCTCGCTGGTGAACTCTTGGTTTCGAGTTGCCCAGCCGATCGCGCGTTCGCTGATATCAAGTCCGATGAATTCGACACGGTGAGGAACTTTACGAGTCACGCGTTTAGCAACGGCAGTTGTTAGTTCCCCTCCTCCACAGGCAATGTCGAGAATGCGAAGTCGGGAGCTTTCCGACTCCAGTACCTTATGAGACAACGAGACAAGTTCTGCGGCGATCTGTGACGCGGTCCGGGAAACCAAATGGATGCGAGCAAGTGCCCGGAGTGCTTTCTTGTGTTGCCCTGCATCGAGTGACGGATCGTCCATCAACTCTGGTGGTCGTTGGACGAGCGGTGGCAATCCAGACATACAGGCGATACCCATCCGAGAAAAAAGGAGTGGTTGCACCCATAGTGTAGCAGGTTCACTTCGACTTTATTGTGTCGGTACGCATGGGGCCGTTTGAATGGCACCTTCGTAGACAACTGGGCTAACACCGTTTGTTGCCATGCAGGGATCACAGGTTGGTGGGCACGGGGTTGTTGCTGCAGTAGGAACAATTGTTGTCGGTGAAGTAATTGCGGCACCGGCAGGTGCTGCGGGAAGAACTGTCCCCGGTGCGACCGGGGCCTGGACTGGCGCCGTTGGGTACGCAACAGGCTGTGCTGGAACAGGCTGACTGGGAAGACCAGGTTGAGGGTAGACCGGAGGGGCATACGGAGGAGCATACGCGTATGCATTGCGTCGATGCCAACCACACCCAGCTGACATGCTGAGGGAGGCGAGTAGCAGGGCCAGGAAACAGGCTCGATAACTGTTCGATGGCATGACAGTATCCTCGGGTCGCCCACCCTTTTCCGCACATTAGGGTTCGCGCTTTCCTAAAGCAAGGCCGTTTTTCGTACTTTTTTATTATTCGGCGGCTTCGAAGAGCGCGATACTGGCTGTAAAGCCATGCAGACAATTCGTACTGCCAATAGGCCCTATCTCACCCTGTGCAAAAAAGCCTGCGACCGGAAGTGGCCCAAGCAACTGTTGGAGACAGGATGCGTCGTGGCTGGGAGTTGAGAAGAGTCTTCGCCCGCGGCCGTTGCAAGTGAATATTATAGCGCCTGCCGGTCGTTTTTGAGTTAGTCGCGTTAGCAGGGTTTCGAGATCTTCATGGGCTGTGTGAGCATCGCGCACGTGGAACTGAACTGTCTGTCCGGTTCGTATTAAATCGCCAACAGCGACCACACCAGTTTCAGGATCCGCGCCAACAACATTCCGAACAAGAAAATCACCAGGCTCAAAATGATCCTGATACTCACTTGCGACTCGCCCCACATGAAGTGAGTTTTTAACGAGTTGCTTGTCGTGGTCATCAAGTGTTTCATAGACTGCTCGTAGCTGGACGAATGCAGGACGGCCCCCCAGTTCAACAAGCATATTGTCTTCTGCCTTAGTCACGACAAGTGGCGTGCCAATGGGTCGACACCCCTGAGAAACGACGGGACGTACTCGGACACCACCACCCAGAATAATGCCCACGGCACCGCTCTCATACGTTTCACCATTGATCACAAGTGTATTTGCGCCAGGTTGATCGCCTCCGCTCGCCATACCACCAATTATTGGAAGGCCAGGTCGGTCTTCTTCCATGCGAGCAATCAGTCCATCGACAGGGAAAGAGAATGGGTCAGCAAGTAGCAGCATGGCTGCCTCTTCTGGCCATACAAGACCATCTGGCCACCCCAGAAATGTCCCACCGTCGGCTGTTTGCGAATACTCAAGTGTTAAAGGAATTATCTCAGCATTGGGTAACTTGGCCATCCAGATTGCAATTGCAGGTTCTGATTCGTACTCATCGTTATTTGCCAATACGGCTTCGGCAGTGGTGCCAAGTAGATAGCGTGACGGAGCAATTTCATTGAGCGACTCCATTGCGGGCCGAATTTCCTCGCCATATGCTGCGGAAATAAATACCACAACAAGATCTGGCAAAGAGTCGCCTAGTTCCATCAGGGCCTCTTGGTATGCGGTCGAAATTGCTTCGTGGAGCCCTGAAGCAGTAGAGGCTGCTGCAGAGCAGCGTATCGACTGATGGGTGTGAGTGTCTGAGGAAGATTGAGTACGTGTCATGGGCTCAGTGCATGTTCCTTAAAAGGTAACGTCCGTAAAACTGTGGATTGGCTCATGGTCATAGTGACTATTTAGGGGCTGGTTTCCAGGTCGAATTGCTGCACCTGTATTCATTCCAATCGCTCGTGCAGCATCGAGTTCGGCGCCGACGTCACTCAAAAACAGAACCTGCTCAGGTTTTACGCCAATATCGTTCGAAATTTTCTGATAACTCTCTTGGTCTCGTTTCGGACCCGTTGTTGTGTCGTAATGAGCACGGAGATACGGTGTCAGGTCGCCCGCTCCAGTGTGACAAAAGAAGAGTTTCTGAGCCTCAATCGACCCAGAGGAGTAGATGCGGATATCAATCCCTGAAGTCGACCAACTTACTAAGGATGGAGGAACATCATCAAAAACATGGGCGACTAATTGGCCAGACTCAAAACCAGTTTTCCAGATTCGTCCCTGCAGAGCTTTCAGTGGCGTTGACTTGACATCTTTGTTCATGAGATCAATTGCAGCAAGAACCAACCCGGTGCATTCATTCCTGTCACGAATGTCACCTTCAACTCCTGTTTCCTGAGCAAGCATCTGAGCAATCTCGTAAACCTCATGGTCGTGCGAATGTTCCTGAAGAAAACTAGCAATATGTTTCTTTGCGTATCCAAAAAGGATGTCGTGAACAAAGTTGATAGAAGAGGTAGTGCCCTCAACATCGAGGAGTATCACCTGACCAGAAAAAACAATCACGATGACGCTCCGTGAGCCCCATCGAGATATGCCGGACCGAGGCAGAGTGGTTCATATTCTTCATGCACTGCGTCACTCAAATAGTGGGGAGTCCATCCGCTCTGGTCTTGAAATAACCGTATCGCACGAATGCGTCGTTCCTTGCAAAGGTCGAACCAATGTCGGGTGCCAAGAGGCACGCTAATCATGTCACCACTCCATACCTCAATACCAAAAACCGGCCGGTCGCCAGGGTTGATATGGAACACGCCACTTCCCTGGAGGATGAAACGGACTTCGTCTTCGGTATGTGTGTGTTCCTTGTTGAATTTGTCGAGCATGGCACCGAGGTTTGGTGTGTCCGGGTAGACGTCAATGACATCTGCTGTAACAAAACCACCCTTTTCTTTAAGCACATCAATTTCAGGCTCGTAAGCGGAGAGGATATCTTCTGCTGGGGCAGCCGGATTCACACGGTCTTCAAGCGGCCAGATGTCGTATTCGATATTGTATTGAGAGAGGAACTGTTTGATCTCAGTGCTATCTTTAAGTTGCCTCGCTTCAGCGGGTATCGTAATAATTGCCATGGTGACTGTTCCTGTTTCCTTGTGAGATTCTGTGCGTACTACTGTGTCTCCGGGACACTTGCCAAAAGTTTTTGATGACCTACGACCTCAAATAGAAATTCAAATATCTCAATATGACGGCGAGCCTCTGCCAATGTGTGCCCCCAGGTATAAAGGCCGTGCCCAGAAAGGAGAAATCCATGTGGCGGTGAGAATTCTGATAAGGACTCAGCGGGTGACATGAATATTTCTTTGATACGTTCCGATAGCTCAACCATGTCCTGGCTATTTCGGAATATTGGAACGTCAACTGCCGTTTCGTGGGTCCGAATGCCCTCGAGACCCTTCAGCATTTCGTATCCCTCAATGCGTAGAGTGCTTTGGATTTCATCAGGTTTAAGCGTCGCCTGAGACAATGTGGTAGCCCAGATTGAGTGCGTGTGAAGAATAGCGCCAACGTCTGGCAGCGACTGGGCGATCAAACAGTGCAGGAGTGTTTCTGCTGAGGATTTTGCAGAGTTCGTCTTGGAGTTCTGAAGCATGAGACCCGAAGAATCTACTAACACGAAGTCGTCGTTACTCAGGGCCGACTTGTCCTTGCCGCTTGCCGTAATGAGTAATTCAAGCGGATTACGACCTGTGACAACCGAGTAGTTACTACTCGTACCTAATGACCATCGCCGTGAATGAAACTCACGGCCAATGGCGCGTAATGCGGACCTTAAATCCCCAGCCGCAAGAGCCTCACTAAAATTTTGAACTGATGTCAATTCGTTCATCCCAAAACCTTATGTGATTGAAAGGCTTGATCGCAAGCATCGTGTACCGAGGCCGTATGAAACTGCCAAGGACTGCATAGCGAGTGTTCGAAATGTAGAGTGTGAGTGACTTCTCTATCGCTTCCTATCGCTTCGCGACCGTTGAAGACTTGCTGCGCACTGTCCAGCGGGTTGACTCGCGGATTGATCAGTGCAAACAGTGAAAACATCCGGTTTTTCTAAAAACCGTCCAATCTGGTTTTCCAGGCGAGGGTCTTTGTGTTAGAGTTTTGTTAGGGAGCGGGGGAAAGCTGTCTGAGGAGGAGGGATCCTTCAGTTGATCGCGTGTTAGTTCGTGTTCTTGGCACTTTTTTGTGCGACTCTTTCCGGGGGCGAAACTATGGCAACTGATGGTGCTGGTCTTTGGCAGTCACTGTTCGGGCGAGGTGGTTCGAAAGCTGCTTTGCCACGAGATACCAACAACGTAAAAGTATTGGGCGTTGAGCAGGCGACGAAACTCGTAAAAACACATACTGGGGTTCTCCAACTCAACGGTCTCACGAGTATTACTCCGACCGTAGCTGGGATTCTCGCCCGATACAGAGGAGTAATCTTCTTGAATGGTTTGCTTGCCGTACCAGTCCAGGTTGCCACTCGACTGGCGAGGCATCGAGGGCAGCTCTATCTGGGAGGTATACAGGATATTACTGAGGAGGCGCGAGAAACGCTTCACCAAAATGCGAATGTGCACTATCGAGGCAGAGAGTTGTACGAAGAGTCCGTTGACATGCCAGACCTTGATGGAATGTAATCTACTATTTATGACCTCATGTGTTCTTCGCATGGAGGCTAGCGATAGCACAGGGTGCCACCCTCTGTGGCATTTTTAGATAATCTGTTCAAAAAGGAGTTTTGAAGCATGCATCTCTCTGACGAAATAACTCTCAAAATAAATAATTCCTGCAGAGTTATTCAACTTGTTCTTCCCCTTCTCTCAATATCATGTCTTATTCTCCTCGGGTTTGTTTTTCTGGATTTCAGCGGTCCAATGGTTATGAATAAACAGCCGGATCGGGGGAGTTTGTTTCTTGCTGGCATTGCATTTTTTGCTGCCACGGTACTCGCTCCGATATATCAACGAATTTCACTTGCAAAATTGACCAAGGAACAAAGCACGATTGCTGAGCAGCAGCCCGTGGATGCAGCGAAAATAATTCAGGTTTCGGTGATTGCTGCCTGCGTGGTTTTAATGGTGGCCGCGTATATCAATATTCGGGCCTTCCAAACCACGAAAGATGTTGTCCATCTTGTAGTTCTAGGCTTCCTCCTTGTAGGGATTCTTTGCCGAATGCCGACGCAGACCACATTCGGACAGAAAATTGATGAATTCCTTAGCCAGCGGATCGGGGCGGACGAAACCATATAAGTAGGGAGTTCAGGCACATTTTTGTTAGTGATTTCGTTTGTGTACAGTTTCTAAATATGTCTCGTAGCACGGCTGTAACTAACTGGTTGGAATGATTAAATACGTCCCATGTCTCATCCGCCCTTCCTTTTGTTGTCTCCTACACAGTTTGAACTCACAACAATTGTTGCACACCTGCGCGAAAGAAATTTCGAAGGAAGTTGCGTTCGGTTGTGCGGTTTTGGTCCAGTTGCCGCGGCTGCTCGGACATCATTATTAATTGCCCAAAACCGTCCTAAAAGCGTCCTTCTTGCTGGGATAGCTGGAAGTCTTGATGCCCAGTGTTCGGTTGGTGAGGCGTATGAATTCCATCGGGTACGGAGTTACGGAATAGGGGTGGGTGAGGGTCAACAATTCCGGTCGGCAGAAGAACTAGGATGGAAGCACGTCCATGAAGAAGCCACCACCATTCCATTTAGTATTGGAGATGTCATACGCAGAGCCAACGAGATAGAGGATCGAGAGAGCCAGTCTGAACTAAAGGGGGAATTACTCTCGGTTTGTGCGGCCTCATCATCGCAATCTGAGGCAGGAATAAAGAAGAAACACTATCCGGATGCCCTTGCAGAAGACATGGAAGGTTTTGCGGTTGCCGCCGCTTGCGAAATGCACAGCATCCCATGGGTTATTGTACGAGGAATTTCAAATCGCGCCGGTGATCGAAACAAAGACAATTGGCAGATTGACAGGGCCCTGCAAAAAGCTGCAGAACAGGTAGATAGAATTTTGGCAGTCGAATGACAACTCAAACAATACGTCTTGGAATTTCGACCTGTCCAAACGACACGTTTGCTTTTCATGGGCTTATGAAAAAACGTGTTGATTGGCGAGGGCTCGATTTTGAAGTCGAATTACTTGACATCCAAGAATTGAACAACAATCTCTTCTCACATCAGTTTGATATTGCGAAAGCAAGTTTTCATGCAGCTATATTGTTAGCTGAGCAGTACATTGTGTTGCCAAGTGGCTCGGCCTTAGGTTTTGGTGTTGGGCCGCTTTTGCTTTCAAGCACGCGTGACAGTTTGCCGACAACATATGATCAACTTACGTTGTGCCCTGGAGAGCATACCACCGCCACGCTCCTGTATGACATGTTTCACCCAAACGTCACACGGGTAGAGCAGGTTGTGTTTTCTGAAGTTATGCCGCGTCTCCAAAAAGGGCAGGCAGATTTTGGTGTATGCATTCACGAGGGTCGGTTTACATGGGAGGCGTCTGGTCTGTTCCTCGTTGAGGACCTAGGTGCTCGCTGGGAGAACGAAACCCAATGTCCAATTCCTCTCGGAGGCATTATTGCACAGCGGTCTTTGGAGGATGATGTTATCGCCCGCGTGCAGGGTGTTATTCGGGACTCATTGCTCTATGGCCTTGCCAACAGAGAAGAGCCGCTGCCGACGATGCGTGCCTCCGCACAAGAATTAGACGATTCCGTGCTCATGAAGCATGTTGAGCTCTATGTCAACGATTGGACAGTCGACCTTGGTGCCGTCGGGCGTCAGGCGTTGCGCGAACTTTGCCGGCGGGCACATCTTGGTGATGAAGGACACACAGTTGAGGTATTTTCTTAACGAAGTACAGACTCTGCCTAAGCACAAATTCTGCGAATTGCCGTCCTAACTACTAGTATATAAAGTTGGGGCTACAGGTAGGGTGCAAAAAGTCGTGCAATACCATCGCGTATGCGTATAGGAAGAGATCTGCCGTCGACGTCTGCAAGTGTTCGTCGGGTAGACGCGGCGATGATCTGAGCGATGTGGGAGTCCATCTTCTGTGCGAGGCTCTCATCATAGCTCTCAACATTGAATTCAAAATTGAGTCGCATGCTCCGCTCATCCCAATTTCCACTTCCAAAAAGGCACCATGAGGAGTCCACAACCATAAGTTTTGTGTGGTCAAACGGAGGTGGTGACATCCAGATAGTACAGCCGCGACTCAACACCTGCCAAAGGAGTGCATCTGATGCCCAGCCCACTAATGCCAGATTATTTTGTTCAGGTAAGACAATGTCGACCTCCACACCACGCAGTGCGGCAACACCAAGGGCCTGACAGATGGCATCATCAGGCAAGAAGTACGGTGTCATGATCTTCACGGACCGTCGTGCGGAACTGAGGGCGGCAATGAGGATCAGTTTTATTCGCCCAATTTCATGATCATCGGGGCCGTATCGGATTCCCCGTGCGATGCTCGTGCCACTGAAATCAAGGTTTGGTTGCCATGTTGGGTTGGAGGTATCGTCCCTGAGGTTACCCAGCGCCTCACCAGAGGCAAACGCCCAGTCTTCAATGAAAACTTCGAGTAGTTGGGTGACTACTGGACCCCTCAGGGAAAAGTGCATGTCCTGAACGGCATGATCAGGATGCTTCGAAAGCCAGCATCCATTTCGGATATTCAGCCCACCGGTAAAACCCCGTTCTCCATCGACAACGAGGATTTTCCTGTGGTTTCTCAAGTTGGCGTAGGGCAGATATAGGGGCACTGTTGTGGGCATGAACCGAGATACAGGTACTCCTTTCTGACGGAGGAGAGCCACGCTTGTAGGGAAGCTATATCGTGAACCGATGCCATCGATCAATACCCGCACTGAAACGCCCCTGTTCACTGCGCGGCAGAGAGCATCGATAAACAGTTTTCCGGTCGGATCATTATCGAAAATATAGGAGGCCATTCCGATACTCTGTTTGGCTGAGTCAATTGCTTCAAGCATTACTGGATAGGCCTCATCGCCCCCCATCAGCGGCTGAATTGTGTTTCCGTCGAGCAACGGACGCTTGGTTACCTCACCTACGAGTGTGGCAAGCGATCGCAGTGGCGCGGTTGCCGGACCGATGGCATCTGTCAGACGCTCTGTCGACGGCATTGCCGCTTCCACCCTATGGATGACTTCTCGAAGGCCCGCCCGAAGGCGTGTAGCCTTTCTCCGAATCCGATTCACGCCGAACAAGGCATAGGCAACAGCACCAAAACCCGGGGAAAGCCAAACCAGTCCGACCCAGGCCATCGTGCTTCGGGTATCTCGTTTTGTTAGAAGCGCATGAACCGACACCCCGATATTGGTAGTGAGAACTGATGCAGCCAGTATGTGTGGCCACAGTTCAGTCCATAACCGCCATGCCGAATCCAAAAGTGTTGCTATCAAATCTTGACATCCTCCGGCTTCATTACGATCTAGTATACTCTGCCGAAGAAGGTGTCACGGAACGAGTTATTTGTAGAATTAATGAAGGCTGTTATCTCCTGACCAACAAGAGTTTCACGAATGGTTTTTGAGCTCACTGATGTATCGTTGCTTCAATCCGGAGCATTAATCGGCGGAAAAGTATGCGAAAGTATCTCCGGGTCTCGAGTTGACGTGATTGACCCGGCAACGTCGGAAATAATCGGTTCCGTTCCTGAAATGAATGGTGAGGATACCCAGAAGGCAATTGCAGGAGCCGAAACCGCGCTGGCTGAGTGGCGTACTACACCAGCGAACGTCCGATGTAAGCGATTGCAGGCATGGCATAGGTATGTCATTGATTCGACAGAAGACCTTGCAAAGCTTATCACTGCTGAATGTGGAAAGCCCCTTAACGAAAGCCGAGGAGAAGTAGCATATGCAGCCTCCTTTCTTGAGTGGTATGCCGAGGAAACGAAACGCTCATACGGAGATATCATTCCACCCCATCAGGAAGACAAACGACTGTTGGTGATCAGACAGCCAATTGGTGTGGCTGCAGCCATCACACCGTGGAATTTTCCTGCGGCGATGATCCTTCGAAAGGTGGCTGCTGCTCTTGCGGCAGGGTGCACGATGGTTGTTAAACCGGCGCCTCAGACACCGCTGACGGCTTTAGCACTTGGCGTTCTTGCAGAACGGTCAGGACTACCGCCTGGTGTATTAAATATTGTCACTGGAAGTATTCAGTCGTCTCGCGAAATTGGAGCAGCGATCTGCGAGAATCCCGTGGTGCGTGCACTTTCATTTACCGGGTCGACCGCTGCAGGCGTTCGTCTCGCCCAACAGGCAGCTGGTACAGTCAAGAAAGTGTCACTTGAACTCGGTGGGAATGCCTCATTTATTGTCTTTGATGATGCGGATATTGAAGAAGCCGTACAAGGCGCTGTCGCGGCAAAATTTCGTAACAGCGGACAGACCTGTGTATGTGCGAACAGGTTTTTTGTGCAGAGTGGTGTTCACGATACATTTGTGAAGGCATTCACCGCAAAGATCGCTCGATTACGTGTAGGGCCGGGTTCAGAACCTGACGTTTCGGTTGGGCCGCTTATCGATGATAGGGCATATGAGAAAGTTCAGGGCATTGTCGCCGATGCCGTGGCGTGTGGTGCACAGGTAGCCATTGGGGGGAGTCCAGACTCGATGGAGGGGCGGTTTTTCACTCCCACAGTTTTGACATCAGCTAACCAGAAAATGCGACTTGCTACGGAAGAAATTTTCGGCCCTGTTGCTCCGGTTTTTAAATTTGAAACCGAAGAAGAAGTGCTTCATCTTGCCAATCACACAGATTTTGGGCTGGCGTCGTATTTCTACAGCCAAGACATTACTAGGTGTTTTCGTATAGCAGAAGCTCTTGAATGTGGCATGGTAGGGGTAAACACAGGCATGCTCTCGACAGCCGTTGCTCCATTCGGCGGGGTGAAGAGTTCAGGAGTCGGTCGCGAGGGCGGGAAATACGGACTCGATGAGTATCAGGAACTCAAATATATTTGTCTTGGGGGCATGCGTTAGTTCAGGGGAGCGACGCGACCTGATCGAACATCGGCAGCGTGTTTACCTAGAATGTCCTAGCGTTTTTTTCTTGTGGCTTTTTTCTTTGATTTTTTCTTGCCTTTGCTGGCCGAAGACTTTTTGCCGTTTGATTTTTTAACTTTCTTAGAAACCTTTGTTTTCTTCTTGGCTGTCTTCTTTTTTGTGCCTTTTTTCTTTCCAACTGTTTTTTTTGCTTTGGTCTTCGCTTTCTTCTTGGAAGCTTTTTTGGTGGTCTTTTTTTTCTTCTTAACGTTCTTCTTTCTCGAAGTGGTAGAACGGGCCTTTCGTAGTGGTCGATTCAATTCGACTTCATCAAGGAATTCATTTGCCTCTTCAATGAGCGCCGCTGTGGACACTGGCTCCACTTCATCGATAATAAAGACGGCGAGCTCGCCACGCTGTTGAGCGTCACTCAGCGCTTTGTACTCTTCAAGGTCGAGGTCATCATGGTCGTCATCTTCACTTGTTAGAAACTCAAAGCCAACACGTGCCTTTTTGTCCCATCCATCGATATGAAATTCGACACCATATTCTCGAAACATGACATTTCGTTCGATGACATAACCACGGCGACGGAAAAGACGTGTCAGGTGGGTACACCCTTCGAATTCACTGAGTGTTTCGCTCATCAAATAACCTTTTAGAAATTGGATTGCTTGCCGGTGGGTCACAAAACTACTTGTGAGGAACGGCGTCTGTGGAAATCATACAGAGCAGTCGGAGATTACGCGAATGCCGTCAACTATCCACGGACAGAACCGCTCCTGTGGCTCACATCGCTACTTTTACGAATAGAAAAGTGGAAAGCCCCCTGCCTGGAACGGTTTCGCTTTTCCGGTGGGGGCAGTCTGCAGTATGATAGTCGGTTAGATGCCACGATAGAGATCACATGTGGAGACTCCTAAATGGTCAAACGAATCAAAAAAAGTTTCCGAATGGATGTGCACAAATGGCTTGTCCTCAGCTGTTTTGTGATATGTCTCACTCTACTCGGCAACACATCAAGCTTGGCAGGACCATGGGCTGATCGAGCCATAGCAAGACGTACGGCCCGTGCGGAACGAGCAGACCTGCGTGATCGTCAAAGCCAGCCAGAGGCGACTTATGATGCGCGGTCTTCCTCTGGGGCACTCCCGGTTGTCACCCCAGAGAACACATTCAGACCTGGTGTTATTCGACGGCTTGCCCGCCGTGGCATCTCGGTTGAAGAACTGGAGTCTCTCATCCGTGATGGTCAGCCACAGCAGTTTGCAAATGGTCAGAGTGCTGCTCGTCCGCCTAGTGAGATCGGCTACCAAGCCAAACAACGTTCGGATGCCGGTTCTCAGTCTGTTCGTGCTTCTAAAAAAACAGTTCTGCCTCCCGAACGAGATGCTGGAGTAATCACCAACGACTCCGGTGGGCCGCAAAAGGCTGTTGGCCGTAATGAAACAGAATCCAAAAGTGTTCTGGTTGGGGCTGAAGAACCCGTTTCCTCGATCCTTGATGAAGGACCACGGTTTCCCGGCATGGAAGGCAAACACACAAAGACACGTGACACACCGGTGGTCACGCATGAACCAATCGAGTTGTTACCTACGCCCAAGCCAGCTAAGTAAACTGTTCTCGTCCACTATTGTCGCTAGTGGCATTAACATTGAACCAACTATCCCCCATTTGGTCGCAGTGTTTAAGTTCTTTGCTAGTGCACAACTCGTCCAGAAAATTAAATATCTAAAAGAATAGAAGTCATGAAGACCAAACAACGGTCAATGTATAAGACTTTGATGGTAATACTACTGGCAATGACCACTGCTTTTTCTTTGGCAGGCATTCAAGAGGTAACCGCTCAAGAGACTGTCGCCATCCACAAATTACGGCGAAGACCACTCCTTGGCGTACAGCGATGGGACATGTTCTCTGGCAAGGGGGCCACGCAAGAGAAGGAACTCGGTTATCTGCCCGGAGGACCGGGCTTTTTGAGAGACCCCCAATGGCACGACAGGGTGCCTTTCTTCTGTCGGCTGACCAAGGACGTCGACTGGATCGAGCATCCCGCCAATGCCGGTCCAGTGTGGTTCAACCATCCCTTCAGCCAGCAACTGCTACAGGAGAGCATGGACGAGGAACTTCGTTATGCCCACAACGCGGGAATTGATTTCTTCGTCTATCACGGACCGGCGCGGAAGCTTTACGCTAACGGTTGGGAGCTAAGGAACAATTTCGATTGCCACCTCTCCAGCAAGATACCAGAAGCCAAAAAAGTAAACTTCACTTGGGCTTTGTATGCGCATCGAGCCATTCGCTACACACGAAGCAAAGTGGCCACCATGATGGATGAGACGATTGAGTACATCACCATGCCGAACTGGCAGACGGTGATGGACGGTCGCCCCTTAATCGTCGTCTACCATCCCGAAAGATTCCGAGCAGCCCTGCAGGTCGCCGAGGGGAAGGAGCATATGACCGACGACGGATTCACGGAGTATATCAGGGAGCGGGTCAAAGCTGCGGGTTTAAAGAACCCTTACGTCGTTGGTTGCATGGAGCCGAGAGATAGTTTCATGCACGCCAAATCACTAAAGGAAGAGGGCTATGACGCATTCATGGACTATGAAGGGTCCTATGGCGGTGCAATTGCCAAAAGAGACGAAGCGCCAACCTATGCAGCGGCCACGAAGGAGATTATCAAGACATGCGAACAAGAGTACCTGAACCTTGAAATCCCGTTTCTTCCTCCCTGCCCCAGCATGCATTATCGGTGGCCCCACGCCTTCGACCGGAAGGGGCAACCCATCGATGAAATCTATCACAGCCAATGGCCCAAGGATGGCGATCTTACGGCCCGGCTTAAAGAGGTTTTAGATTTCGTGTTAGCGCATCCCAAAGACTGCGAGGCGCAGATTGTGATCATGTATTCATGGAATGAACACTCCGGGGGCGGCGGCATTTGCCCGACCATGGGCAAGTCGCCCGAGTACGAACCTGAGACACAATGGCTCGATGAAGTGGCCGAAGCGTTGGCGGCTGGAAGTACCCCTAAAAGCCGAACTGACTCAAACAGCTTAATCGGACCTTAAGAATGCGCTTGTATCCTCTATCTGAAAATCCTTTGGCTCTAATTTATTTTAAACCTGTTTCACTGCACGGGCCTGTGCGTTGAGCCCACAATAGATGCCCTTTTTATATTTTCTACAAAATGGTGATAAAAAGCTTTTCAAAAAGTATGTGGTTTTCAATTTTTTTGCCATAAATTAAATTAAATGGTCAACTTTGCGTGGGAAACAAACTCTTCTTGTAAGTAGACTGCAACACACGAAGAATACCGGGAATCACACGATAAAGGATCCGTTCATGGTCAATACAACACGACGTCAATTCATTCAGACCGGTATGACTGGCGGAATTACGCTCGCCACTGCTGCCCAACCAGTATGGTCAGCGAACGCCAATAACGAAGTCAATCTTGGGTTCATTGGGTGTGGTGGCCGCGGAAATATTTTGATGTCTGCATTTTCAAAGGTATCTGGTGTGACAATTGGTGGCTTATGTGATCCCGCTGCTGATCGACTTGAGCAAGCAAAGAAGCGGTTCCCCAAAGCAGAGACATGGTCTGACCTACGCGGGCTTATAGACGACCCGTCCATCGATGCGGTTGTGATTGCAACCTGCAATCATTGGCACTGCCTCGCGGCTATTTGGGCCATGGAAGCAGGTAAGGATGTCTATGTCGAGAAGCCACTCTCACACAGTCAATGGGAGGGTGAGCAAACCGTTGCAGCCGCAGCGAAATACAAGAAAATTTGTCAACTTGGAACGCAACAGC
>CBFIHW010000036.1:0-22294 GCA_965662325.1 uncultured Pirellulales bacterium | reverse complement strand
GTCCTGGATCACCAGAAGCTACAGGATTTGCTGGAAACTTCTGGGCCATGACATGGGGACTGAACTACCTTGTTGGTAACAATCTCGTCATCCGACCAGAGCTCCGGTACGACTGGTTTAGTCAAGATCTGGACAATGCTGCTCAAGGCGTAGGATTACCATTCGGTAAAACCGCTGGTGGCCTAGGAACTCAAAGTGACCAATTCTACGGCGGCTGCGATATCATTTGGCAGTTTTAACTTTAGTTCAAATAAGCCTGACCACGACGTATCTCGTTCTTCATTATTCGAAATTGTGAAGCTGCCTGAACCACGACACAACAGCTTGAATGTCTTGAGATACTGGCCCAAGATATGAATCGGGCCGGACAACAACGATCGTTCCATCATCAACTGCTAATGACGTAGCAAAGGCTTTCGCCTCTTCAGTAATACTCCCATCCGGCATTGCTGCATCAACAAGAACAACATCTGGGCCTGCAGCATGGATGACTCGCTCCCACATCGTATCACTCATTGAACCGTGACCAAGCCGAAGGATGGTAAACCCTGTCCCGGTAAAAAGATCGTAGATTGATGAGCCATCATCACCCCATACAACATCCGGGCAGCGTCGACCGATCCAACGGTCTGATCCTGTGGGAGCAAGTGGCCCTCCACAATATTCCACATCCACTTCAGAAAGCCGATTCACTGCCTCCTTTCGCATCGGAGGCAGGCCAACGATATAGGGCAACACCCAACGACGAAAAAATCCAATAAGTGGATTCTGATTCATCATGACGCGAAGCATCCTGCCAGAACCTTCAACAACCGCAGCACCAACAGGATGACGCTCGTCTTGGTACGTGTTGAGTAATGACCTTGCTGCTTGTTTCTTGATCACCATGGCAAGTTTCCAGGAAAGGTTGACTGCGTCCTGAATACTTGTGTTCATGCCCTGCCCACCTGCCGGACTATGAATATGTGCTGCATCACCAGCAAGAATGACTCGACCGTGGCAATAGTGGTCAACCTGTCGCTCATTGATACGGAATTCTGAAAGCCACAATGCTTTTTCTACCGTCCAATCAAGACAAGATCGTGAGCGAAGTATGTGAAGAATGTCCTCGCAGGTTGGCTCACGACGCGGTGTTTCAGGATCAATTGGCCCAGCATCGGCGATAACTCGCCAGACTCCTTCTCCGTATGGGAAAAGTCCAAGCAAGCCCGCATTCGATAGAAACATTCGTATGCGGTCTTCTGGACCACTGTTTACCAACTCCAGATCAGCCAGTAGCCATCGCCGATCAATGGAAACACCAGGAAATTGCACACCAAGACATTTTCGTACAGTCGAGCGTGCACCATCAGCACCAACAACCCATTCAAACCGTGAACGACCACCATGAGAAAAGTGCACATCGACATGCTCTTCACATGATGAAACTTCTTTGACTGCTACTCCCCATTCCACTTGTACACCAAGACGCTCAAGTGCTTCATTGAGGACTGCTTCTGTTCTATTTTGAGGAATCAAGAGACCGTGTGGAAATCGTCCGACATCAAGACCAAAGTCAATTTCTTGAAGAACATAGCCATCAGCCTCAAACTGGATGCCAAGGACCGGTCTTCCGTGGGCAGTAAATCGTTCAAAAGGAACAGACGGATGGAGAACTTCAAGTGATCGCCGCCAGAGCACAGCTGCCTTCGATAACTGTGAGGGCTCGGGTGCCGTATCAACAATACGAACATCAATACCACGACGTGTGAGTTCCAGAGCAGTTACAAGACCAGTAGGCCCAGCTCCACACACAAGCACACTCCGAGATATCTCCATATGAACCTCTGCAAATAAAATGCCAGCTATGCAACAGGCACTATCCTATCCGAAGGGCACACAATAGAGACATGTGGTTCCTGCGATCAGTACGGTTCTTTTGGAAACAGGTGAGAGTTGACGAAATATGCTTTGAAGCATGAAATAAGAGTTCACAATGTCGTTCTGACAAAAATACAGCTGGAACTTGAGGAGTGCACCATGAAAGCAACTCGACGTTTATTTTTACAGGCCGGTGCCGCTCTTGCAGCTGCTGGAACAACCCCGCATCGTGTGCAAGCAGAAAACAAACCGCATGTGTGGCAAAACGGCCACAGTCCATGGCCCATGTGCCTTGACACCGCAACACTTGCGAAGGATTTACCACTTGAAAAAAAAGTTGACGTTGTTGCTGGTTCTTCTTTTGACGCAATTGAGCCGTGGGATCGCGAATTAACGGCATTCGAACAAGCAGGTGGATCGCTCAAAGATCTTGGCAAGAGTATTCGTGACAGAGGCTTGTTTGTTCCGAGTGTCATTGGTCTATGGGGAAGCCTCGGAAACACAAAGGAAGATTTTGAATCTCGTCTGGAAGAACAGCACACCAGACTCCGTATGATTCGTGATATTGGTTCGGAGCATGTTCAGATCATTCCCGATTTACAAAAACGAGAGACTTTTACCAAGGATGTCGGTGCCTGGTGTTACCGCCGAATCAGTGAAATTGCGCTGAATGATTACGGGCTCAAGACAGGAATCATATTCCTGAATGCTGTCCCTCAGCTCAAAACACTTTCTGATGCTGTTGATGTTGGCATGATGTCAGGATGGCCAGACGCAAAAGTGATTCCTGACACATACCATAATTTTCACGGTGGCACCGAACCACATGCACTGCGAATGCTTAACCCGAATGCAATTGCAATTTTTCAGTTTGCAGATTCTCCAGCAGGATTAGAACGCCAAGACACATGGTGTGACCCACAGCGCGTACTTCCTGGCGATGGTGTCCTTCCACTGGTTGAACAACTGAAAATTCTTTACGAAATTGGGTACACCGGATGTGTTTCACTCGAGCTGTACAACCCGACATACCGCAAACGAGAACCACAGGAGTTTCTCACGGAAGCACACACAAAAACACTTGCCGTTATCAAACAGGCAGTGCCTTCCGCCTGACAGTCATCGGCCTTGGGTTTTTCTGATTGATATGACGCAACGTGCTTCCTAATTGAACCGTTGGGAACTATGCTTCATTATCCGGGAAATCGATGCTGCCCTTTCTTTGCGGCCTCATAGACTTCGCGAGTATCCATCGCTGCACCCGGGTCTCCCTGCGACTGCATCCACGCTTGCAAGGCTGTTTGAAGAGTCTTTAGAGTCGCTTCGTGCTCTGGCTGCCCAGCAAGATTTTTCAATTCATATGGATCTGCTGCTGAGTTATAAAGCGCCACAGCCGGACGCGTTGTGAATCGATTGATCAGATGATAGGTCCGATCATCCTGCCAACAATCTCTCATCCATGTTGACCAATATTTTCTTTCAATTTGTTCTCGCTGCGCCATACCCATGAGATGCTTTTCAACATAGCTGTTCTGAGGTGTTAGATTCAGAACTAAATGATAGGTGCCGTCGCTGATAGATCGTATTGGATAGGGAGGTCCTTCCGGATAATTATTGTGTAACCCATATACATATTTTCTTTGCGAGGGAGCACCTTCAAGAAGACTCGGCAGAAAGCTGACGCCATCACATTTTTGCTGGATGACTGACTCACTTTCACCATTCAAGGCAAGTATCGTTGGAACAATATCGGCATATTGCACCAATGCATCAGTCCTTCCCGGCTTGACTGTTTCAGGCCATGATGCCACCAAAGCCGTATGAACACCTGTGTTCCAGTTGGTCCATTTATTTCCTGGAAATTGTGAACCCTGCTCCGATGTGAAGAGAACTAATGTTTCTTCACGTTTGCCAGAAGCATCAAGAACACCAAGAATTTCACCAACCTGACTATCCATATACGTTATCTCAGCCAAATAGTTTGAGAAACAGGTACGAGTCTCAGCTGTATCAGCAATATTTTCCGGAAGCGACAGTTTTTTTGGAGGATACGCGGAGGCATCTCCCATGACCCATGGCACGTGAGGCTCTACGAGTGCAACTACCAGGCAGAAGGGATCTTTTGCATCCCGACCGATAAACTCGCGGATTCCACTGAGGCTGTGCGCTTTTGTTGGATTTTTCGTACAACGTTTTTCAAAACCATCGACCATCTCGAATGGGTAGACCGATGTTGGTTGAACATGAATTTTTCCACTTATACCAACGCGATACCCATGCGGCTGCAAGTAGTGCGGCAAGCTGTGAGTACCATCACGACTTGAGGAGTGGTTGTATGCACTTCCATTGGCAACTGGATACTTTCCCGTAAACAATTCTGACCGGCATGGCTGACACATCGCTTCGCACAGATATGCCTGATCAAAAACAAGCCCACCCGAAGCCAATCGTTCAATATGTGGTGTCTTTGCATTCACCCCACCATAAAGAGACAAATCGTTGAATGTACAGTCATCCGCCATGATGATAAGCACATTCGGGGAATTCGGAACGCCCGCTAAAACACATTGGGGGACAAGAAAAATTGCAGTAGCTACAAGAAATTTGAACGTTATTTGCATGGAAATACCTCCCGTATCACCCCATCTTACGCCAGAGTGATCGAGATGCCACAATGGGGACCCAAAAGTAAGCTGAAGAAGCCAAAACCGGTCGTTGTGTCTATGAATCAAATGATGAAATCTCTTTTTTGTATCCTCTTCCTTGTAACAAGTGCAATCTTGAATACGTGTACAGCAGAACCAACATCACCAATCCATCCTGAAAACCTCTTCGAAGAACACTCGGTCTCTGTCCAAGAAGATGGTGAAGATATTTCTTTTCACTATCGCCTCTTGAGACCTGAAACTTCTGGCTCCAACAAGAAATTTCCACTCGTCATATTTTTTCACGGTGCTGGAGAAAGAGGGTCTGACAATGCCAGGCAACTCAAGTACTTTCCAACGTGGATGACAACTGAGACCCTCCGGAAAAAATATCCTTGCTTTATTCTGGCTCCACAGTGCCGAGAAGGATATCGGTGGTCAGCAGTGGATATGACAACCGATATGCAGGCAGCAATGAAAGCATTGGATCATGTGATTGATACAGAAGCTGTTGATACAGATCAAATTCTGGTCACCGGTCTTTCAATGGGAGGTGCTGCGGCGTGGGAAGTTGCCATGCGACTCCCTGAGAGAATTGCTGCAGCCGTTGTAGTCTGTGGGAAAAGTGAAGAGAAGTACGCAGAACTCGCAAAGGATGTCCCCCTTTGGGTAGTCCATGGAGATGCTGACACGGTGATTCCGGTCGACTGTTCACGCTCTATGGTTGCCGCTGTGAAGGAAGCCGGAGGAAATCCGAAATACACAGAACTCCCCGGCGTTGGCCATGATTCTTGGACTGCGGCATATCATGATGAGAAATTACTCGACTGGTTTTTCAGACAGCACCGCTAGAGAATCTGGCAGAAACAAAACCAGCGGTTTTGTCCTACGTTCGGTTCTGTTGAACGGACTGAATCAGACCATCTCGAAGAGTAATCACAGTCTTGGCTCGCTCTGCAATGTCAGGTTCATGGGTCACCATCACAATTGTTCGGCCGGTATTATTCAACACATCAAGAAGATCCATAATTTCATTTGATGTCGCTGTATCAAGGTTTCCCGTTGGTTCATCAGCAAGAATAACATGAGGATTATTCACGAGAGCGCGAGCAATCGCCACTCGCTGCTGCTGACCACCAGAAAGTTGGTTAGGCCTGTGATCAAGACGACCGGCAAGCCCCACAAGTGTTGCCAACTTTGTACTGAGTTCACGGCCATCTGGACGTACAGGCAACTGGTACGACAACGGAACCATAATATTTTCAACCACACTGAGTTGCTGAATCAGATTGTATGACTGAAAAACAAATCCAAGATAGCGGCCACGAACTCGTGACAGGTCTTCATCACTCAATGTCGCAACGTCGTGACCACCAAGTAAATAGTGACCAGTAGTTGGCCTATCAAGGCAGCCGAGCAGGTTTAAGAGTGTACTTTTTCCTGATCCCGAACTTCCCATGATGGCAACGAAATCACCCTGCTTGAATTCAAGGGAAACGCCAGCCAGTGCTTTGACGTCCTGCCCTCCTAGTCGATAGACCTTGGTTACATCTCGAACCATGGCAACTTGCACTGGTTCCTGTGGCACATCAGTATGATTGTTATTCATGACGAAGAGCCTCAATTGGATCCATATTGGCTGCACGCTGGGCTGGATAGATTCCAAATACAATTCCGACTCCGACTGAAATTCCAAAGGCCGCAACAATCGACCATGGTGCAAGTCGTGGCTCAAGTTGATGAATTGTTGATGGCAGTGTCGACCAGACATCGGGCATAAAGTTTTCAATACCAAGCCGAACACCTTCAACAGTTGGACCACAAAGAAACCCAACGGCGACACCCAAGAGCCCACCGGTACCCGACAGCACGACAGTTTCCCAAAGAAACTGCTGAATGATTTCACCCTTCGTTGCACCAAGCGCACGCCTGATACCAATTTCTCTCGTTCGCTCAGTAACCGTGGCAAGCATGATATTCATGATGCCGATACCCCCGACAACAAGTGATATTCCAGCAATTAAAAGTAAGAGCACGTTAAACATCATTCGTAAGGTTTCGGCTTGCTCAAGCAACTCTTTGGGGACAACAACTGCATAGTCACGTATTTTGTGATACCGACTGAGCAATGACCGGATAATATCAGCAGAGGCATCAACTGATGCCACATCATCCACAACAGCAGTAATCTGATTCAGTTCAATAGTCTCATTTTGAAAAGTACCTCCACGAACGGTGATGACGCGATCACCTATGCGTTTTCGAAACGTACTCAGTGGGATGTACACATCGCGGTTGTACTGCCGGGCTGAGAAACTTCCTCCGATAGCCGCAGCTGCTGTTCGATCCTCGGCAACGCCAACAACAACGTAAAACTCCGTACCAATCTGAATAGCACGGCCAAGTGGGTCCTGAATTGGAAACAGCCGTTGGGCAATGTCATGTGCCAATACCACCACATTTTCTAGACCTCGAAGGTCTGGGGCAGCAAGTGGTCTGCCACGAACCACAGGTAGCCGATTGATCGAAAAATATTCTGGGGTGCACCCGATCACCTGTGCCGAAACGGAAAATTCATCACGACGAACATCTCGGCTGATTTCCCGCATGGGAACTGCTGATGAGATAGTCGGAACATTTGTCATGATCCGGTCGTAGTCTGACCGCAACAGACCGTATGCAATTCCAGAGCGGCTTCCACTATCACTATTGGCTTCTTCTGATGGCTTGATGGTCCTCACGATAATACTTGTTGCACCAAGCTCTTTGATCTGTTGCTGTGCCTGGTAGCTCACACCCTCTCCCATAGCGACAAGCCATATCACAGCGGTCACACCAATGAGAATGCCAAGGACGGCCAGTGCTGAACGAAGCTTGTGGAGCATCAGGCTGCGGAAGCCAAGTTTAAGCTGCTGAATGACGTTCATGCGTCGATTTCACTCTCCACAGCTAGTGCTATAAAAAGGCAATGCACGTGTACAGGGCGCCTGCGATCGTGAGCTATTCATTCGTGTCAGGGCGACCGGACCACTCTAAAGTCTGTTCTTGATCACGTGAAAGAGACGCGCTAAGCACTGTTTCCGGATTCAAGAATACCGGCTCTCCTTCCGTAAGACCTTCTACAATTTCTACGAAACGATCATCGCTTTTTCCGAGCGTAACAACTCGCCGTTCAAATCCATCGCCCTTCTTTACGGCACAAATAAACTCTTTCCCGTCTTCAATCACGGCTGCAACCGGCACTGCAATAACATCCTGCAGATCTGCAACAATAATGGTAGCCTCGACAGTAAACCCCGGTCTCAGGGCTTCGGACTTCCCGTCGATACGTACACCAACAACATATTTTTTTGCCGTTGAAAACCAGTTTGACTCTGGTCGATTCGCAACTGATGTAACTACACCGGAAAATTTAAGGTCTTGTACTCGGACAATCGCAGGCATTCCAGGTGAGATTTCATCGACTTTTGACTCATGAACCTCAACGTCAGCGCGCATCTTGGTGAGATCAGGCAGTTGCAGAATGACCTGCCTCTCTTTGACTGACGTGCCTTCTTTGATTTCTGTCTCACGATCCCTCGATCGAGAATTGGCATAAATAACAAGACCATCTTGTGGAGCCTTGATTGTGCACTTCAGTAGTTCTCCTTCGAGTCTGTCAAGTTTAATTTGCTCAAGTTCAAGCGCAGCTCGTTCACTTTCAAGACGGGCTGCTGCTGAGTCACGAACACTTTCAAGTTCTGTAATCATCTTTGGCTTTGTGAACTTGGTAAGAACATCAAGGGCTATGTTTGCTGTCCCAAGATCAAGTTTCGCGCGGGCAACTGCCGACTTCTGTGCCTCAAGCTGCTGCGGGGTAATATAGCCCTTACGAAACATTCGCTCACCGTACGCCAAGGTATTTTGCGTGGCCTGAAGTCGTTCTGTTGCTGCTGTGACATTAGACTCTGCCGTTCGAAGATCTTTTTTGAAAAGGCCTTCTCTATATTCTTCAACGGCAATTTTTGCAGCCGCATGATCTTTATCTGCCTGAATCATCAGCGCCCTTGCTTTTTCATAAGCAATTTTCTGAGCCGTTGCATTTTCAGATAACACTGATGCGTCGAGCTTGACGATATCCATGCCCTCAGCCACTCGATCACCATCGTCTACAAGCCAGATAATGGTGGCCCCACCAGCAACATCACAGGTGATATCGACGTTTTCGTCACTGACCAAACTACCTTCTTCGGTAACCGTAATCTGAAGATCTCGTCGCTGAACGGTATACAACGGCATACCTGTAAGATCAGCCGCCTGCTTTGTATCTGGCAACAACGCGAGAAGACGTGGAGAAAGAAATGCCCCAGCGATAAGCAACGGGAAAAGTACGAGCAACCATATCCACCCACGACGAGGACTCTGACCAACTGGCCTTTGCTGAGCTGTCGGATTCCCAAGCAAGTCAGCAATAGCAGCCGCATTGGTTGAGGCTGTTGGCTGATCTGGTGCTGGTGTTGTCGATACTGAACTATCCACGAATTCGTCACTTCATTTCAGAGAATTAGGTTGTACCACTACATAACTATGTCACTTGTCACTGGTTTCTCACACATAATTTTTTTGTCACGGAAAGTTCCTTCCAGAACTGATATTGCACAAGTCACGGACAGATATCACCTCAAAAAGGACGGTATCAAATTTACCCAAGACTGGTCCTCCTTGACTTCCGCAGACGCAGGAAGCACTTCCTTTGCCTTTGTTTCATCCACGTGCTCTGATTCTGCATCTTCTGTCTCGGATGGCATTGCTCGCGCCATAATACTTGGCAGTATCCCTGGTGTATCGAGAGGTTCAATTCCTGCATCACCGGGCATTGGTGGTGGCGGATCAATTTCTTCAAGATAATCGAGCCACTCTTGAGGCACTGGCGGTGGGAGCACAGTCTCTTCAGCACCCATACGACTGCAATCTGTAAAAGGCATATCAATCCATACCCCATTCTCATCAAGATTCATGACACCGAGCTGGTACGCGAGTGATGCCCGGGTTGCATAGTAATTGATCCATATACTTGTGAGTGCGTCCTGAGAACTCCGAAGATCATTAAATGCATAAATCAGATTGAGTGTTGCAGTTGGTGCAAGCTGCCCAGCTGCCGCGTCAACAAGTGGAATAGAGCCATCCGGACTCGGTGGCGGGGGTGGAGGAGCCGGCTGGCTCAAGCTTAATCGTGTCTGATCCACTCTGCGAATCGCAATAATCACAGCTCGACGTTGCGTCTCAAGATTACGCTCATCAAGCTCCAGCTGTCGTAACAACTGACGAATAGAAAGTTTAATTCGATCTTCATAGCGAATTTGCTGACGTCGTACCTGCTGGTAATCCAGAATTGATTGTCTGAAATTATTACGCTCGCGTAATCGTGTGAGTGGCGCATCAAAACGGAGTCGACCGCCCATAATGCCGCTCGGCGCACGGAACCGAGCCGGGTTTGTTCCTGTTGTGGAGAGATTTCCATCTATTTCAAGATCGAGGCCAGCTAATAATGACATGGCGTTAAATTGAATCAGTCGCCACTGATCGACTAGTGCTGCACGATTATTCATCCAGTCCAAACGATTTGCTCTAGCTACCTCAAATGCAATATCTGGATCAATTCGCTCGGGCTCAATTGTGATCGCCTCAACACGTGCACGGGCTTGAATAAGTGACATCTCGTCAACAGCAGCGGCAATCTCTGATACAAGCTCAACTACCAAATCAGCAGTTTCCCGAAGGTTCTCCGGTACAAGAGCATCGCCAAGCCGCTTAATTTCTATTTCATTTTCATCAATCTGTTTGAGAAGACGATTGAGATCATCGTTCAGGAGTCGCATCTCACGTGAAAATGTTTCTTTTTCCGTAGGTCGCATACGACTGATTCGATACGCTGCATCCGTATCAACGCGTTGGAGATCTGACATCACCTCAGCTGCCTGTATCTCGACTTGGTCTCTCAAGAGATCAAGCTTTTCGAGAGATGCTTTAATGAGTGCCTGATCGGTGTCAGCCAGCAGTTCCTCAGTTTCTTTCGCTTCTTCTGTTGAATCGGTCTGCGGTTTTAGAACTGACTTCTCTACTTGCACTGAAACTTCTTCTTCTGCTTCTTCAGCACTCTTTCCTTGGCCTTTCTGATCAACAGGCGGCGGCAGAAGAAGCGGCTCTTCCAGAGATTTTTCGATTGCCGGCGGTACCAATTCAAGAGCTGCAGGATCATCGTTTATAGAATCCTGGCGAGGATCATCAACTTCTTTCAGGGGTTCTTCGGAACCAAAAGAATACGTTGCCAGAAAATCACCAATGCCGTTTTGTAGAGCCTGCATCTCAGGGCTTATGAATTGAAAGGGCTTAATGAATGTTTCATCAAGGGCCATTGCTGTATCTGACGGGATATTCAAAGTATTAACTTTGAACGTTTCAATCTGGTTGGCGAGACCCGTCTTTGACTGAAGGAGAGTCGCACGGCTTGTCTCGACGCTTTGGCGTAATTGATCAACCTGCTCGACCCCTACAAGACCTGCCTCAAGATTGGCATCAAGCTGAGCAAGGGCCCTGAGCTGTGCTGCTAAATTCTGTTCGGCATTTCGTATTCGTTGACGGGACTGCAGAATACCAACAAAGCCCCCAAGTTGCGCGGCACCACCACCAGCAAATCCTGCTCCCCCGGTGCCACTCCCTGCAGTTTGCAGACCGTTGCCCTGCCCACCAAAGAACACACCTCCAATATTTCCAAACCCGCCAACTCCTGTTCCCGTGAATCCTGCAAACCCAGTACCACCGAAGAAACCACCTCGTCGCTGAAGCCGCTGTGGCTGATTCCCTCCGAAAACAACCTGAAGATAAAAACCTTGTCGATAGAATTGAAGTTGGCGTAAATTTGCCAAGAGTGTCCGTTCAACTATTGTGAGTGGTTCCAAAGCAATTGAACGACCGGAGTTCTGGAGCAAAGGCTGGATAAAGCTAAAATCTACAATTGAAAAGTTTGTGTACTGATTCGGCCCAGCAAACTGCCAGACAACAGAATTCACAAGTCCTACAGCAAGTTCACCAGCCGTCGCGAGATACCGTTGTGCACGCAAGTTCGTTGCGGTACCCCATCGAGTGACTTGGCTCAAAGGAGTACCTTGCCCCCCAGCACGTGAAGCTGGACCACGGCTTAAATATTCTGTGGTATTCCCTCCATAAAATTGAACATCAAAAGCAAACCGTTCAGTACTCACGTCAAGAGCTGAAAGATAGAGTGTCTGGAGCTGATCCCACCAATTAATTGAATTGAGGTACGCCAGCTTCATCGCTGACTCAGAATTCAATTTAATCGCGCCCGCCTCCGTCAGGTCAACAACCTCATAGAGCCGCGAACGCCAAGCCGGATTATCGAGTGTTGTGCGATCACCATTAATATGCCAGCGATAAAACCCGTGCTTCCCGTCGACGCAATGCATATAACGATGGCTCGTCGGGTCATCAGGGGGCATCGGTGGGAAAATTTGGTTGTACGGATCATGAAATCGACTTCGTTTATCTGATCGAACGTTGTAATCAAACGGTACTTCCCACCGCGGATCACAAGATTTCTCCTTCAGCAGCGCATTGACCTCACGATCAGCCTGGAGGTAATACTTACCGCGCGAACACCCCACGAGCAGGACAGTGCAAAGCACTGCAATACTCAATAGTTTCAACCAACTCTCTGTGCGCGACGGTTTCATGGAACACGCCTCGCGGGGGAACGGGCGCTCTCGTGACAGGTATCCACGACCCCGTGCACAGGGATGTAACGTGGTACCTCTACCGGTCTCAATCGACTGCATTAATCGGAAATCTTTAACGAAAGAACGGGATGGGTAATCTGCGATGTTTGTATGTTTTGGGAAAAACAAACCCATTCAGGCCGCAAGGTCTCTAGAACCGATACATATTAACTGTGGAAGTGACCCAACAGATAAGGCCAAGCATGTCTCAAAACCGGATGGACCATCCAAACAACTGGATTGTTGTTCTCTGGTGCGCGGGTGTTCTACTCAGCATGCGAACACTTCCTGCAGAGATCGGCCTGACAAGTCAACCAGAACCACTCGGATATCCTGGCTCGCTTGATGACCCGGCTGATGCACTCGCTGAAAAGAAAGCTGGCAGTATCTGGGCGCCAACGAAACGAGCTGATGATCTTCAGGTGCCCGCCGGGTTCGACCCTGTCCGAAGTACCGGTTTTTCTGAGAATCCAAAAGATCTTCTTACATATTTTAAGGAACCAGCACCGGCTTCATGTTGTGACCGAAATATTGTTGACCGCCATTGGATGGGACCTGGTGAACTTGCCTACCACATGGCACCTAATCACAAGCCATGTACAAGGGATTACACACGTGTGTTTCGTACTGAGTTCCCTGGGCGTCTCTGGTTCTCTACTGAGTATCTTGTCTGGGCCACAACCGGCCAGGCCGTTCCCCCACTTGTCACAACAAGTCTTGCCGGCACGCCAGAAGCAGATATCGGTGTTGTTGGTTTGCCAACAACACGTGTTCTTTTTGGGGGAACCAACTTTGAAGGACCTATGCGTTCTGGTGCACGACTCACCGCTGGTTTCTGGTTCACACCACGGCAGGAACGCGGTATTGAGGCCTCTTGGTTTGGGCTCGCTATTGCCAAAGAGGCATTCAGTATTTCCACAAATGGCGGGACTTCTTATCTAGCACGACCCTATTTCAAGGTAACAGCTCCACAACAACAAGACGCCGTTATCATTCCTTTACCCGGGCCACCTACATTTCCTCCTACTGACCCCGCTCTTCTTGATCAGACCGTCGATGCATCGCTCCAGAGTCAATTTGGGAGTGTTGATGTTCTTTATAAAATCAACAGAACACAGGGGGAAGACTTTCACAGGCGGTACGTGGTGGGTGGATTTCGATATCTGATGCTTGAAGATCAACTGGCAGTGAATATGACTTCGAGTGTTTCGCCGGATGTCGCAACTGTCTCTGACTCCTTCCGAACACTAAATCAGTTTTATGGGGGTGAATTTGGCATGGTGGAAAAATGGTGGCGAGACCGATGGTCACTTCAGGTTCTTGGCAAAGTTGCACTCGGAGCGACAACAGTCACAACGCGTATTAACGGATCGACAACAACAACAGAAACTACAACGGGAACGACAACAACCTATCCGGGAGGCGTGCTGGCACAGGCAACCAATCCAGGAAATGAGCAATCACTTTTTGCCGCCGCGGGTGAATTTGGTGTAACTGCTGACTATGCTATTTGGTCTCAGTTTCGCCTCTCGGTCGGATACTCACTGATTTACTGGACAACGGTCGGTCGAGTCACTGATCAGATCGATCCATCCGTCAACCCCGAACAATTTGGTGGTGGCACAATTACTACAGGGCCTTCTGACCCGAGCTTCAATCTGTCAACAACTGGTTTCTGGGCCCAGGGTGTCAATGCGGGGCTGGAATATCAGTTCTGATCCCAGAACATATTCTCGTTGTATGAATCTGCGTTATCGAAGGATTTTTAGCTTCGACACCTCGAAATACAACCACCTCACAGCGCACTGGCATGCTCTCACGAAACTGAATACTGCAACTAATAATCTACTGACGGTAATCTAGTGCCGGGAAGCAAAGACCAGTTCGATACATACAACGCCGTGGGCGATTGGACCTATCCTACCGGCTTCCCATGGGCTCGTAACTTGACCACGACATCCCGGCCAAGAATGCCCCGCATCTTGTAGGCAAGGGCCGGCTTTTTGTCGAGCAGCTTGTTCAAACTTTCCTGAGACCAGGCCAAGACCTGGCTTGGCTCAGTAGCAACGACATCAGCTGTTGCTCTTTCACCTGAAAGGAAACTCATTTCACCAACGAATTGCCCCGGTTCATTTCGAGCGATAATCTCTCCATCTCGCCGTACTTCTAAAGCCCCGTGCTTCAGCACCTGAATATCGTGGACCACCGAGTCACACTTTATAATCAGTGTTCCAGCTTCAATCTCGCGCCACTCACCTAGCTTCACCAACCGGCGAAATTCACCCGGCGTTAGTTCAGAGAAGACGTTGTCGTAGAGTGCTTGCTCATGCCCATCCAAGCGACGCGGCCGACGCTCCCTTAACAGGATGGCGATCTGCACAGAATTGACTGCCATGAACAAGAGATTCCATGCTATCGGCGCCCAAAGGATATGGTCACTGCAGTTGCAGTAAAATGGAAGAAGTGACAGGCCAGCAAAAATTGTGAGAACACGCAACCAGAGAATATCACGTACAAGATATGACGTCAGGTACAGAACGTTTGCAACATGCACCATGTCATCAACGCATGGGCAGTACATCGTGAGCAGGAATAAAATAGCCGGATCCATCAACAATGCCTCTTCCCCCCTCTACCTTTCATACCAGCAATTGACCTCATCCGGTCAACTGCATCGCTTTCGATTCAATTCATCTTTTTCGTGCGATTCTGTAACTTCTTCTTCGTCTGTTGCTATCTTGAATTTCCAACCATCGATAACCGTTCCTTCTGTTTTCAGATGTGACATTAAGAAGAACAGCCGACGTCTGGCATCTCCCTCTGGTCCTTCTGGAATATCACTGAAACGATCTCGAAGGTAGTATGGTGCCCACGCCTGTGAATAAAGCGTGGCCTTCAATCGCAACTTGCGGCAATCAAAACATTCCGGGACCGTGACACGGTAACTGACAATATCCGTTCCCTTCCCATCAGCGTATTGTGGATCTTCTCCGACACCATGTGGATGAGTTGCCTCAACAAATGCTGCCGGCATCTCTTCACTTGGCCCCTTGGCTGACCACCCTCGAGGTAAGAGCCTATTGTCTTTCGCATCATGTGTCCGATGTAAAAAACTTGTTGTGAATTTCCCTGAAGCATTCTGTGTCAGCTCCTCATAAATCTGCACCTGATTTGGACTACTGATTACACGATGATGCGGCTGGTAGGCTTGCTGTTGTTGCCCGTCTCCAACATCATCAAAAAATTCCGAAGGCAACACTCGCCCGTTCTCTCCGACAATGACACCGGCACCATTTGTTAACCCAGACGACCAGATAATACGGTCACGACCATACGTACTATCTACAAGCAGAAACTCAATCCATACTCGACGAAATCCGACGCCACTAGGTAGACGGTGACCTGTAAGATTTGTCACTTTCACATCCGCAGCGATGGTCTGGCCCGCAGTTTCCACATTAAGAATTTCAACCGTAGCTGTATTTTTCTGTGCATTCTGGACGTAGTTGTCGATGGCAAAGTGGATTCCTTCCACACCGGTCTCATAATCAGGCAACCGGACTCCGAGCACATCATTGAATTGCCTGAAGATTTCGAGCAGGAAGACATTCATGCCTTGGAATGTATGCCGCCGAAAACCTTTATCGCGAAATCGAACGTGGTGGTCTTCCCTCGCGAGTGCGTGATCTGATTCCGGATATTCTTGGTCCTGAAGAACGGCAATTTTTGTTGCAATTTGATCAATCGAAAGATCACCATCTGGACTTTCATATCCATTGGGCATGTGGCATTCCTGACAACTCCGCGATTCAGCCGTTCGACCAAATTCATCCTGAAAACTACTATTGAGCCACTCCAGATATGTCGCCTGCTCAATCTTGTGTGCAAAGCCCTGGAATTGCGGAGTCTTTTCGGATGCAAGCAACTGTTCAAGCTGTTCTCGCGGTGGCTGTTCAACTCCGGCAGGAGGATGACCCAACGGCCAGTCGAGAACTGGCAGATTAATGACGTGGCACGTTGCACACATTCGTGATGATTGAATGAATGGACTGTGTTTTGGAGCGGCGCCAAGTACTTTGAGCATCGGCTTTGTGACAACATCTTTAAACGGGCCGTAAATCTCATTTGCAGGACCTGTCTTAAATTGGCCTGTTATCGAATTAGCCAAAAACCCCTGAAGATCTGGATACTCTTCAACCATTCCGTGGCAGACGGTGCAACTAATACCATCACGAGCGAGTCCCCCATACTTATGATGTGGGTCATTCGGGTCTGCCACATGAAACCAGTCAAGATTCTCTTTGCCTTTTGTTTCCCACGGTTTGAGACCCGTATCAAATTCATGTTGTCGTTTGCCAAGAGCACCATGGCACCGCAGGCACGTATTTACTACTTGGTCTCCGTACTCATCCGCCTGATCCCCAGGTAATTCTCGTGTGAGCTGTGACAACTCGCTTTCAAGCTGTGCATGAAAAATCGGGTCGCGTCCAGCAAGACCCATTGGCGACCACCTCCACTCACCATAGGGCGAAACGTTCAGGCCCCCTCGTTTCGTTTCCAGAAACATAACGGGACTTGCACTGTGTCGACCAGTGGCAGCGCTATGACACATCAGGCACTGATCGGATGTCAAAAATCGCTCCGGAATCGATGCATGTGGGGTGACATGATCATTCGATTCTGCTGGGAACTTCCGTACTTCTGGATACGTAACATATTTCGCAGATTTGTACGTATTAAGAAATTCAAAACTTGGCCGCGTTGGACCCGGATCAAGCGGGGCACGCAACGCAGGAGGCTCCGGATCATGGCGGAAGTCGTATGGCTGGAGTGCTGTTGGAATTTCTCGCCACGTGTTATCGACAAAATATTGTATTGGCTCACCCGGGAAACCTGTGATATTCCGGAGTGATGAAAAGGTTCCACCCTCCTCAGCTACAGAATGACACCGCACACATGCGAGGACGAATCCTGCCTGCGGATAATCAAAAGAGTCGGGACTGTCGTATTCCTGACCCTCAAAGACACTTGCCCAGAACCAACCATCTGGTGATCCGGAACTGTCTTTAATCATCACATCACAGCCGGCTGAAGATGGAAGCCGTAACACGGCAAGAATCTCTTCTTCGGTCATATCTGCATAACGAGCAGCTGGCGGCGGAAGCATTTCTTTGATGATCATCCCACCATCGGGAATAACGCCTTCACGAGGTGCTTTTTCTGGGGCATGCCCCGAATCGCGACCCTCGGGCCAAAAGTCTGGATTCCCGGTGAGCCAGTACATCACCTTGGGTGAATAAAAGCACCGGACTGCGGGATGCGTTCCATAATATTTTCCTTTTACATACGCACCGGTATCGCGCACGTACTTGTCGTGACTCCACCCCAACTGCGTCGCATAGGCTCGACTCTTGATAAATGGGAAGAGTATTTTTTCGTACTCGATATGGCTCATCGTTGTAGGCAGGGGTAGCGGATGCTCTCCGGCATGAAGACCGGGCACCTTTTTTGAAACTGCCATGTGGTGCGTGTACTCGGCTACCTGCGGTGATTCAGCTGCCTGTGGTAAACCAGCCAGCGGAAATACACCACACACCAATGCCAACACCACATAAATTGATCTCATAGTCTCTCTTTCACAAAAACTCATCTGACAGTTTCTCATATTCAATATCGTCATTTCTAGAAACACTTCTTGCAACTTGTCTGCCGCTGGATTGCCAAAATACTGTTAATGCCCGGTCCCCACGATAAGGTGCAACGATACCTGTATACAAAAACGATGAAGTTTACGGTGTACGAGGACAATACGGCTGAAAAACATGCACCTCGTGCCGGAGATCAGCATCACTAACCAGAACCATTCACTATCTCCCCGAAGCGGCGAGAGACATGAATCTGTGAGATCATGGCCGTTCGCGTAGAGGTTTGCCAGCCGTACTGACCGAGCAGAGTAGCTGACCAAAATCGTATCAATCTGCAATCAGCGCGGTGCGTTCAAAAAACAAAAAACTGTTTTTCTATGCCGCTGAGAAATCCTCACTTTTGGCTAGGCTCTAATTCAAATATTGTTGACACTGCATGCGTTACTACAAAATATACTTTCGAGA
Source organism: uncultured Pirellulales bacterium (assembly GCA_965662325.1). Classification (GTDB taxonomy): domain Bacteria; phylum Planctomycetota; class Planctomycetia; order Pirellulales; family UBA1268; genus UBA1268. The sequence goes on along the minus strand of CBFIHW010000036.1, from coordinate 3,907 downwards.
ATGAATCTCATTATCACTTTCTGAGTAAAAAGATTTTTATGAAAGTTAAGAAGTTCCTCTGCCCGAACTCTTATTACATTGCTAGACTTAAGAGTAGACTAACAACGAATCTTTTACTTACCTGTTTTGAATGCTGGAGAATTTGATGAGTTTTCGACTTTCACTGAATGAAGAAGTTGCCGCCGCCCTCAACGAACAAATATGCATCGAGTCCTCCGCAGCATTCCTTTATTTTTCAATGGCTTCGTGGGCCAGTGTTCGTGGATTAACCGGAATGGCAAAATGGTTTCGTACTGAAGCAGCCGGGGAATTGACACACATGGGTCTCTTCGTTGACTATCTGAATGACCGAGACTGTCAGGCAAAATTTGCGACTATCGAAGCTCCTACCTCTGATTGGGAAAACCCTGTCGCCGCTTTTGATCAAGTTCGCAGTCAAGAACATAAATTGATGCAGCGGATGAATGACTTAATCGACCTGGCAGACAAACATAACGACCATCTCACACACAGTTTCATAACACAGTTTGTTCCACAACAAATTGCAGATACTGCTGAAGCTGATGATGTCCACGATCGACTCTCCTTGGTTGGAGGAGACGGCCACGGGCTTATTCTGATTGATCAGGAACTTGGCAAAGATGCTGAGAGCCATTAGCAGAGGCTTTCAAGGAGAGGCTTCCAAAGTGTGTTTCTCTGCGTCACGCTTTTTGTAGACATTCAGTCCAAACGACTTCTTCGCAAGAGTCATTTCAATGGCTCAAGTATCCATTCACCTGTCGGGATGGAAAAAGTGAAGTCGCTATTCAACAAATCCATGATCGGGATTCGAGAACCATTTTTTCTTTCGAATGAGAATGGTCTGCTAGGTTTATAAACTCTTGTTTAGAAACACCGTCTTCATCAATAGCAAATAGATATATCCAAATCTATTTATACCCTCGCTTTGCCACTGAATAATGGATTAAATCGGTTCTCCGGCGGGGATGCGTCGTGTTTCGCTGAAAGCATCGATCACCTTCAGATTCATGAACATGCTTTTATTTGTTTTTCATGTACCTGAGCTGATTTAACACAACTTGAACAATACGTTCCTATAAACCGCCTGCCAATCGCTCCCCCATCGGCAGACTCCCAACAACTCCGTTGCCGGTGGGGGAGCACCTTTACCACGTACATTCTGTCCCACTTGAGATCAGGATGTAAAAATGTTGGATCGGCCCTATGCTGATTTACTATGTTCATTCAAACAATCTTTATCCAACATCTCGAAACTAATATCTATGAACATACGCGAACTGCTTAATTTTCTAGACGCACATCCGTCGCAACACATGCATTGGATGCTTCCTGACAAATCATTTGTACCTGCTCATTTTCATGTGACCGAAGTCGGGCGAATTCAAAAGGACTTTATTGACTGTGGAGGAACACAACGAAGTCAAGTGACATGCCAACTCCAACTATGGACGGGCAATGACCTCGATCACCGGCTGGAAACAACAAAGCTTGCAGAGATCATTCGACTCGGGATGCAGGTGCTCAAAGCTGATGAACTTGCTGTTGAAGTAGAATACGAAGGTACTACGACAGCACACTATCCGATTGAACTGGCTGATATAACACCGTCCGGCTTGCTGTTTACACTTGGTTCGAATCACACTGCCTGCCTTGCACCAGAGAAATGTGGCATCGGTACCAGTGGGTGTTGTGACGAAGAGAGCCAACAACGCATTCTCTTTGTTTGCATTCACAATAGTGCTCGTAGCCAAATGGCAGAAGCATTTGTAAATCAGATGTGCCAGGGTTCCTTCCTTGCGTCAAGCGCAGGAATCGAACCAGGTTCTCTTAATCCACTTGTTGTCGAAGTGATGCAGGAAGTTGGCATCGACATCTCTGGTGCAGTGACTACAGGAGTCAGTGACGTTCTTCAGCAGGGACGTCATTACGACCGTGTGATCACTGTCTGTGATGAAACAAGCGCGGAACGTTGCCCATCTTTTCCTGGACGAGTTGCCCGAGAACATTGGAGCTTCCCAGACCCATCAAAGGTAACAGGGAACCATGAAGAAAAGCTGGCAGAAATTCGAAAGATTCGTGATGCTATCCATCAACAAATATCCAACTGGTGTCGATTGTCCTGCCTGGCTTAACTCTTTTTCAGGAACGCATCTGGTTGGGATGTGTTGCCGGCTCTCCTGACAGACCCTATGATAAAGGGGGTCAGGAGAGAGTCGAAAGACCGCCGAAGGCTGAACGCTCAGGCAAAAGTACTGACATTTTGTAATTCTGTTGGAGAGTGACGGCGCAAAAGGCGGCGTCCACCGAAGGGGCAAACCCCGAGCCGATGCTCACGGGTGAATCTCTCAGGTCCAAGGACAACAGGGTTCCCAGCATGGTTTCGGCCATACTGTTTCCTCTGGCGGATAAAACACAACGTCAGTTGCCATGGCACGCACAACGCGCGTCGGCACATTCAGGAAAGGAACCTTGTATGTCTTCTGGCACAGCTTCTCCACACGCTCTTTCATCTAAATCTCGCGCACCTGCGTATAGCAAAACGACTGCACCGGATGACAATCCCGAATTTGCAGGTCGACACATCGGTCTTTCACCAACCGATGAGCAGTTCATGCTTGAAGCCATCGGAGCACAAAGTCGAGATGCGTTGATTGAAGAAATTGTGCCGGCGAGCATCATGAGACGAACGGTGATGAATTTACCATCTGCTGTTTCAGAGCAAGAAGCACTGGCAGAACTCAAGGCAGTAGCTCGGCAGAATAACGTCTGCAAAAGTTTCTTGGGTCAGGGTTACTATGGCACGCAAACTCCGGCCGTTATCCAGCGAAATGTTTTGGAGAACCCTGCCTGGTACACCGCCTACACACCCTACCAGGCAGAAATTTCTCAGGGCCGCATGGAAGCTGTACTTGCATTTCAGACTATGATTTGTGACCTCTCTGGCATGCCTATCGCGAATGCTTCTCTTCTTGATGAAGCGACTGCTGCTGCCGAAGCAATGACGTTAGCGCACAGAATGCATAAAGGGCAGGAGTCTACCTTCATAGCCGACCGAAGGTGCCATCCACAGACACTGGAAGTTCTGGCAACACGAGCGGAACCGCTGGGCATCGACCTCATCATCGGTAATGTGGAAGACATGGTTGATGAGGAAAGTTATTTTGGTGCCCTCGTCCAGTACCCAACCACAGAAGGTGACATACCGGACTGGCACGGCCTTGCAGATAGAGTCCACGAACACAAGGCACTGCTTTGTGTTGCTGCAGATCCTTTATCATTGACACTTCTCACACCACCAGGTGAATGGGGAGCGGATATTGTTGTGGGATCAACACAACGCTTTGGTATGCCTATGGGCTGCGGAGGTCCACACGCGGCTTACTTTGCCTGCCGCGATGCCTTTAAGCGGTCGCTGCCGGGACGACTTGTCGGTGTCAGCGTTGATCAGTCCGGAAGACCGGCATATCGCCTGGCTTTGCAGACTCGAGAACAGCACATCCGTCGCGAGAAAGCGACCTCAAACATTTGTACCGCGCAGGTTCTGCCTGCTGTCGTTGCCGCAATGTACGCCGTCTATCATGGCCCCGTAGGCCTCAAGAAAATTGCGGAGGGTATAGCGAAGAAAACCGCTCTTCTCGCAACCGGCCTGCAGAAGTTGGGGGTAGAAATAACGAATCAACACGCCTTCGACACGCTGTGTCTCCGAACTGGCGAGGCAACCGATTCCTTTATAAAGCGCGCACAAGATGCTGGAATGAATCTCCGAAAGATTGATGCAAATCATATCGGCATCAGTCTTGATGAAACGACATGTGATGCTGACGTGAATACTCTGTGGGGCATTTTCACGCCACCAGAAAATTCTGGCAAAGAACTGAAAACATGG
>CBFIHW010000035.1:0-22559 GCA_965662325.1 uncultured Pirellulales bacterium | reverse complement strand
ACACCCTCGGCTCCAGACTTCACGAAGACTTCACCGTGAAACTCCGCTGTGATGCAGGTGTCGACCCTCCCTTCTCCAGAAAGCATGAGTGGGTTTTGCACGATTGCTGTCCGAATGCGTTCAGCAGAACCTGCCAACAACGGCGACAACCCATCTCCGGTACCCAAACGAGCAAAACCTGTGGCAACTGAAACAAGGGGCATTGAGAACGCAGGGATCGCACACCCATCGACACAGGCCTGTGATTCATTGAGTTGAACACCAGTGACTAGAGAGATCGCACTGGTCACTTCTCGCATGGCCGGGTGACGTGCATCGGTATACGCAGCCATAGCAAGACCACGAACTGCCCCAACTGCAAGAAATCCACAGTGCTTTCCGGAACAGTTATTGTGAAGAACACTTGGTTCTTCTCCGCGTGCAGCGAGGGCTCGAGACTCACCAGAATCAAGCGGCCAGTGGACGCCGCACTCAAGTGCATCACAAGATGAGCCAATCTTTTGGAGAATCGATTGTGCTGTGGCCACGTGTAGCGGTGACCCAACGTGAGATCCACATGCAAGTGCAATCTCGGCATCAGTAAGACCAAATGTTTCGGCAGCCCCACTCGCTACAAGGGGTATAGCCTGCATGGGTTTGATGGCCGAGCGGGGGAAGACAGGCGCCTCAACATCGCCAATAGCCAGAACTATTTTGCCTGTTGCCGTTGCGACAACGGCTCGTCCACAATGAAATGATTCTTCCTCCTGACCACGTCGCACAATAAGTAATCGTGGTGATACATTCATTACAAATAATTTCTTTTCGCACGAGTGACTGAAGCCAAATCCAGCTTTTTCTAAATCCGACAAACGTTGGCTGAAAAACGGCTCGATCCAGTGTTTTCTATATTTTTTTACCCAAAACTTACAAACACACGCGTCAATTTTGGTTTTCGAGCTGATACTCATTCACACAGGAAAAAAAGTCTTATACTTGGCTATCCACAGCGATGAAGCAGGCGGCATCGTTTCCCACCACCCGATTGACCAGAAACCACCACTAGACATATGCCCATTTCACGACTACCCGGCCTCACTCTTTCGTCGACAACCATGTCAATTCTGGAAGCCGCTGATGCAGCAGGACAACTCACTCTTTTCAACTCTGTTGAAGAGCTTGTTGCGGCAGCAGCCCCAACTGAGGAGTGCAGTGCAGATGGTTTTTATACCGTTGGGTACGACGTTCCTGATCGCGGCTTTGTTCCTGAGGTGAAAGTCTGCCGTGCCACAAATGGTATCGCTGCGAATTATCTTGATGCATACATGCGTCGTCGCGACCCGGAATGCATGGTCATTGCTGACGACCAGAATACAGACAAACCAACTTTTTCAAAACGATTTGGGCAGGAGTTTGATGGCCTTCGGAACGAGACTATTGAGTGGCTGAAAACGCAACCAATCGGCTGCTTTTTCTTTAAGTCTGGTGTACCGGATAAACCACTCGACGCAGTTGCGATCTGTCCAGCGAATGCCGGATTCTTTGCCCTCGGATTGGCATTGCTGCAGGGTATCACTCCTGTGCAAGAAGTGCTGGACCAAGCTGACAGCTACTATCACGAGGCCGTTGTTTATGTTGCACCGCCGTTTCGCCACACACACTTCGACGGCAAGCAGGTCGTCGTACACAATCGTCGGTTTGATGACAGCACGAGCCTTCACGAACTGTTCAGCTACAACCTGTACCCCGGCCCATCGGCCAAAAAGGGGGTATACGGAATGCTACTGACCATGGGTGAACGGGCAGAAACACCATGGACTACAGCTCATTGTTCGACCGTCCAAGTTGTGACTCCATATGAAAATGTCACGACGATTATGCATGAAGGAGCAAGCGGTGGCGGCAAAAGCGAGATGCTCGAACACATGCATCGCGAAGCTGACGGTCAACTCAAACTCGCGACCAATACTGTGACCAATGACTCTCGGTCTCTTGCTCTCCCCCGAGGCTGTGAACTGCATCCCGTCACTGACGACATGGCTCTATGTCACCCGACACTGAAAGGTGAAGACTCTCGACCCGGCTCCCTTGCCTTGATGGATGCAGAGAGTGCCTGGTTTATCCGAGTGAATCACATTGAAGAGTACGGCGTTGATCCCCAACTTGAGAAACTCACAATCTCTCCACCTGGGCCGCTGCTGTTCCTCAACCTGAAGGCCCAACCAAACGCCACTACGCTCATATGGGAACACACCGAAGACGAACCGGGCAAACGATGCCCGAACCCTCGAGTCGTCATGCCTCGCGAATACTGCCATGACGTCGTCGACAAACCTGTTTCTGTTGACATCAGAAGCTTCGGCGTTCGTTGCCCACCATGCACAAGCGAGAACCCAACGTACGGCATCATCGGGCTGTTCCATGTCCTTCCGCCCGCACTGGCATGGCTGTGGAGGCTTGTCGCGCCGCGTGGACATGGCAATCCTTCAATTGTTGATGAAGGTGGCATGCAGAGTGAGGGGGTTGGCTCCTACTGGCCCTTTGCAACCGGGAGGCGAGTTGACCAGGCAAACATACTCTTGAATCAGATTCGGGAGACTGCCAGCACGCTTTTTGTCCTGATTCCGAACCAACACATTGGCTGCTGGAAAACAGGCTTCGCACCACAATGGGTCGCGCGTGAATATCTTGCCCGACGAGGGTCAGCTACATTTCGTCCAAACGAATTAAAACCGGCCCGATGTCCGCTTCTCGGCCATCACCGAGAGTCCATGCAGGTTGAAGGCCAGACGATAGGCACACTATTTTTCGATGTTTCAAAGCAACCAGAAGTTGGTGTCGAAGCCTACGATAAAGGTGCAGACATTCTTCGAACGTTCTTCCTGACACATCTTGATCATTTCGACCACGACGAACTTGATCCGCTGGGAAGACAGATTATTCAGGCGTGCCGTGACAACGTCACTGTCGATGAGTACGAAAAACTAATTCCTCAGGTGTAACAACCCGCCTTCAGCCAGCTTAATTACGTCATTTACTTAGACAGGTCAAAGTCGATCACATTCTGATCTGCACGTACAGCTGCGGTCAAAGGCGTTTTTTGCTGGTCTGCATATTGCCTCGGCAAAAGGCTTTTTGGACCTTCGTCATATTGCGAGACAACCATACCTGCTGGCACGTATCCCTCGTTTCCTGTTTCCTCCGACTCAGCTTCTGCTGCTGACTTCTCTGCACTCACTGCAGGTTTGTCTTCGCCCTCTTTTTCATATTTGACTATCGTCACCCGAAACGAACCTTCCATTGCACCATCACCACGAGTAAACGAAGTAAGCTCGTATCGCCCGGAAGCATCCGTAGAACCATTCGCCGGGTACTGATTATTCTCAGGCAGAAAAGAAACTATCGCATCTGCAACTGGCTGACCTTCGACCGTTACGACACCACTAACAGAATATGTTGGCGGATACTGCCGCCCTCGGGAACAGCCTGAGGCTAGACCGAGTATACATGCGGCGAGTAATAGCAAGCCGCGTTGCCCACGAACTTTGACTTCCACAAATCTTCTCACTCTCTAATTTTGTAGCTCGCCTGTAAATACCGCCAGGCAGGCAGAATCGCATATCGATCCTGCCTGCTAAAAATTGAACAAGCTCAGTTACGGCTTAACAACTTCCCCACCGGCCTTGGTTCCCATTGCACCCCAGACACCATACGGGCTCAGACCGGTTGCGTCTCTACGAGGAGCTTGAGCGGACCCACCATTGTAATCAATATTGTCATTGATAAACCGTGTGGCCCCATCAGCCATGACTACCACAACACCGCCCGGATGCCCACTTGTTGGCGGGTAGACAACAGTTGTAGCATCTGCATTTTGGTTGTTCTGCTGCGAACAGGATGGAGAGTTTGGCGGCAACACCGTATTGAATCCTGACCGACCGATCTGGCCATCTCGCCAGCAGTTCCCTCGCTTGCCTTTTCTGGAAGTTCCCGCTGGCAAGTAACCTCCCGAGTTATAACTTAGGCAGAGACTCGGATTATTTCGAATACCCGAGATACCAACTGCTTCGTACTGAAAAATGCTGTCTCTTAATCCAGCCGCAGCGGGAGCACCGCTCGTCTCAAGATGGTGCCTCACTTCACTCAAAGCAATCGTGTTAGAAAGCCCATCTGTAATCTTTGCAAACTTGCAGCCGGTTGATTTAATTTCACTATTCGAATCATACGTGGCAGGATAAAAAATTCCCCTGCCCGCGTCCTCATTCCAGCTGCCAACTGTACCTCGACCATTGTGTTGGTGCACATTGTCACCCGTGCAGGCAACATAATTCCCAGACTGCCGTGGATTCCTGTCTCCGTCTTCCCATCCATCTTGCGTGTCACTTGGACAACGATAGGCCGCGGGACTGATATTCCATACATTATCCCAACGGCACCACGGGTACACACCGCCGGGCGTACGACCACCATGTCCAGACATCATTTTTTCATACACAGAGGCCTCTTCAAGAAACGCCAACAGTTCAAGAAAGACACTTCTACGGTTTGCATTATTTGAGTTATTGCAACTAAGCCCCTTTGTCCAACAGCACGTACCACCATTCTGAGCTGGAAATCGTTCCTGCTGTGTATCGGCAAAAGTGTGCAACGCGACCCCCAGCTGCTTCTGGTTATTCGTACAAACACTTCTTCTCGCTGCTTCTCGGGCCTGCTGCACTGCTGGCAGAAGAAGACCAACGAGAACACCGATGATTGCGATCACAACAAGTAGTTCGATAAGCGTAAATGCTTTTCGGGCTGCCAACTGTTTTTTCAGAAAATTCATATCAAGAACTCCATGAAGTAATGATGCATGTCCCCTACCCTCATCGAAAAGCATATCTTCAGTGAATTCGATAAAAAAGTTCAGAATGAGCCTTCGTACAAAAAAATTGATGGATACATGGTGACTCAGTCCATTTGTACATAAAACTGTTTCAAACATACAAATGAATGGCGACCTATTGCGATCACCAGACCAAGAATTCACACCTCTCGCCGTTCCCACTAAACCCCTATGATTTCGTGCCACTTACCCGCCACATTAATGTCTGCGTCTATACACCGAATGATTTCTCCCTGAGGGTTCGGGGCCACCAATTGAAAACAGGCGTTCAGGAAGCGGCCTCATTTTGCAAGACATTAAACTGCGCAGAGGACGTTGACCGACTGACAGCGTGTTTGGAATACCAGGCCAGCCTTTTGGCGTTAGTTGCTAGTGGTACGGAGGCCAGACTCTACAAGATGCAGCTGTAAGATTCGCTCAATCTCGGCGACTGTTGTCAATTTATGGTGAACCCCAGTGTGTATTGCTTTTACGTCAAGTTCACTTATTGCACCCGGATGCCGAGCACTCGATTCTGAGACAACGCAGTCAGTACGCTCACCACGCAGCGTATGATGAGCCACTCCGATAACATTGTGAATCGAAACCCAACAAGCAGGCCTGAGATGATACAAGGTGTCAAGGAGAGGTGAGTTCGGCGTAAGCACGTCAATAGTTGTTGGAAGAGAATCTTCAAACTCAGGCCGTAATGCCCCTGGGTTGTCAGCAACTAATTGATCGTGAATCGCGGTCAGCTCAGCCGGTCGTTCAATTGTAAGGGAAGCTAATTTCCCGAGCCCTAACGAAGCGAGTGATGAACCCTTGTGTGGAGTTGCGATAAAAACTACTCGTTTGACAAATGGAACTGGCTTAAAAAAAAGAGCAGGGGCAATTTTCGCCCGTACCTCTGATGTCATACGCACCGTATCAAACGGCACCGTTGCCATGGCGTTCCAGAAATGATTTCCTGAGGAAACCACCTGAAGTTTCGCGTGCAAGCCGCCCATGCTATGGCCCACCAGCACAAGATTCTGCAATTGCTTATCCTGACCGGTTGGATCAAGTTCCCGTACAACCCTTGTGAGACTCTGTCGCAACACTGCAGCCGCGGGAAGAAAGGACGCTCCCGTTGGGTAGTGATACACCCATGGTTCATAATATCGTTGGAATAGTGGACACGATCGCAAATCATTGATCATGTCAAACCAGGTGCCTTCATCACTGGCCAACCCATGGATGAACACAACTGGTATCTTTCCTTTGACATGGGGCTGCAGGAATTCCAATCGGGGCTCCGTAACCCCTCCCTCGAATGGTAGAACAAAGCCCTCTAAACCTGAGTCAGGCATGCCGTCGAGCATGTCGAGCATCGGCATACTGAGATCCGCTGCCACAGGAGGATGGGCTGCACCAATGTGAACACCTGACACCGCCAAGGGCTCAACGAGGTCAAGTACCGCAGGAGCACGTTCGCTTGTTAATGGACCAACAAACTTTTGTATTGGTTTTTCGTTTCCCGGGACTTGAAATCGAAGGACTGCTGTCGCGGTCAAAGAAAGCCGGGGTGGATCAAAATCACCCCTGATTGTTCCTTCAGGGCCTGGCTTCACACGTATGATGATCGGCAAACCAAAACCCGGCCGATAGTGTCTGCGGGAAAGCCGTTTGTCTTTGGGTGGTTGAAATGGCTCAATGCTTTCAATTGTGCATGCAGAAATCGGCAATCCTTTCAGAACGATTGGGATTCGGATTGGCTTATATCGTGACCCGATCCAGAGGCCTCCGGGCTGGAGCCGCCCCTGCTCTCGAGCTGTTTGCAGAAGACCGGCAAGTGCATCGCCATACGCATTTGTAGCGTCTACGACAACAGTTGGTGACTCCGGGGCCGACCACACCGCATTCCAGGCTGCTTCTGCAGCAGCGTAATAGGCCTCGACAGTAAGATGCGAACAGTCCGTTCTCATGCGATTGGCGGCTCGCCAGTATTCGCAACTGTCAGACAGATACCCATCTGCCAACGCACAACGTTCTTTCTGCGATTTCTCAGGTTCCCAATTCGTTGCCGCAGGTTGAACTGCAAGGGTGCACGGAAAAGAAATCATTGACGCCAACACAAGGAGGCACCAATTCCGACCACACAAAACCCTCAATACCAGCCTGCCCATATACCCACCACATGTCAGTGAACAACCCAGAGTTCGCCCTCTAGATGTATCGGCGCACGGCGTTGGATCATCACAGTCTGAACAAAATGCCGAGAAATAACGGCGAATGACGGCTTCACAAAACTGTAAGTTGTGAGCGAACTCCGTTGGATGGGAACACAAAGTCCACGCTGTTCGCCTATCTTCTGCTACTGGTGAACACGTCTCGCATCTGCTCTAGATAGCAGATGGTTTTGTCACTGAAGAATTCGTTCCTGGTGTTGCTCCACACTCAACTGATTCGAGATCAGCATGCAGGTACCGAATAAGTCCTTTTGGCCCCAGATTGAAGAACACTCGTCCTTTGGTAAACCAACGCTCACCGTCATGAAGGAACTCGGCTGTCGCTGCTCGAACGTTTGACACTGCCTCAACCTCCTCCATACCACCGCCCTCAATCGCTTCAAAACAAACTTCTATAGCCACAAGAGCTTTCAGCCCACCAGTTTTTCGATCACGGGCATAGATCACGTCATCGTCAAAAGCCACATCCGACCACCTCAGACCACGGGGCTTTCCACTCGCTGCTGCTTCATCAATAAACTTCGCTTCAAGCTGTTCTCTTTGACGACGAAAATCTCTTTGTATACGTGCAAGCCTCTCTGCTCGCCTTGCTGCTTGCATAGGACGAACGACCATAACAGTGAGCATAAGCCCTGTTGCAAGACCGAGCACAATGACAAGAAATGATAGGAGTGGGACCATTTTATTTTCCCTTCGTGCTGGAACGATGCCATGAAACGCAACCGCCTTGCTAACAGTGTAAACTTCCTTGCATCAAGGGGCAAAAGGTACATGCCCTCATCGATCAAACCCTGCCTATTCCCCTCCCAACCTAGAGAACCATGATGCCAAAAGTAGCAAAGAAACAAACCTCTTCGACACGCACATCGTCTTCTGGCAAGCGTTCGGCTCGCCCCTTTGGAGCACATCAATCAATAGCCGGGGGACTGCCCAAAGCTGTGGAACGAGCAATCGAAACCGGCTGCGACTGCATGCAGATCTTTACCCGAAACGTAAATCAGTGGGCAGTAAAGCCGATTGACGAAGACATAGCAGCAGCCTTTCGAGAAGCAGTGACAACGGCCAACTTGAAGCTTGTGATTGCTCATGATTCATATCTCATCAATCCAGCGTCTGGAAATGAAACGCTTCGTGAGAAATCAATACAGGGACTCGTGACAGAATTAGAACGAGCAGATCTTCTTGGGATTCCATGGGTTGTGGCGCATCCAGGAGCCGCTGGGGACCAAGATCGCACGGTCGCTGTAAACCGTGCTGCTGATGGAATTATTGAATCATTACGCAGAACCAAGAAACTTAGCAGTGGCATACTCATCGAAACCACAGCCGGACAAGGCACGTGTCTGGGTGATACGTTTGAAGAAATTGCCGCCATGCTTCACCGAATTGACAAAATCAAATCACTTCAGAAACGTGTTGCTGTTTGTCTTGACACATGTCATGTTTTTGCAGCTGGCTATCCACTCAACCCAAAAAAATCTCTTGATGAAACTATCAAACAATTCGACGACACAATTGGTCTTCCTCGACTCAAAGTTATCCATGCAAATGATTCCAAGCGGGAGCAGGGTTCGCATGTCGATCGCCACGAAGGTATCGGCGAAGGTGCAATCGGGCGCGCTGCATTCAAGCTGCTTGTGACTCACCCGAAACTCAAAAAGATTCCCTTTATTCTCGAAACTCCAAAAGAAGGTGCAGACGGCAAGCCGGACCCAAAAAATGATATCCGGAACATTAAACTGCTTCGTCGCCTTGAGAGTTGATTGTCTCACGAGCAAGTCACTGCAGAATGTTACGATTTATCAAGCACGTTACAAAGGCGTGACTGCCAGACATCAATCGCAACATCGAGTAAATTGTCGGCCTGTACTCGATCCCCACTCCAAAGGATACTCCACCACTTTCGATCATCGTCTGAGATAATGAACGAGTGGTATGAATTGTCGAGTCCATCGCGAAAAACATAGCCCGGCCGCTGAAGTGGCTCGCGAGGATACTGCTCTAATATTTGAGTTGGAAGCACTTCAGCAACGTCACCCACGAGTTCGGCTTTCGAAGACCACGTCGTGAAGTCAAGATGAGCGTAGTCAGACATGAGATTTTTTACGTTTGTGCTCCGAGGCAAAGATAATCCAACAAACTGTACAAAAGGGATTCGCTAAAAACGATGCCGATCTTGGCGAGCCTGATAATCGAAAATTTTAATTTTCAGTTTGCACAGCAATGTGCTCTACGACTTCGTACAGATTCAGGTGGTGGTGAAGCGACTTAACTCGTCATCCCATCACGGATAATACTAGAGTCTAAACTGCCGGACCAGTTCCCACAGTCCCTGTGCCTGAGCCCCAAGTTCTTCTGAACTTGCGGCAAGTTCTTCTGAAGCTGCTGCATTACTCTCAATTGTCTGTGACACCGATGAAATCGTCCGTTTTACCTCTGCGGCATTTCGTGCCTGGGATTCACTCGAAATAGCAATTTCACCAACTGCAGTCGCCGTCGTGTCAGCGGCAGTCACAATGGACTCAAGTGACCCGCCAACAATCTCAGAGAGTGACGCACCTTTTTGGATTCTTGCAGATGATTCGTTAATGAGCTGCGTGATATCTGTAGTCGCTTCACTCGTGCGATTGGCCAGCTTACGCACCTCTTCAGCAACAACAGCAAAGCCAAGGCCGTGTTCACCGGCTCGTGCCGCTTCAATCGCAGCATTCAACGCCAACAGATTGGTTTGTGAAGTGATATCACTGATAATAGTTATAATGTCACGAATTTGCTCAGAAGAACTGTGGATCGCCTTCATGGAGTCTACTGCATCGCGGACCGCCTGGCTGCCGGCTTGTGCAAGATTCACTGTCTTGTTTGCCTCCTTCTGGCAATTAGCAGCATTGCCCGAGACATCAACAATCGAAGTCGCCAACTCGTCCATCGCAGAACTAATCTCTTCGATGCTCGCCGCCTGATTCTGAGCACCCTCACTGAGACTGGCCGCGCTGTCGGCAATCATTCGAGAACCCTCGCCGTGCTGCTCCGCTGCAGCTGCAATTTTGGAAATAACTTCCCGAAGATTCTTGAGCATGTCACCAGCATTCCGCCCCAATGCAGCGAGCTGGTCACTCCCTTCAAGAGCAACCTCCTTCGTGAGATCTCCGGCTGAAGCAGCCTCAAAAATATTGGAAAGTGAATCAACACCGTGCTGCAAAACCCGCTGTGACTTCTCGAGGGAATCTTTTGATGCCATTATCTGCTCAGAAAGTTCTCGCTCTCGCTCGGCCGCACGCGCTTTTTCAGTCACAATGCTCCAGGTAACCAGAGGGCCAAGAAATTCGCCGTGACGACCTTCGATTGAAGACACGTGGAGTTCCAGCTCATCGCTACCAGAGTGAACCTGAATTGCCTGGGGCAGACTCCCCGGGTCCTTCATAAATTCAAAATCTTCAGACTGTTGCCCGAAGAGTTCTGCCAGCGTGACGCCTATACCCTCAACACCTATATCGGGGTGTAGCCTCAACGCCTGTTCTGAAGCTGGGTTCAGATACATAACTTCAAGTTCTGCATCAGCCTGAACCAGTTGCACTGATGTATTCGTAACCATTTCAGCAAGCCGGAGCTGCTCTGCATGACGCTTCGTAAGCAAACGCGCGAGAACAAATGCTGACAAAAGGATTGCAACAGCAGTAACTCCAAAAACCATCTGTCCGAATACTTTGACAGCGAACGCTGACGCCATAACGTCTTCTTCAGGTGTTGTCGCAGCAAGCATCCAGATAATCTCTGAATTGACCGCTTGCGGACAAATCGACTTTACAGAGGCAGAGCACAGTACGGATCGAGCTCCGCCCGCACTGCCAGACGTGAAGCTCTTCGAATTTATAAAGGTAGAGAACTTCTGCTGTGCTTCGTCAGAAACAAAAACATGGGCCCTTGGCTCCGGATTTTTTTCGCCAGTTGCCCGTGCCCATTCGTCTCCGTACACCTCATACGAGACGCTACCCAAGGAAGTATTACTTTTTGAAATCATTCGATCCAATTGATCGAATGCAACAAGAAAAAGCAGAACGCCCGACACATTGCCTTCACTCTCCACCAACGTGGCGAGACTGAGAAGTGGCATTCCTGCCGGGTCGTACATCGCATAGTCGACACAGGTGAAACCATTTTCAATTGAGCTATCAAGAAGTATATCTACTGCATCAACAGGGCCGGTTTGCTGTAACGCATTCGACGTAAACTCCACACCGTAATCCCGACCTTTATTCACACTGTAAACGACGTCTCGAGTAGTCGCATCGAGAAGCAGGACATCGTAGAGCCGCAACCTCTCCTTAATGCTGCGCAGAACTGGATGAAGTTCAGCATGTCCAACAGAGTACGCTGAACCGTCACCAGCGTCGTCCAATAAACTTTTCTTGCCTGATCCATTTGAATTATTTCGAACGTAAAGATCGTGCAGAATTAGCCCTTCAATGCTTTGATAATCGCATCGGATTTCTGGCCAATCATTTGCTGCAAATCTTCGCTCTGTTGAGAATCTTTGTTCGCATCTGCGGCGGTTGCGTAATAATTAAGAAGCCCCTCACGAATACGATCTTCATCTCCTGTATTCGTTTCGAACTCTCGAAATCCTCTAATCACCTCACCAGAACTTATTTCAACGCGAGGCAGAGAAGCCGTCACCTGAAGTTCAGCTGCGAGTTCTGCATACCCCAGACTCACTGCATTTGCTATCAGATCAGATGCCAGCTCAACCCGCTGAAATGCAGCTCCTCGTATTGCGACCAACGCCGACTGATACATCGCCACACCAAGAACCCCCAGTGGCAGCAATGACATTGTAATCAGTGCGATCAACACCGGATTACGAGGAGACCGATCCTTCACAAGTTGCATCATTTTTCCGTGCACTGCGTTAGCTTTTAAAAAGGTGACTGCGGCAGCCCGCCTACCGTTCATTTCGGTAGCGAACATTATTGAAGAGGGATCCACATCCCTCTTCCTGAGTGTGCTGACACGCTCACACTATCCTTTGGCTATACCCTCGTTCAGACGCAGACGCAAATAAACCAGCCAACTCACGACCCTTTGACCCAAGAACAGGCTACTTCGACAGCCAGAACCTACCGTTTGTAGGAAATACGCTGTTCATAACAATTCCTTCTACTACAGCGGTGACCATCCAGTCGGACCAGTTTTGCAACCAAATCAAGCAGTCAATCTTCAGCGACTCAGCTAAAATCCAACCAACGAAAAGTACAGATATGATTTACTTTTTTTCTCGTGGGATAACACTTCCATGCGGATCGACATCTTCGTTTCCAAGGTCATTCTCAATGCGCTTCCGTACCTGTTCTCCAAGATGATGTTCGATCCACTCTGCTGGTGGATGAAGGTGATCGACCGGTAAGTCCACGTGTCTTCCAAGCCACGTTTCCCACAACCGATGAGACCGCACAATGACTTCTGCGTTCAGGCGTCCCTGTGGGGTCAAGACAAGTGCGTTCTCCTGTTTTTGTACCTGTCCGTTGATACACAACCATCGATTCACCAACCCGCCAACCGTGCCGTCGTGTCTTGGGCACCCTGATTCTTCTGCTCTCCAAAGTGAGGCTAACCGATCTTCACATTGCACCCGCCAGAGATAGATCAATTTCGAAACGACGCGAGCGACGATTCCATTATCCGGAGCAACAAGGATGGCAATGACATATTCGACTCCCAATACAACCGCCATCATGCCGGCAGCTGATGTACTCAACCTCCACGCAAGAAGATAGCCCCCAACAGCACCTACCACAGCAATCACGACTGCCAACCATACTGCGTGATGAAGTCTGTGAACCAACCGCTCCGCAGCTGCAGCAGGCACCACAAGCATGGCAACAACAAGAATAGCACCCACCGCCACAAAGCCAGCAACTGTGGCCAGTGATACGCCCACTAATAACCCCACTGTTACTGCCACCGTCGGCACACCAGCAGCTTTTGCAGCATCACAATCAAACGCAGTGAAGAGCTGCCATCGCCATGTGCTCCACAGGCCGCAACTCACGAGCAGCAACACGAGTGATGCTGACAAAAAAGCCCTTGGGATATCCCACCCGTATAAATCCACAGTATCAAAAGGCACAAGCTCAAGAATGCCGTAAAGCACGCAGCCAGGATCAAGATCAACACGCGAGCCAGATATTGTCACCAGAAGCACTCCAGCTGCAAACAACGTTGTGAAGGAAACCCCAACGCTTGCATCCTCCCAGAGTCCCGCCTGGCGATAAAGGAATCGAGTGAACCAGACCGTCACCATTGCTGCAGCCGTTGCTCCAACCAACACACCAACGCCACCCGGCTGAGCCCCGAGCAGTACTGCCACGACAAGTCCGGGAAGAACAGCATGGCTGATTGCGTCTCCCAACAAGCTCATGCGACGAACCACCAAAGGTGTTCCCACAATTGCGCAGCATGCTGAAACAACCGCTGCTGTGGCAATCGCCCAGCCATGCAATGGCCCAATAGAATTCAGCCAAGACATGAACATTGCGTCAGCAGTAAAAGCCATCACGGATTTTGCTCCAACGGATTCTGCTCCAGTAAAGTCGGAGTGGCTATGCCGGCTTCTGTTTTCATCAGAAATTCAGAGGATAAATCACTTACTGCTTGCGTCCGCCACAGTATCCCTCGACACGGCGCTCCAAAAATGGAAAGGATTAGAAATAATGTCGCCACGAGAACGACAACCGGGCCTGTCGGCACCTGCACCGCGAGGCTACTAATCACAACCCCTGACAGAGCACTCAGGAACCCAACCGTCCCAGCGATAACAAGCATGGGAATAAGCCGTTCGGTCCATTGCCGAGCAACGGCTGGGGGAATTACTACAAGCGCTGTTACCAAGACGGCCCCAGCTGCTGGTAGTCCAACAACAACCATCATGGCGATAAGAGCAATCAGCACAAGATCCAGGAACGCTGCTGGCCATCCGGCTGCCGCAGCAAAATCCGGATCAAAGGCAACCATTGTTGCTTCCTTTAAACCAAGCACGATGCACAAAACACTGATAACTGAAGCGGTTCCAAGTAAGAATGCATCATTAGCCGTCAGCGATGCCGTGTGTCCAAGCAAGAACCGCTCCAAGCCACCACTTCCAGGAATTCCACGACTTACCATTCCCGAAATCAATGTAATCCCTAGCCCGAATGAAACACTCAATACAATCGCAGTCGCTGCATCATCACGCGTGCGGGTGAACTTCCGAATAAGAACCAAAAGAATAATAGCAAGCATGGCTGAGACCAGACCGCCGGTAAGAAGTACAGCAAGATTACGCTGCCCCGTGACGAGCAAGGCTAATGCGACTCCCACAAGCGTTGCATGCGCTGCAGCATCGCCGACAAGGGCTCTTTTTCGAAGGACGCCAAACGTACCAATCACGCCTGCGGCACAACCAACTGCTGCGACACCAGCAGCAACAATAAGGGTGTTATATGGCAGGAATGCCATCGCAACAGTCACATGGATCATGATGTCCGCCCTCCCCGTTCCACCGCCTCACCAATTTCATCCAGAATGCTGAGGCGACCAGAATATGTCATCGTTAAATTTTCCTGCGTAAGTACCTCAGCCGTTGGACCGGCTGCAACGAGACGCATATCAACAAGAGCGACTGCATCAAACCATTCGGCTGCCGTGCGTATATCGTGATGCACCGCAACAACTAATTTCCCCTGATCTCGCAGTTCGGCAAGAATGCTGAAAATCTGCTCCTGTGATCCGGCATCGACACCTGCCATGGGCTCATCGAGAAGATAGATGTCGGCCTCACGAGCAAGCGCTCGTGCTAAAAAGACTCGCTGCTGCTGCCCTCCTGAGAGCTTCCCTATTTGTCGACTTGCAAAATCTGCAAGTCCGACGTGATCAAGACTTGCAAGGGCCAGCTCGCGCTCACGTTTTCCGCCTCGTTGAAACCAGCCAAGCCTTGATGTTGCACCCATACGGACAACATCCATAACACTTACTGGAAAATCCCAATCAACCGTTTCCCGTTGGGGAACATAGGCGATTTGAGAACGGACCTCCGCAAGCCGTTGCCCCCAGAATCGCACGCTTCCACCAGCTCTTCGCACAAGATCCAGACTTGCCTTGAGCAGCGTGCTCTTGCCTGCACCATTTGGACCAATAATTCCGAAAAGGCACGGGTCTTGTATTGCAAAGTCAACATTCCACAAAACTGGACGACGCCCATATGCAACCGTGAGGTCGTGCCACTCCAATATTGGATTGTCGACAGCCACCTCCGAAGCAGACTTATTTCCAGCCATTCAGGTTCATCTCTTTCGCAGCGAACTCATATCGGAATAAAGGGGGCTACTCCACAATACTCTGCGAAGTGCTCGTTACACGGAGTGCCCCGATGATTGTGTCAACGTTTGAAAGCAATGCACGCTTCAGTGTATCACCGTCTCCTCCAGCAGGCCCCAATGCATCGGAATAGAGTCTTCCTCCGAGACGGACACCGTGCCCGCGAGCAGCAGCACCTTCGATTAATGCGGTAATATTTCGATCAGACACGCTCGTCTCAACGAACACGGCTGGTATGTGACGCTGGACAACCAATTCGACTAATTGATTCATGTCAGCAAGGCCCGCTTCACTTTCCGTGCTCGTGCCCTGAATACCAATGACTTCAAGCCCGTATGCCCGGCCGAAGTAGCGAAATGCATCGTGGGCGGTAATAAGCACCCGGCGCTGCTGAGGAATCTCTTTGAACTTTCTCCTGACATTCTTATCGAGTTCCAAGAGGTCTTTGGAATAGCTGTCAGCTCGCTGCCGATATGTGGCAGCAGACTTGGAATCCAACTGAGACAACGCATCAGCAACCGCGGACGGGCAGTAACTCCAGAGTTTCGCATCGAACCAGATATGTGGATCAAACAAATCATTTCCAATGGAGAGTAATTCATCTTTTGGCACTGCATTGCCAACAGCTACAAAAGGACGCTTCCGGCCAATTCGCTCCAGAAGTTCTGCCAACTTTCCTTCCAAATGAAGCCCGTTGGCAACAATTAGGTCAGCACGAACAAGTCTGTCGATATCTCGAGGTGTCGCCCGATAGGAATGTGGGTCTACCCCATCTGCCATCAGGCTTTCAACCACGACAAGATCACCCCCCACCTGCTCCACCAAATCAGCAACAACTGTCGTCGTAGCGATAACACGAACAGAAGATGCAGCCTTTGAGTTACTCCATGACGTTGAGAGCAACGAAAAAACCAGAACGATGGCGGAGATTCGCGGCATTTCTTTTTTGACCTTTCAAAAAACAGGTTTTGGGCACTCTAAAAGTGTATCCTACTCTCATTGTGACTGCGATTCGGTCAAAACCAGACGGGAACATCGGAATAACCCGCTTGATCACCGTAATTTGCGCCGCAGCACGGTTTTATGAGAAAAATTGATTTGTCAAAACCAGCTTGTTGACGCAAAGATCGTGCAGTCTTAGGTTCAGAGTTAGTGTGTTATGTGATGCTAAGGGAGAGGTCATTCTTCATGGACTCGGGTTACTGCAAACGATTCCGAATGGAAATCGATCTTCCCAGATCGAATGCGTGCTTGGCACCACTGCCGTTTGGCTACCAACTCGTTCCATGGAACGAGGCACTTATTGATGTTCACGCCCGCACCAAGTATCAGGCTTTTCATCAGGAGATTGATGCGCGGGTTTTCCCCTGCCTCGGTGAACTTTCAGGCTGCCGAAGGCTGATGCAGGAAATTCGTAGAAAACCTGGCTTCCTGCCCGATGCTACCTGGCTGATTGCCCGACAGATTGATCGCTTCAAGGGACTGGAAGAAACCCAGTTTGCACCCCTTGAATGGTGCGGAACAATCCAAGGCGTTCTTGATCGTTCCGGAATCGGATCAATTCAGAATATTGGAATTGTGCCTTCTCAACGAGGCGGTGGGCTGGGAAGCGTCTTAATAGAACAGGCACTCTCTGGTTTTGAGGCCGCAGGTGCCTACCGGGTAACCCTTGAGGTGACTGCAGAAAACATCGCTGCAATCAGGCTCTATCAGCGTCTTGGCTTCCGAAGATCAAAAACAGTCTACAAACCAGTTGATTCGACACTCTTTCGAGAGAGGGCTGATTCGTCTGTTGATCCTCTACCGCTAGGATTTCCTATGAGCCGCCTACATCAGGAAAACACACAAGTCGATTCTTCGAAGAACCGTAAGCAAAACCTGATCGCAACAATGGTTTCCTCCGTGGTTGGAGAGTTAGCAGTGGCGGAAACACCTCCGGATGTGGCAGAATCAGAGAATGACGAGGATCTTCACATGGTGCCAGCTCGTGCATCAAAACCGCTGATCACTTCGTCCCCTGTGTGATCACTTGTCCGTATGACACAAGCAAAGATTCGTGAAGCAGACTCTTCAGACGGCTACTCTCGACAACGGAATCATTTTACTCGGCGAGTTCTTGCCGAGTGTTGAATCTGTCTCCGTGTCTTTCCACGTCGCTGCTGGCAGTATCTGCGATTCACTTAGTACCCGAAACACTGATCGTTCATGTTGTGGTCTTGCGACACTTGCCGGTGAACTGATGCTTCGGGGAGCTGGCGATCGTGATAGCAAACAACTTATTGCTGCACTCGACAACGCCGGCGTTCAGTGGTCACAGTCAGTTTCAATGAGCCATGGCAGTTTTGCTGGGGCAATGGTCTCTCGACAATTACCAGATTCACTGAAAATTTATGCTGACATACTTCGTCGCCCACTTTTGGACCAACACCAGTTTGATCCAGCCCGTCAGGTAGTTCTGCAGAATCTCGCTGGAACCGAAGATGATCCAACACATCGCACGATGCTTGCGCTGCGGAAAGCACACTACCCATTTCCATGGGGTCTTCCGAGCGAGGGTACGTCGGCCGACGTCGCCAAGCTGAGCCACTCCGATGTTAAAAAATTTGTTGACTCTTTCATTCAGCCACAGGACATGATCGTCTCTGTAGCCGGACGACTGGACTGGCCTGAATTCGTGAAACAGATCGAAGCTCTTTTTAGTGACTGGCAAGGTCAGCCGACTGAAGTGATATCTCCTGGCGAGCGAGGCCAGAAAACATGTCATGTTCCTTACGATTCCCAACAGACCCATATCGCACTGGCCTGGGACGTTCCGCCCTACCGTGATCCAGATTCACTCCAGGCAACGGCGGCTCTCGCAGTACTTGGAGGAGGTTCCAGCTCAAGGCTCTTTACTGAGGTTCGGGAAAAAAGGGGGTTGTGCTACAGCGTCTCTGCGGGCTACCAAACCCAGCGAGATCTGGCCGTAGCAATGGCTTACTCTGGTACCACCGCTGATCGAGCCCAGGAAACCTTAGATGTCATGCTTCATGAAATTAAGGCCCTTCCAGGAACTATCACTGATGATGAACTTGACCGAGTGAAGGCCCGTGCGAAAAGTGGGCTTGTTATGCAGCAGGAATCAACAGCAGCCCGAGCAGGCGCAATGGCCAGGCAATGGTTTCACCTTGGACGCATACGCACGCTTGCTGAGGATCTCGAGCGACTTGATAACCTCACCGTCGAAAGCATTGAGAATTGGCTCGCCAAGAATCCTCTCACGGAAATAACTACTGTTTCCTTGGGCCGCGACCCATTGGAGGTACCTGATGCAATTTCGCCATGAGCAACTTCCAAATGGTCTCGATATCATTGCCGAAGTGAGCGAAGCCGCTCACTCAGCAAGCCTTGGATTTTTCGTAAAAACAGGCGCACGAGACGAGTACGATTCCATTTCTGGTGCCAGCCACTTTCTTGAACACATGGTGTTTAAGGGAACGGACACCCTATCTGCAGAAGATATTAACCTCCGCTTTGACTTCATGGGCGCAAGTGCAAATGCCTTCACTAGCGAAGAAGACACAGTCTACTATGCTGCTGTTCTTCCGGAAAAACAGCATGACGCCCTTGAACTTCTCTCGGCAATGATGCGACCTGCTCTTCGAGAAGATGACTTTGTCACAGAAAAGCAGGTGATTCTTGAAGAAATTAAGATGTATGACGATCAACCGCCTTTCGGCGCTGACGACCGATGTCGAGCTCTTTTTTTTCAAGACCATCCACTTGCACGTAGTGTTCTCGGAAGCACCTCCTCAATTGAGGCACTCCAGGTCGATGCGATGCGTGCATACCATCAGCTGCGATATGCATCAGATAATCTTGTTCTGGCAGCAAGTGGTGCAGTTGACTTCGAGTCTCTTATTACCAGCGCCCAGCAACTCTGTGGAGAATGGAAACCCTCTCCACAGAGTGACCGGAAAGTCGAGTTCTCTAACACACATACCCGAACAGTGACAGACGTCATAACTCGGGAGCAAGCCGCCCTCGAATACGCCGTTAGAATGTCCCCAGGACCGGCAGAAGACACTGACGACCGCTTTGCAGCAAAACTTCTTGCAGTGGTACTTGGAGATGATTCTGGCAGCCGGCTCTATTGGGATCTCGTTGATTCTGGCCGAGCAGAACATGCTGTCTGCAATCATCATGATTTTCTGGATGCTGGTGTTTTTGTTACACAACTTTCGTGTGAACCAGAAACCACTCACGCACTCATTGATCGTATCATTGAAATCTATCAAGAAGCAGCGAACGGACTGAGCAACAGCGAAGTGGACCAGGCACGCAACAAACTCCTCAGCCGTGTTGTCCTTGCGGGAGAACGACCTCGACAACGACTTTTTAGCCTCGGCCTTGAATGGGCTCATCTTGGCCGGTATCGATCGGTTACCGATGACTTAGCAACCCTCGACAGTATTTCACGAGGTGATTTACACCGAATTCTCGCTGAATGGCAGCTCACAGCATCTTCATCAACAGTTCTCGCTGGCCCTCTTTTGAAAGATTCGCCCACCACGTAACGTTGGTTTCAACCACAAAAAATCAGGCCTACCGGTCGCTGAACGGCCCGTCTTTCGAAAAGTTGTCGTCGATGCAACAATAGAACTTCCAGGGGGCTCGGTGACTGCGAGACCATTTTTGATTTTCTTCCATGTCATTTATGAATACATCTATGATTACGCCACTTTTTGCAAACCGTTGGCTCATTGCCCTTCCACCGATCTGGCTCGTCGGTATGGGAGCCCTTCTTGCATCGCTGGTTCTCGTGGTCCTCTGGTGCATTCTTCGACTGATCGCACCGCGAGCAGCAGCTGAAGCCAAAGCCAGTTTACATGATGGCTTTCTTGGCCCACTTGCCTGGCTCCTTCTGGCTGCATCTGGAATGGCGATTGCCTTGACACCTCTTATTCCAGTCCGTGGCATAAACCAATCACTGAGTAGACTCCTTATTGTAGGCAACTCATCAACGGTTGTGACAATAGCTCCTGGCAGTGAGGAAGAAAGAATTGATTTACCGCTTCGCCCTCAGGAACTTGAAAATATTTCTTTTTCAACAGATCAACCAATCACCATTCGCACACAGAAACCGATCGAAGGCTTTGCGCTGCTCAAAGTGCCTGATATTGATTTAGACGGTGAGGAATCGTGGTCGTGGGAAAAATCCAGCGGCAAAGAGAATCCGTTTCTTGGGAAAAATGCACAGATTGAAGTAACTAGCAATAGTGACGGAGAGAAGACAACTCCGGCCCACCTAACGATCAACTGGAAACTTGTACCCGAATTTCCAGAGGTTATCATCCTTCCGATTTCAGCAGCAGTTCTTCTGATTATAGTTTTTGTTTATTCTTTATTTCGGCTCACTATCCGACGAGTTGCGGCTGTCACCTCATCAACAATGAAAGAGGCCATCGGACAACCCCTTTTCGTTGTGGCTATTGTGGCTGGTATCGTACTTCTCTTGTCGTTCATTGTGATTCCATACAACACGTTTGGCGAAGACGTGAAGATGCTGAAGGATAGCGGACTTACTTTGGTAAAGGTACTTGCCCTCTTGGTTGTTATATGGACAGCCAGTGTCACCGTTTCTGACGAAATCGAAGGACGGACAGCACTAACTGTTTTGTCGAAACCTCTTACCCGTAGACAGTTTGTCCTTGGTAAATTTATTGGCCTAGCCCTCGTCGCGCTTCTTATCTTCATGATCCTCGGTGCGGTACTGATGTCAACCACAAGCCTGAAGGTGGTCTATGACGCTCGAGAATCCTCGAAGACCGCTCCCATATGGACAGAATGCGCAACAGAAATGGTTACTGTTGTACCAGGCCTCGCTCTTTCTCTTCTTGAAACAGTCCTATTGGCTGCAGTCAGTTTGGCAGTATCGACACGAGTTGGAATGATTCCTAATCTCATCGTCTGTTTCACCATTTACGTTCTAGGGCACCTCGTTCCACTTATTGTTCAGTCAAGTGTCGGCAAACTGGCAATCGTGCGATTTGTCGGCCGGCTCTTTGCAACAATGCTCCCTGTTCTTGAGCATTTTACAATTGAAGCTGCTGTGATCGGCGGCGTACCAGTACCATGGGGATACCTCGCATGGGCGGCAATTTACGCAGGCTTATATTCTGCGATTGCTTTGTTAATAGCTCTCGTGCTCTTCCAAAACCGAGATCTCGCATAGGCGCATACACCCGAGCACGAGCGTCTACTTCTGGAGGATACGGAAGAGCGTAGGCAGTCCTAAACAAAGGTGCCGCTATTTGTTTCCTTCATGCTAAGTCACTATTATCGTGCGAAACCAACAGTACCACTGACCCCGACCTGATCTGGTCGCTGAAGCGGTCCTCCAGTCGGTGCCATCTCACTACCACGTTCGTACCGAGAAACAGCCTCGGCGGACCCTTTCAGAAAAAACTCGATGCCATTCTGGAATCTCCGCGCGAGATGTGGCTCAAACTCAATTCCCACCGTACTGTGCTTTTTCGTGTTTCGCATTTTTGTCTTGAGATCTAACCCACCAACTACAGACTCACTTTCAAAGTCCATAGAAAGCCTGCTGGTATAACCTGACAGACCATCCACTATTGAGTTGCGATCAGCTACAACTCCCGCCGCAATATTCAGAAAAGCGATTTCTTGCCCCATTTCGGCTACCATGACGCCAGAACCAGCCCGACTATTTGGTGGTCCCTTCACAAGGAATTCAAGCGGCACGTCCTCCTCAGCCACTGTTTTGTCCTGACTCCGGATCTCGCCAAGTGCCTGGGCGACACGCGTCTGGCCCGGGGCAATATTTAAGCCCTCGAAGGACACTCTGTCCGGTATCTGTGATGACAGATCATCAGCTCGAGTAACATCCATACAGAAAAAGCCCAGAGCAATATAAACAACAACGGGCAGCCAATGGAATTTCCGCAGATCCGTTTTCACTTTGAATCTTTCTGCGATGGCAATACAAGAACTCCTCTGATGAATCATCGTCACACCATCTCTATCTGCTGTTACCTAGTTCAGGTTATATCAATCAGGTTGACCAAAACGCATGAATGGAGATCGGAAACCGGCCACTTGTTGCCTACGCACTTTTCCGAATCTTCATAATCGCT
>CBFIHW010000034.1:6331-22995 GCA_965662325.1 uncultured Pirellulales bacterium | reverse complement strand
TTCAATTCGCCATGGGCTAATAAGGCTGGTAGGCATGAATCCTCGGATTCCGGCCACGTCACACTCAACTCCACCCTTGTTTACAGCAGTACATCGTGCACTCACAATCATCCCAACTTCTAATTGAGACCAGTCCTCTACTGCAACTGCTCGGTTTGCAGGAGCAAGCTCATAGAGGCCGTCTTCTTCATTGTGCCCCCCCACTGAAAGCTCTAAAGTCTGGCCAACTTCAGGTAATTCATCACTTTCTTCAAATAGACCTGCAAGTTGAAGAGCACCTTGTCGTTGGTTTCCCAAATCAATGAACGCTGTCTCAGGACCAATTGAGATGATGGTTCCTTGAACTTTTGAACCTGGCTGAATTGGTTGATCAACGAGACTCGTTTGTTCAAGCAAGGACTCGACTTCAAGTCCGGCAAGTGCTGCTTCAAAATCTTTTTCAAGATCTTCGTCAAGATCTTGTCTCAGGTTTGGAATATTGACTCGCTTCTGATGAGGTACAGAATCAATGAAAGCAGAGGCCTTTCCACCACGGTCTGGTCGACCACGGGGACGCTCTTTTGATTTTTTTGGCCGAGTGTTCTTCCCGTCTTCCACTTTTGAGGAAGATGGGTTACTTGGTTCTGATGCCGTGTCAGTGGAGCCCACAGCAGAAGCTTTGGACGTGATATACGTGTAGCGTGAAGTCTTCTCTGTTTTTGTAGAATCGGCTCGCTGTGTGCCTATTGCAATTCGTCGCTTGGGACGATCACCATCAGGATTTGATGGCGGGGAACTTCTAGGTCGAGTAACTGGCGTTGCACTGCCGTCAACAGCATCAGATGTTGAATCACTATCACGTGGATAAGACTCTGCGGACTCAGTTCGGCTGCCGTCTGTATCGTCCATCAAAAGAACCTTAATGAAAAATGCGGGAAACAGGACTTGAACCTGCACGGTATTACTACCACTAGGCCCTCAACCTAGCGCGTCTGCCAATTCCGCCATTCCCGCGGAGAGTGAGTTAGTGTGGCTGCTGGTCGGTGTATTTCACCAGATGAACCATCATTTATTATTGTCGGTCCCTTTGCTCATCAGTCAAGCGATCGACTGTTTGCGGGTGGTCGGTTGTTACTGGGACAGCTTGTACCGGCAGCACGAGTTGCTGAATTCGACTGACTGCGACGAGCACAGTGAACAAGCCAATGCTCCACACTACATCACCTACTGGCATCCATCGATAGAATGGAAGAGCAGCTATATAACAGGTTGTGAGGCCAGCTAACGTATGCGGGTAGAGTTGAGTCAAAGCCCATGTAGCAAAGTTCGTTGTGACAAAAAATATAAGAGATGAGGCGAGGCTTCCTCCTATCACCGCGACCCATCCTTGTCGTTTGACGAGGCTGCCAAATAGCACCGGGCACGCGAACGAAACATACACGACAAGAGCCATGACAGTTGAATCGTATCCAGGCAGTGCGACGTTACTGATAACAAGTGCTACAATCGGCACCGCTACGGCGGTGAGTGAAATTCCAAAGAGAGACCCGGCAGCAAGTCCAATCGCCGCGAATGGGGTAACGTTATACGTGGGCTGCCACAGCCTGCCGCAAACACCAATTGCAACAAGGGCAAACCATAATGCAATTTTTGCACGCGAACTAAAATTGAGTGAATCACCTAGTTTTGAATCCATCAGACTGCTCGGTTTATAAGAAAGAGGGAAAAGCTTTAATCAGTATCATAATGGGGGTCTTTTTAGAGGCCCAGCGGTCTCCAAAACTCCCAATACACTAGCGGTTTTTGTCAATCGAGCAAGTGAATGTGGTAAGTACGGAGTCCTATTAAAGAAAGCATCACAACAGGATCACCGACTATGCCGGAACCATTAGCACCCCTCAGCACCCTCACTATTGAGAAATTATCAGGGGGAATAACTGCTATTGGCATCAATGTGCCAGGCCATTCGCACAATGTAATGAGCCAGGATTTCATGAAAGAACTTGAGAGCGTTCTTACCTTTCTTCAGCAAAATCCACCCCGTGGTCTTTTGGTAGAGTCGCTTCGAGAGAGCTCATTTCTTGCCGGCGCTGATGTTGGTCAGATTGATACAGTTTGGTCATTGCCGCCCGCTCGCGTGAAGGAGTTATGCGACACTGGTAGAAAACTCCTCGATATGTTTGCTGTCTCACCATGGCCGAGCGTTGCAATCATAGATGGTGTTTGCCTCGGAGGAGGTCTTGAGCTCGCACTTGCCTGTGATCTGCGCGTAGCTACCGAGAATCGAAAGACAGTTTTTGGGATGCCGGAAGTCAAACTTGGGCTGTTGCCGGGGTGGGGTGGCACTGTTCGCTTGCCCCGACTGATCGGAACGGGCCCCGCAATAGAACTGATAGCTTCGGGTGATGCGATCACCGGCTCTCAAGCCAAGAACCTGGGTTTAGTTGATGCCTGTGTGCCAGTTCACTCAGCACGAGAATCAGCATGTGCATTACTTGAGCAAACGATTGCGACGAAAGATTATTGTAAGCGTCGAGCGGACTTACAGTTGCCACAAGTACTGGATAAACCAGAGAGTGATTTTTTGTTGGCGACTACTGGTGCCGTTATTGTGGCTCGCACGAAAGGGAATTATCCAGCGCCTATGGTTGCATTCGACACAATTATGCAGGGTTCTACAAAGTCTGTAGAAGAAGCAGCGGTTCTTGAAAGCAGAGCCTTCTCTGATTTGACGCAGACATCAGTTGCAAAACAACTTGTTCGCGTGCACCGGCTTGGTGAACGAAACCGGAGAGACTGTGGCCTTGGTGAATCAGCGCAACTGGCTTTGAATGAGTCGGTGCATGTGAACGAGGTGCACAAACCATCAATTGTCGGTGCGGGCATCATGGGTGCTGGCATTACAGCGCGTCATGTACGTTCAGGGTTCATTACAAAGCTTGTTGACATCGATGCTGGGATACTTGGGCAGAGTATTCCCGCTATCTTGGAGGAGGCTGCATGGGACCGTTATTACCAGAAAATAGATCAGGAGAGAGTAAGCGAGTTGACAGGTCGTCTCATGTCTTCAACACAGCTTTCCTCAATTGCGGACACAGATATCGTAATAGAAAGTGTGATTGAACGGACTGACTTAAAACGACAGGTGCTTGCGGAAATTGAAGCCACAGTTTCTCCACACACCATTATTTGTACAAACACATCAACGAATCCTATCGCAACGCTTGCCAACGTGTTTTCTGATCCAACACGTTTTTGTGGAATGCATTTCTTTAATCCTGTCAGAAAGATGTCCTTGGTTGAAGTCATTCGCGGTCCAGATACCAGTGACTCAACAGTTGCTTCGGTCGTTTTACACGCGAAAGGACTTAAGAAAGTTCCAGTTGTTGTTCAAGACAGCCCTGGGTTTCTTGTCAATCGAGTTCTGACACCATACCTGCATGAATCAATCGAATTGTTACGGGAAGGAGTAGATCCGTCACGAATTGACAAAGTCTCTCGACGATTTGGAATGCCCCTTGGCCCGCTCGAGCTCTATGACATGGTTGGCCTTGATACGGCATTCTATGCTGGGCTGGTCATGGCAAATGCTATCGGTGATCGCATTGATGCCTCGCCTGTTATACCAGCACTTGTCAAAGCTGGTTGGTTAGGACGCAAAACAGGGACAGGGTTTTATAAATACAAGAGTACTGGTCACGATGCAAAAATCGAATGCGTTAATGAGAAACTTAGTGATTTAATCGATCCATATCGTTTAGCAGAACAGCAGATGACTGATGATCAAATTTGTGACCGATTGTTTTTGCCAATGTTACTCGAATCACTCCTTGTCCTCGATGAAGGTATCGTTCGGGATGGATGTGATATTGACCTCGCTGTTATTCATGCACTTGGCTTTCCGGCATTTCGTGGTGGAGTGCTTGCATGGGGTGATTCCATTGGCGCAGCGGAAGTTATTCGTCGGCTTGATCAATTCGATTACCTTGGGCCACGCATGACACCACCGGCAAGGCTCCTTGCTCATGCTGAATCAGGACGTCCTCTTACAGGCGTGGAAGAAGCGGGAAGTCATCCAGGGGAACTAATGAAGGGTGAAAAATGAGGCGATTATCTCGCTCTCCAGAAAATACCCCGGTTGTTGTGTCCTGCTGTCGAACAGCAATCGGTCGGTCTGATGCACGCCACGGTGTTTTCCGAAAGGTTCGTGGTGATGAGTTGGCTGCTCTGGCTGTATCCGAAGCGGTTGCAAGGGGAAGAGTTCCACCGGAATGTATTGAGGATGTTCTTGTCGGTGTTACCCAGCAACGGGCAGAACTTGGTGGTAACGTAGCCCGTACGATAGCCATGCTGGCAGGATTACCTTTTAGTGCAGCGGCATGCACAACCAATCGTCTGTGTGGTTCATCGCTACAAGGTTTGTCACAGGCATGCCACTCAATCATGGCCGGTGCAGAAGACGTTCATGTTGTTGCAGGTGTTGAGCACATGCACCATCTTCCAATGAGTTCT
This sequence comes from uncultured Pirellulales bacterium, assembly GCA_965662325.1. Classification (GTDB taxonomy): domain Bacteria; phylum Planctomycetota; class Planctomycetia; order Pirellulales; family UBA1268; genus UBA1268. The sequence continues at coordinate 18,504 of CBFIHW010000034.1, read as the reverse complement.
GAAATTGATTTCCATCCCCAAGCTTTTTCAAAGTCTAGTCGTGCAGTCCTTTCGATGGGCCTGACGGTAGAATACCTCGCTTCCAGTCGTGGCATTAGTCGTAAATCACAAGAAGAATATGCACTTGAAAGTCATCGCCGAGCAACACAAGCATCAGACAACGGATTGTTTAAGAGCGAAATAGTCGAGTGTCAGGGCCTGAATGCCAGCGGAGCACTTGTGGTCATCGATCGCGACCAATCGATTCGTCCTGACGCAAACCTTTCAGCAATGGAATACCTCAACCCGGTGTTTCTGCCAAAACTAGGAAGCATCACAGCTGCTACAAGTGCTCCGATGAGTGATGGAGCAGCTGCAATGGTTGTGATGTCAGAAGCAACAGCACGACGTCATCAAATCATTCCGATGGTTCGTGTGCTATGCACAGCAGTTATTGGAGTGTCACCAGCCTTGATGGGTATGGGGCCGGCATATGCCACTCGTAAACTACTCCAGCGTTCGGGAATTCATTTGCGAGATATTGGACTCTTTGAAATTAATGAAGCTTTTGCAGCCCAGGCGATGGCATGTATCGATGAGTTAAAGCTAGATCATGACGGAGTTAACGTTTGTGGTGGTAGTTTGGCTATTGGACATCCCCTCGGAGCAAGCGGTGTCCGTATTTCCACAACACTTATTCACGCAATGCGAGAACGACAGGTTCGTCTTGGCTTGGCTACGATGTGTATTGGTCTTGGGCAGGGAATCGCAGTTGTTTTTGAATTGATAGAATAATTTTCTTAGATTCGTGGTGTGTTGGTAGAACGAATGATTCTATGTGGCTCTTTCCCGAGAATTAAAGTGTCGCAGTATCCTACTCAATGTTTTCACTAAGATTGCTGTATGGAAAAAACTTTGCATCACGCAGTTGAATCTGCTCCAGACAGCTTGGCTAATGGACACATGCCGTCTTCATTAGCTCAACTTCTGCTTGATCGTTGTCACGAGAGTTTTGAACGTCCTGCAATAATTGATGCTATTACAGGTGAGACACTTTGTTGGGGGCAACTACTCCAACAGTCAATCAGAGTTGCTGAACGAATAGAGGCTGCCGGTCTGAAGTCAGGAGATAGAGTGATTCATATCGGTCCGCATACCGCAGCATGGCCGATAGTAGACTTTGCCTGCTTACTCAGTGGTGTTGTCCATGTAGCACTTCATGCAGAGGATAGCCAGTCAGAGCAAAATCATCATCTGCAATTATTTCAGCCACGCGGGTTGATTTTTTCAGGTGGAATTTCTCACCAACGCGCAAGCCAAAGGGAGTTGCCTCTTCTTGAGGTGCAAGCGGACTGGCGCGCGAACGATGTGCCGCACGCACTTGTCTGTCGTTGTATTACTGAACGAGTCAGAAAATGTGACCCTGATGGGCCAGCCGCGGTACTTATTTCTTCAGGCACAACAGGTCGCCCAAAAGGCTTTGTGCACAGTCAGCGTTCGTTGGTGACGAATGCTGTTGCATCTGCAGCGGAGTTCTTAGAAGAACCCGACGATGTCCGACTTTCGTGGTTGCCTCAAAGTCATGCGTTGGCACGAGTTGGCGACCTCTATACGACACTTGTCCGAGGTGGTGCTCTAAATATTGTTCGTGATCGCCGCAAGATTCTTGAGGCATGTAAACAGATACCCCCAGCTGCAATTCTCGGAGTGCCAATCTTTTATGACAGATTAGCACGAGCTGCTCAGCAAGGAACAGTCACAAGCCTTGTTGATTCATTAGGAGGTCGGGTACGCGTTTGTGTTTCAGGAGGTGCTCCACTTCGTCGCTGGACCACTCGCATCTTTAAGCAACATGGTGTGCCTCTGGTGGAGGGGTACGGCTTGGCTGAAGCAGGTCCTGTTGTAGCTGTGTCAAATCCACGATGTGAGCAGACCGGTGCTGTTGGACACCCGTTACAAGGTATTGAGGTTGCGATTGCCGGTGGAAGCGAACGTTCAGGCGAGGTTTTAGTTCGGACCCCATGCCGTGCATTAGCTGTAATAGATCCATCGCATGGTCCGGATGAGTCTCCAATTGATAGAACAGCGTGGTTGGAAACAGGTGACAGAGGCGTTCTTGACGAAGACGGCCAGTTGAGAATTACTGGACGAATTGATGATGTGCTGACACTTGCCAACGGTACTAAGTTGTCACCAGCTGATGTGGAGTCAGCGTTGCTCGAAGAGCCTGCTGTAGCTCAAGTCTGTGTTGCAGGCGAAGGGCTTCCATGGCCGGTAGCATTTATAGTACCAGAGCCAGTGACAGTACGGGCTCTTCTTAAGCGATTTCGTTGTAGAGTGTGGAGTCGTAAGCAGGCCCTGTCTCACCCCAAAATACTTCGTTGGTTTTCTCATAGACTGGCTGAGCAGCAAAAAGCTTTGCCTCGTCGAATACGCATCAGACGATTTCTACTTGTCGATCATCCGTTTGACATGGCACATGGAGAAGCGACAGAGTCCTTTAAGATAAAACGTCGTAGTATTGCAAAGCATTTTGCATCATATATTCGTTCTTTTGAGCCACAAGCAGCTGGTACGAAAGCAGGCCTTCCACTTGGAGTCGGCACAATTAACGATACAAGCTATCTGTCTTCTGAAACAACAGAGACAATTTCGTTGCCCCAGAGGTCATCTCCAACCAATTGGCTCACTTCAGCATTTTGGGGAGAATCAGATACTTGTAAAAATGGAAGTGGATTTGCTTATTCTGCGGAGCAGCTGGTGACAGGAATGTCCGGTGAAATTTCTACTATCGTAGAAAGTGCCAAGGAAGTTATCGAAAACCTTCGTAACAATGACGAACTCTATGAAAAGGTCGAGGGTGCAATATTACCCGCAGCTCCGTTAGCTGATGCACCAATGCCGCAAACGGGCAAGCTTTCAGAATCTGCCGAGCAAGCGATTAGTAAAACTGGTGTATGGGGTTTGTCTGTACCGCAGAGATACGGTGGGTCAGGCTGTAGGTATATAGAACTCATGCAAGCGATTACACATCTCGCTTGCGCAAATCCTACGGTCTCTGGATTACTGTCAGTCCACTCAACAATTGGTGCTGTTTCAGCACTCACTACATTCGGTTCCGATGATCAACGCCAACACTGGCTGCCGCGATTAGCCGCAGGAAACCCTATGTCAGTTTTTGCAGCAACCGAGCCTGATGCGGGTTGCGACCTTCATAGGGTCAGAACACAACTTGACTATGATGGCGAACAGTTTCGACTAACTGGGACAAAGATGTTTATTACCGGCGCAACGTATGGTCGCTTGGTAAAACTTCTGGCTATTTCCGAGGGTAAGCCAGTTATTGTTCTTGTTGAACTTCCTCGTTCGGATACACCACATTTTACATTGCAGAGCTATGGTCTTCATCCGCTCAAGCACGCTCATAACAATGCCCTGAACTTTCAGCAATTTCCAATAGACTCTTCGTGTGTATTACATCCTGGCAAATCTTTAGATGGTCAAGAAAGAGATGGGATGTCAATTGTTTGGCATGGGCTCAATCGTGGGCGCGTGGCACTTGCTGCCCAGGCAGCTGGAACAATCAGCCTGTTATTGAATCAGGCAGTTGTGTTTTCAGGTAAGCGACAGACCTGGGGGCAGCCTATTCAAAAGAGGGAGCTTGTGCTGGGTCGTCTGGGAAGAATGGTATCTGCGAGACTTGTCTGTGAAGCTTTGTCTGGGTGGTCGGCATCGGTAATTGATAGTGGTGGCTCAGGAGAACTTGAAGCTATCCTTACCAAGGTTATAGCGGGTCGTTGCCTGCGTCAGGTCGCGGTTGATGCTCTAGGAATTCATGGAGGCCGTGCATTTCTCGTCGGTCATCCACTCGGAGATTCATTTCATGATCATTTTGCCGCAGGGATCTATGAAGGCGAAAATGACTTGCTCGGATTGGCACTGTTTAAGGGCATTGCGAAGCAGCATCCGCTTGCGTCGAAGAAAACTTTTTTGGAATGGATGCGATGGAGGTGTTCACGGAGTCTGAATCATTTTTCAGCCAAGGAAGATGCTGCACTGTTAGACGGTGAACTCCGTGATTTGGCGATTCAAGCTCGTCGGGGTCTTGTTACCGTGAGTCTCCAGGCCGATCGTCTTTTGAGAAGGTATGGCAGAACGCTTGCTGACAGGCAGCTGATACTTACAAATCTTTCTGATCAAATTCAAGGTTTTATTTCGTGTCTTGCTGTAATTCACTTTGCAGACAGGAGGGGCGATAGTGCTTCGATTCATGCTGCAGTATGTTGGTGCCGTCCTGTGATCATGAAATTTCTTGGGAAATCGCTCGGTTCCCGTGACTACCAACGACTTGCAGAACTCGGTCGGCTTTCCCTCGAAAATAATTCGGGCTATCGGTAGCTCGTTGTAATTGCTGGCCACCATGAGCAGAGATACCAGGCTCTGGGTGTGGTCCATTCGACAAGCATTTCTAAGCTGTTGAATGAGCGTGCTTGAGAGGCCCCACCAAGAAGCTCATCAAAGAGTCCTTGTGGTTTTTTATACTGAATAACTCGTACTGATTCTTCTTCAAGTTTAGCGAGGGTGACTGCTCTGGCGATCGCATCTTCAAGGAATCCAATCTTGTCAATGAGTCCAAACGCAATTGCCTGATTCGCTGTGAAGACCTGTCCGGTAGTAACATCCTCAATAGCTTTATCATCAAGTTTAGGGCGGCCTTCGCGAACAATATCCTTGAAACGATTAAACATTTCATCAACAAGATCCTGAACAATTCCTCGCTCTTTCGTGGCAAGCTCTGGCGAGCGTTCTTTAGTAACACTCAGCATCTCTTTCAGAGGGCCACTTGTAATCGAGTCATCCGTGACATCAAATCGCTTGAGCAGCTGTGAGAAGTCAAAATGTGGAACTATTACACCGATTGATCCAGTGATTGTGGAGGGCTCAGCAAAAATTGTGTCATCTTGGCCGCCATTAGCCATTGCTACGTAGTACCCTCCACTAGTTGCAATACTACCCATACTTACAACAACAGGAAGATTTCGTTCATTGGCCAATTTTTTCAGGCGGTAATGCAGTTCGTCACTGCCGCTCACTGTTCCACCCGGTGAATCAACACGTAAGACTATTGCGCGCACAGCTTCATCGGCCTTGACTTGATCCAATTGATGTCTGGCGAACCCATCACCTCCCATAATGGTGCCACGAATCTCAACAATGGCGATTTTATTCGAAGCCAACTCTGACAATGAATGGTACTGCTCAATAACTTTTGGGTTTGTTTGAAAATATTCAGCATTTGCTCCTAGGGCGACTGCCGCGACGACAACTGAAATTCCAGTGATAATCCATGCCAAACGTCCCCTCCATCGGTCCCAACTACGTGGCCGTTCAAGGGCAGCATTCGAGGATTCCGTAGTGATGGTGTCGGACATGATTATCTCCCCAGTGTCAGGATTTTATCTTTCTAGTTCGGAAAGCAGCCAGCAAATGGTTGGTTTTGCTTTTTTGTGCCAAATTGGAACACGAACCGAACGTTTCTTGTTACAGTTCGACGTTGCCAGTTTCCAGTAATTATCGCTACCTTAACATCCTCGCGCAAACTGCGTTCAGATTTGTTTTTTGTGGCCCCTTTCAGGAGTAATTCACCTTGTTTGTCTGTGTTAGTACTGAATGTTTTCCCAACTTGCCGCTTGATCAGGCGATGGAACGTCTAGCAGAACTCGAGTTTACGGCAGTCGAAATTGACATACACGAAGGTGGTACGCATCTTCAGCCGGAGGATGTACTTGAGAACGGAGACGCCGCGATCGCCGCTTGCAGTGACCTTCAGCGGCTTCGCCCTGTTGCGCTATCCTTTGCAGCACCAGAAAACGTGAAGCTATACGATAAATTTGATGCCTGTTGTCGTCTAGCAAAGACGCTTGACATTGTAACACTCGTGGTTGAAGCATCCGAGTTGGGCACTCCATTCAACGGTGAGATTGAGCGTTTGAGAAAGTTTGTTGCTATAGCTGCTTCGTATGGAATGGTTGTTGGCGTCAAGACAGCCTCTGATCGAATGACCCAGGATGTTGAAACGACGGCGTCGCTTTGCCGAAATGTTCCTGGGTTGGGTGTAACGCTCGACCCCAGCCACTCGGTCTTTGGACATAAAAAGCCTGCCTCCTGGGACTCAATATTGCCAAATGTTTGTCATGTTCATCTGCGAGATTCGCGTGCAGATGAATTTCAGGTGCAGATTGGTAAGGGCACGATTGAATATGGGAGAATTGCTACTCAGCTCAGTCGTGTTGGGTACGACCGTGCATTGGGCATCCATTTACCTCCACTTGAAGGCGTAGATCAAGTAGGCGAACTTCGGAAGATGAGGCTGCTGCTAGAAACGCTTGTCTAACCCTGTTGTTTAGACAGTGCAGTTCATCACTAATCGAAAGGAATGGCTTGAATAATCGTCCTAACGTAGGAGACTGCCTGTTGATTCCACACGAGTAGCCATTTCTGCATATGCCTGGGACTTTTCTGTATCGCCTTGCTCTGCATACATAGTTGCCAAATTTCCATAGGCCACTGACAATGATTGTTCTTCAAGATTTTCGCGATCGACTGCCTCGACCATGAAGTCCACTCCTGTGCGGCTCAAGTCGATTGCGTCGTCGCGTCTCTCAACTTGCCAGTAAGAGATCGCCATGCTGATGAAGGACTCACCAACACGTCCCAGTTCATTGTCTTGAACAACCTGTTCGTTTTGATTCCATAATGGAATTGTTTTGTCAAACCACGTAACGGCCGTAGCATGATCACTATTGCGAAGACTATGCATAATACCGATTTGGAACATCAGGTCACCAAGGTCCCGTCGTTCGGCGGCGGTTAACTCACGGTGCTCAGCACCGCGTTCAAGATACGCAACAGTGAGTGTAGCATTGTCGAGCATGTCCTCGGCATCGCCTCGTTTTCGAGCTGCCTCAAGAGCATCATTGAGTCCACACCCAACCTGCCAATCCACCTGTCTTCTTCTCCAAGGATCAGTGACCGAATCATTCATCTGCTCTCTGATTGCAAGAAGCCGTTTTACCCAAGGTACAGCTTCAATGGAGTTTGCTGAGCCAGCAGCAACAGCCAGAACACCGCATGTCAAATCAAGTTCGAGACGGTCTCTGTTGGGATCTTTTGAATCAACTTTTTCAACAATACTGCTTGCTCTGCTGATCCATTTTGGGATCACCCGATTCTTTTGCTGCCATGTGCCTTGAGCAATTGCCTGAGCAGTGCCAAGGTGGGCATCAAGAAGAACCTGCTGTGCGACCGAACGAACGTTTTCGGATCGACTCGCTGCGAGAGGAGTCGCTTTCCGAATGGCTTCAGTGAACAAGTCAACAGTTTGTTCATAATCTGGTGTGGCTTTATCGAGCTCTATTCGTCCTCGTAGTCGCCCTGCCTGTGATGCCAGAAGAGATGAAACATTTGGTCGCTCGATGAGTTCATCGATAGCAATTTGTGCGTCTTCTGGACGATCAAGTTTGAGTAGAACTTCGGCTCTCTTCAGGCCAGTCCAAGCATCTCCAGGTCCAAGTTCTTCTGCCTTCTCAGCCAACTGAAGAGCCGTCTGCCAGCGGCCTTCATCGCACATGAGTGCAAGTAGCAGACGGTGGGCCCGTAAATGAGTGGGATCAATCTCAATCGCATATTCCAAGTCTGCAACAGCATAGGCTGCAGAGGACTTCATTTCGCTTTCCGCACGCAAAACAAACGAATCGGGGTCGAGTGATTCAAGTAATACCGCTGTTGCTGAATTCGTTCCTTTTTCGAGGCTGAACATGACGCCTCGCTCTGGAAAAACTTGGCCGATGGCTGCACCTTCATCATCAAGAATCGCCACAGTCCTGAGATCAGCAATTTCAAGTTGCTTTGAGAGTTCAGAGGAAGGTACGGGTTTTGTCAATTTGATTTGGATTGCTGTTACAATTCCATCTCGAAACGTGACAGCAACTCGTTCGAAAGGATCAATTTCCCAGAAGAAACACTCGTTTCCATCATCACGGGGAATTGCCTGCCCGGGCCCCCACTCACTATCGATATCAGCACGAGTTGTCTTGCCGGGATAGGCTCCACGAAAGCTAGCCGGGTCTATTGCAAGGGTAGGTGTTTCATCTGGAGCCTCTGCAATGGGCGCGCTCAATGGTGCTGATGAAGTGGCTTCATCAGGAGCAGATGCAATGGGTTTCGGTTTATTAGCCGAGTTGCCCGTAGTTTCAATCGCTGATGTTTCATTTACATTTGGCGGTGTCTGAAGAAGACTCCTTGCAGCTGCAAGTGGTCGTTGCCATGTCGGTGTGTCTGCCGCATCACCTTTCTTGAGTACGCTTGTTTCTGGTCCAAGAGAAGATGTCTTATCTTTCTGTGTTATCTTTTCCGGAACCGGCGAGCTTTTTTTCGCACTTGGTTTTGGTAGGAGATCATTCCACGCCGTTTTTATGACTTCTGGGTCAAAGAGTCGGGCAGCACGTTCTGATAGAGTGGGCTTGCTCTGGTGTGTGGAATTTTGATCGGCAATCGTCGCCTGTGCCGTTTCTGATGATCTATTTGTTTGTTTGAGGTGCGACTCAGAAGACGGATTACTTCTGGCTGATGGCTGGACAACAGGGACAATGGCCTCTTCAGGTGCTGTCTCAGTTATCTCTTTTTTAGATGGTTGGCCGATTGATTCCACCCAAGACGGTAATTGCATCGACGGACCAGATGTTCGTTCCGCGGCTTCAGAAGAAAAAGCAGCAGTTGCACAAGTGATGAAAAAAGCCGTTGAAACAATGTGTTGGCTGAAGCGTTGCATCACAATCACGATTTGGGGCCTCCGAAGTCACGTCGGCATACACTATATGAATGCCACTGTCGCAAAAGATGAAAGGACACTAGAAGTAGCTCGAAACTGAGTCCAGACCAAAAACAAGTTGAAACGTGGTAGGTGCTTCCTGATAGCTTCATTCGATAGCTTAGGAAAGATAGGGCGTTGCGGTTATTCCCCAATTCAACAAGAAGAGGCTACAGTAAATTGCAAGTTCTCATAAATCACATAGTTCTGTCGATGTTAGTTGAATGGTTAATCAATCAAAAAACGAACAACATATTGTCATTGTCGGAGGCGGACTTGCTGGTCTTTCCGCAGCGGAATGGCTCCTCCGGCAAGAAACGCCTCCGAAAATAACGATTATTGAGTCAACAGACCGACTAGGAGGTGTAATTGAAACAGTGAGTCAAGAAGAGTGGCTCATAGAATGTTCGGCGGATAGTTTTCTTTCTGTGCGTCCGGCAGGAATTGAGTTAGTCGAGCGTCTTGGGATTACTGAGGATCTCATCAGCATAAATCCAGAAGCCAGGAGAGCGCTTATTTGGAGTCCACAGAAGGATGGTGAAAGTGGTGTTCTTCTTCCCATTCCCCTAGGATTCAGACTGCTTGCTCCAGGACGAATTATTCCAATTTTACAATCTAACATTCTTTCTGTCTTTGGACGTTTGCGGGTTGCTGGTGAACGATTTATTCCTCGGCTGTCGCATCACGATGCTGATGAAAGTCTTGAGTCTTTTGCTGTTCGGAGGCTTGGGCGAGAAGCATTCGACAAATTAGTTCAGCCACTGGTTTCAGGTATTTGGACGGCTGATCCGAGCAGACTCAGCATGGCGGCGGCGTGTCCTGAATTCTTCAAAATGGAACGGGACTGGGGAAGTCTTACGAAAGGTGAAAAAAAGAGAGTTGCGCAGGTAAAAGGTTCGCCCGATACGAGTGGGGCTCGTTACGGACAATTTCTATCTTTTAAACATGGTATGCAGACACTGATAAAAGCACTGGAGTCGAGGCTTCGGAATGCTGGTGTTCTGGTGGTTCAAGATCAAGTCAGTTCCCTGCAGCGTGATGGTAGCCAATGGCATGTTATCCTTAATAATCAAGCCATTCGAGCCGATGGAGTTGTGCTGGGAGTACCAGCCTCAATAGCTGCGCCAATAGTTTCAACGGTGTCTCCAAATTTGTCAGCTGAACTGAGGAGAATTGAATTTGCAGGCGCTGCTGTTGTTTCACTTGGAATTGACCAACAAGACGTATCTCACTCTTTACGAGCCGCAGGCATGATAATTCCAAAAGTTGCAGGAAAACGAATGCTGGCTGCTAGTTTCTCGAGTAGTAAATTTCCTGGCAGGGCTCCACCTGGTGCTGCACTTATTCGGACATTTATAGGAGGAGCGCTTGATATGAGCATTACTGAGCTCACTGATGAAGAAGTCGTTGAAGAAGTTCTTGTTGATCTTCAAGCGACAATAGGCCTACGCGGCAGCCCATTGATTGTTCGAGTAGATAGATGGCACAAATCCATGCCACAGTACAACATCGGGCATGTTGAAAGAATGAAAAAGATCAGACAAGCTGAATCAAAATTGCAGTCTTTTGGATTGGCAGGTAGCGCTTATGAAGGCGTAGGAATTCCTCAGGTCATCGAGTCGGGGCAAATTGCTGCAGCCCACGCAATAGAGAACCAAGCTATCTCGGAATAAATGGAAGCTTGTCTTGACTGATGTTATGTGCTTTCAGCCGTGTCTGAGTCATCCTTGGCTTTTTTCTTTTTCTTCATCGAGATTTTCTGGACACGGACTTTTGGGAGACCAAGTGGGCTCTGGCCCTCTTCCCACTTTTCCAGCTCTTTGAGCTTTGTGATTCGCTCTGCTCGGCTCAATACTCCTCGGTTACCACCACCACCTTTTCGGACTCGGAGGCTTTTATTCATTGTCATGGCGGAGATCCCTCAGCGATTGAAATTATATTTTTGGTGGACGTGCTCGAATGAATTCAACTTGTGAATAAATCAAAATGTAAGTGTAAATCACGTCTTGGGTCCTTCAAGCCCCATTCTCTATTTCAAACGCGCAATTTTCTGCAGAAAAGCATCCATTGTATCATGCCGGTCATCAGGATCCGCCCTGAGGCAGTCCATTATGGCATCAGCTAAACGGTCTGGGATTTCATTGTTCAGTTCTCGAATATCTGGGGCAGGAGTGTCGTGAGCCAAAGCCGCACGAGCGTCTCCGCCAGGCCACGGTAGCTTTCCACTGCAAATTTCATAAGCGGTAACACCAAATGAAAAGATATCGAGTCTGTGGTCGGATTGCCGCCGTCGAATGACTTCCGGAGCCATATAGTTCGGTGTCCCCGTTCGGTTTCCGGGTCGGAGGAACGCCGGCTTATCCGGAACAGAAAGACCAAAATCAAAAAGCGTTATCGTGCCCTCAGAGCTCATCATCAGATTTCTTGGACAGATATCACGATGAACAAAACCGGCTTTATGGACTACCGTAACACCTTGTGCTGTTTGTCGAATCATATCGATTCGATTTTCAAGTGAAAGTGGCTCTCCTCGCTTCAAACGAAAGTGAATGAGGGTGCCGTCCAGAAAGTCTTGGACGATGAACTGTCCGCCGTCGTGTGTTTGTCCGTGCTCATGGGTAGTGACGACATGGTCACCGGCAATAAGTTGGCCAATTTCACCTTCGGTCGGTTTGTTTAATCCTTTAAACCGAGCTTCTATTGGAGCCAATTTGGTGATGTTTGGAAGTTTCAGCCCTACTATGTTACCGGATTCTTTGTCTCGTGCCTTATAGAATTGGGACATGGTCCCTGCAATGCCTTCACCAATCGGTTCGAATCGCCGCCACACATGAACTTTGGAAGTTCCTCCAAAATTTAGTAATGGGCCGAGTAGGCTGCGGATGTTCATAAGCGATGAAGCTGCCGAAAAATTAAATGTATGGTCAGTCACTCTTTAGTGATGACATTTCTGCATGCGCCTTGGCGAGCTCAGCTTCAATTCGTGGAATTTCTGCCGGATCGTCAGGCTGTTCTTTTTCGGCAGCCAGAAGTCGTTGGAGTTTTGTGATTTTCTGCTGAAGAACATCGAGTCGTTTTTTTGTTTTCTTGTCCATGAAATTAGCCTGACTGGCAAAGTCAATAAATTAATTATCCAGCCCCGTTGATTCAGTTGATTCATCAGGAACGTCTGTGGTGGACTGCTCACGGAAGGCAGATCCTGCTTCTGGACCTTGATAACGATCAGACTCAGCGGCATCGTTCGGAGCAGACTCAATACGAAGTGGTACGCCGAGTTCCGGACCAGAGTCTTGGTTTGGTCCTGTGTGCAGGTTTCTGAGCCACC
>CBFIHW010000034.1:0-6321 GCA_965662325.1 uncultured Pirellulales bacterium | reverse complement strand
CAGATAACATGATAATGGCAACGGCAAGCCCAAGTGTTACCCCAAGCCAGCGTGCACGGCCACTCCGTATCCAAGCCGTACCAGTTCCTCGGCCAACAAGCCCGCTTGCAAAATAGAAAACGACTAACGCCAGAAGGAATTTTACACCAAATATAGCATGGTAGCTTGTTTGCTTCATCCACTCACCTTCACCCCACCCTTGCGATTTAACAGTACTGTTAAAGAGAAGGAAGTTCGTTAATCCACTTACAAGAAGAAGCGTAATAGCGATAATGACCCAAGGCAGCCATTTTCGTCGGATGCGTTCCTGGAGTTTTTCACGACTGTCATCTTCGGCGTCAGCCAAAGCAGGCAAAAGAGCGAAACGTGAAAAGAACAGTCCGCCAACAAGAATTACTACACCAAAAATATGCATCCATCGCAGCAGAAGTAAGAGTGCGTCCATCGGGAATTCCAAAGGGAGGTATGGGGAGCTTGTCTCAAGCAAGCATCAGTATGTTTTGATAAATATCACCACATTATCTTAGTTGTCGCAAGAGCATGGTGTCCAACGAACAAGACAAATTCCGTTCTGCAGGGGTGATTCACTCCCGAAAATATTTTTTGAGTAATACTACGCTATATCTTTGCTAACTATTTTATTTCACTGGATTGGCAGCATCTATCGAGAGCAAGAGGAGCTAGCATGTTTTCCAATAATCAATTTGGTGACCAGCCAATACATGAGAAGTGGATGCGGGTTGCTCTGCGCGAGGCGAGACAGGCTATTGATGAAGACGAGGTGCCCGTCGGAGCAGTTGTTGTTGCTGCCGGACGAATTGTTGGTAGCGCTCACAACCAGAGGGAGCAGTTAGCGGATCCGACAGCTCACGCAGAGATGATTGCTCTAACACAAGCAGCCTCATCATTGGGTTCTTGGAGGCTCCTCGACTGCGTCCTGTATGTCACTCTTGAGCCTTGCCCCATGTGCGCCGGTGCGATAGTACAGGCAAGAGTGCCTGTTGTTGTGTGGGGTGCCAGCGACCCAAAGGCCGGTGCGGTCGAATCACTCTATCAGCTTTTCGAAGATTCCAGGCTCAATCATCAGGTCGAACATCTAGGGCATGTTTTGGAACAAGAATCGACTGAACTGCTTTCAGCTTTTTTTCGACAGAAGCGTCAGAAAAGCCAGGCAGAATAAAATCCTATCCATAACCCTAGGAAAAGGGTTGAGATTACCTTTGGTCCAATGGTACAAATTCACGAAGCGTTTCCCCTGAATAGACTTGACGGGGTCGACATATTTTTTTTGTCGGGCTTCGGTGCATTTCCATCCAGTGAGCAATCCATCCGGGAAGGCGCCCCATTGCAAAAAGAACCGTAAACATCTGCTCCGGTATGCCCATTGCGCGGTAGATGACACCAGAGTAGAAATCAACATTCGGATACAAATTCCGTTCAATGAAATAGTCATCTCCACGAGCAACTTCTTCCAGTTGCTGTGCAATATCAAATAAAGGATCGCGTCGATCGATTTTGGCCAGAAGTTTGTCACACGATGCTTTAATTAAAGTCGCTCGAGGATCATAATTTTTGTAGACACGGTGCCCAAACCCCATCAAGCGAAATCCAGAGCCCTTCTTTTTGGCAAGTTCAACATATTTTTTTACGTTGCCACCATCAGCCACAATTTGTTCCAGCATTTCGACGCACGCTTGATTTGCACCACCGTGGAGCGGACCCCAGAGAGCAGAGACTCCTGCAGAAATACTAGCAAAAAGATTTGCATCACTTGATCCCACCATACGAACCGTTGATGTTGAGCAATTCTGTTCGTGATCGGCATGCACAATAAGAAGCATGTCAAGCGCTTCAGCAAAGTCTGGATCAATCTCGTATTCTTCGCAGGGTACAGCGAACATCATCTGGAGAAAGTTTTCACAGTAAGAGCGATCATTACGGGGATAAATAAGAGGCTGTCCAATCGACTTTTTGTAGCTGTATGCTGCAATTGTCGGAAGTTTTGCAAGTAGACGGTGAACACTCACTTCAACTTGCTTTGGATCCCTAACGTCCAATGAGTCCTGGTAAAATGTTGAAAGAGCACCGACAACACTACCGACAATGGCCATGGGATGAGCATCACGAGGGAAGCCACTGTAAAAACTGCGCATGTCCTCATGGATCATTGAGTGGTTTGACAATGAATGGCGGAACGCGGCAAGTTCGGCCTCTGTTGGAAGTTCCCCATAGATCAGGAGGTAGGCAACCTCGATAAAATCACAACGTGCTGCAAGGTCTTCGATCGGATATCCCCTATAGCGGAGAATCCCTTTTTCGCCATTGAGAAATGTGATGCCGCTTGTCGTTGATCCAGTGTTTACATAACCCTCATCCAGTGTGATAAAGCCAGTGCCCGATCGTAAACGCGAGATATCAATTGCCTTCTCGCCCTCACTCCCGATAATGACTGGTAATTCGACAGGCTGGCCTTCAAGGGAAAGGCTTGCGGGCTCTTCTGATCGAGTTCCTGGCCAAGGCGTTGACCGAATTGAATTTGCTGTCGGGGCGCTCATGTGGCGGGGCTCCAAGGTCGTGTTGAGCGGCTATCGGGCCGCTTGACGATCCGATCGAACGATCAATGTAGTTTAGTCCTCAAGCGACCTGTCAGCAATCGACCTCAATGGCGACAAGGGTTTGCTTTAGTTATCGACTAATCTGGCCTCTGAAGTGCACATTATCGAGTGACTGAAGGTCTCTCGGCTATCTGGGTGTTTTTCCGTTCATCATCGAACACGGTCCATATTGGTGTCCGTTCTTTCAACCTGTCCAGGTATTCTTTTCTCGCATTATCCTGCCGCTGTTTGCGGAGTCTCATTCGTATAGCTACCTGCGCATCGATAAATGGAGTTCTTCCAGCATCAGATCGCTCAATGACCCGGACAATGTGAAGTGCATTCTGATCGTCTAGAATCGCGCTGAGTTCACCAACAGGTAGAGAAAAGATCGCCTTGTCTATCACGTCTGAAACCAAACTGCCCTGAGTTGTCCATTCGTAGAGCCCGCCATTAGAAGCTGTAGGGCCTTCAGACAATTCTTTGGCGACCTCCTTAAAGGGACGACCATTGAGAACATCATTGCCCATTGCAGCAAGTCGATTCCACGATTGATCTCTCGGCTGTTCCTGGTTGATTCTTACAGTTAGCTGTTCGAATCGCGCGCGCGCTGGAAACTCATATTCGTCAAGATGATTCTGATACCAAGCAATCATTTCCGCATGAGGAATTTCACCGGTTGTATTTGCGTTTTGTTGTATCCATTCCTGTGCGAGGGCTCTCTCGAAAAACATTTTTCGCATCCGTCCAAGTGATTGACCTTGCGTTCGTAAGTGTTGTTCATATTCGCGGACAGACCCTACGCCGGCAGCCTGTACCATTCGTGGCAGTTGTTCTTGGTCGAATGCCTCATCCACTTTTTCACGAATCTCAGGAAAATTTTCCTCTGGTATCACTCGACAGGCGTCGACATAGACAAGAAGTGTTTCAAGGTGTTGATCTATTACCTGCTGATAAATTTTGTAGCGAAGTTCAGCAATTTGCTCAGGACGAAGTCCCGGAGAAACTTTTTTAATCCATTCGGATGCTGCTGGAGTCATTAAGTCGCCTGCGAGCACCACCTCCGGGCCAACACGAGCAACAACCTGTGCCATGTCCAGAGATTTCATGCCCGGTATATCAGCTTCGGCTGAGCCAGTTGGCTCGGTATTTACTTGTGTTTCCTCGTACTCTGCAAGTACAACATCACCCGAGCCATGATCGTTTTCATCATGTGTGGTTTCACAAACGAGAGGGTTCCCATTTTCATCGACAGGCTCAAGAGGAGCTCCCGGTTTTTCTAAAATACTCGAAAGTACATTTTTGGTTAGAGTCGAGGGAATGCTTGTTGGCCAGTCTCGCGGCCTTGAGATTGATTCAGGGATCGTGGGCATAACGGGCTGGAAAAGCTCTGGTGTTTCACCAGATGCCTCTGGTTCAACGGCAAATACTGCACATGTCAGGCACACGTAGATAGCGAGTACACAAGCGATGAATCGCGGATGCAAAGATTTCAATTGATGCACGGTACCAATTTAAAAAAGTTAAATAGTGGCATGCCTGCCGCCACAGTTTGCCGTAAAAGTAATTGGAACTTTACACACCGTTGAGGTTTCAAAAAAGGCTATATTCCGACCGTTAAGGTAGAGAAGATGGCGTGGCATCACTTACAGGAAATCTATCCTAGCTACCAAAAAATACAGTACGTATGGAGCAACTCGTTGCAGGTAGATGTCGTTGTTCTGATTTTCGATTTCGGTTTGGAGCAGACGGATAGTGGCCTGGATGGTAAAGCAGGTAATCTGAGAAGAACGGTGGTTTCTCGTGCTGGCGACTTCCGTCAAGTTTGAGCGTGAGGTCCGCTGCTGAAACTTATTTGATCTGAAAAAGTTTTTTAACGGTTTGGAGGAGTTTATTTTCATCATCAGCAACACTCTCGTGGAGAGGCAAGACAACAGTTTTGTTTCCAACCACCCTGACCTCTTGACCAGATAAGATGCAATGTTGTCTCCATTTCTCAATGCAATGAATATTATGATGGCCAATAACAAGAAGGCCTGGCTGTTTCGAAATGGAATCAATACTTAGCGACGACGCGGTAATTCGTAGTCGTGCAAGATCAAGCAGACGACGGAAAGCTAGTGGCAGCGGTCCGAAGCGATCTTCGATTTCCGTTTCAAGGTCATCAACATGCGTGAGGGCCGCCGCACGAGAAATTCGACGATAGAAGTCAATTTTTGATCTCAGGTCGGCTATGTAGTCCCTGGGGATCCATGCATCACCTGGCAGATCGATTCGTACCGGTGGAGGGTCTTTTGGAGGGAGGTCCTTCAGTCCACACACGGCGTTTTCAAGCAGTCGGCAGTAGAGTTCGTAACCCACTGCTGCTATATGTCCGCTTTGCTGTGTGCCCAGCAGATTGCCAGCACCTCGAATTTCAAGGTCTCTCATGGCCAAAGAAAAACCGGCTCCGGTACTGGAAAACTCCTGAATTGCTCGAAGTCGCCGTGCCGCCGTCGACGTCAGTCTAGTTGATTCTTTGACGATGAGATAACAGTACGCTCGGTGGTGTGATCGCCCAACTCGTCCTCTTAATTGATGCAAGTCAGCAAGCCCATAGTGGTCGGCTTCATCAATAAAAATGGTATTTGCTCTTGGTATATCAAGCCCACTCTCGATAATAGTAGTTGCCAGAAGGAGTTGCGTTTTTCCAGCAACGAAGTCAATCATGACTTGCTCCAACTCGCCTTCGCGGAGTCTTCCGTGCGCTATCCCAATAGAAACGTGGGGAGCAATCTTGCGAATTTTATCTGCAACTTTTTCAATATCATTAATTCGGTTATGAACGAAAAAAATCTGGCCGTCTCGAGCAAGTTCTCTATCGATTGCGTGGCGTAAAAGAGTTTCATCAAATCGGCAGGCACGTGTTTCGACTGCA
The DNA here is from genome assembly GCA_965662325.1 of uncultured Pirellulales bacterium. Classification (GTDB taxonomy): domain Bacteria; phylum Planctomycetota; class Planctomycetia; order Pirellulales; family UBA1268; genus UBA1268. The sequence continues at coordinate 810 of CBFIHW010000034.1, read as the reverse complement.
AGCCGATTGGCTGGTGGTGTTGTCAGATTTGAAATATCTCGAATGCCTAACATTGCCATATGAAGCGTTCGGGGAATTGGGGTGGCTGTCATGGTAAGGACATCAACGCTGGCACGCATTGCCTTGAGCCGCTCCTTCACATCCACACCGAATCGTTGCTCTTCGTCAACAACGAGAAGCCCCAGGTTGTCGAAATGAATATCAGCCTGCGCAAGCCTGTGTGTCCCGATGACTATGTCAACAGTTCCCCTTGCGATCCCTTCAAGTGTCTCACGTTCCTCACGGGTCGCTGTGAGTCGTGAAAGACAGCGGATAGTAAACGGATACTCTGCAAATCTCTCAGTAAAGGTCCGACGATGTTGTTCGGCTAGGATTGTAGTAGGTGCCAAGACCGCCACCTGACTGCCTGCTTCAGCAACCTTGAACGCCGCCCGCATCGCTAGCTCAGTTTTTCCAAATCCAACATCCCCACACAGGAGTCGATCCATCGGTTTAAACTGCTGTAGATCAGTTCGGATTGTTTCTATCGCGGTTGCTTGATCTGGAGTGGGGTCGAACTGAAAAGATTGTTCAAATGCTTTTTGCCAAGGCGTGTCATGTGGAAATGCTCGACCAGGCTGCTTTGCCCGTACCGCTTGAATCTCAAGCATATCTGCCGCCATGTCGGCAACAGCTTTTTCAACGGCCTGCTTTTGGCGTGTCCAAAGTGTTCCGCCAATCTTCGCAAGTTTGGGACCAGTTTTGCCACCACCAACATATTTCTGTACTAATTCAATGGATGAGGCAGGCACATACACTCGAGTTGATTCC
>CBFIHW010000033.1:0-24147 GCA_965662325.1 uncultured Pirellulales bacterium | reverse complement strand
CAGGTGTCGGTGATACCCATGTAGCTTAGTTGTCCCGCGAAGCAGGTTTTTCCTTATCAGGAAGATCGCCACGAAGTACTCCCTTTATAGGAGATCGTGTTGGGTCTTGTTCCATTTTCTTAATGAGAGCAAGTCCAGAAATTAGGATTTCTCTATGTGCTTTTTCGTGATCAGTGAGGTCTTGATTAGCTGAAAGTCGACTCACGTAGGCCGAAATTTCATTTGTGCCAGACTCAAATTCTTTGATGTTTTCTTCGATGATTTTCTCGATCATCTTTCGGAGGTTCGGAGCAATTTTACCAACTGCTGCTTCGAGTTCACCCTCTTTTGCTAGATCAATCTTTTTTTCCTTGGCTTGATCGACAACATCTTTAAATCCTTCCTGGATTACGTCGTAAGCCTTCTTCTCAATTTCTTGAAATTCTTTCTCAAAGAAACTAACAAGGAAGGAATCAGCCTGATCAAGAACTTCTGGTAGAGCATCGAGAATCAATTTTTCACCTCTGTCAACAACCATTGGTGCTTGAGCTTTGAGTGACTCAGTAAGTTTTGCTGGTGCTTCTTGGAGCCGGGGCTCGACTTGGTCGGCAATGAGCTGGACAAGGGTAGGTGCTTCAGCCGCAGTTGTAATGGTAGTTGAAAGAAAGCGAAGGTAGAAAAATACTCCAACTAGCAGGCATGCCATGACAACAACAGTAAGGGTCAGACGGCTTTTTGCCTTCGCTGCATTTTTTGTCAGACGATTTTCTAGGGCCTGTAAGCGGTTCTCGACATTAGTTAAATCTGGTTTAGACATTGCTCGAAATCTCCGGGATATGAATTGGGTAAATAGATGAATGTGTGAAGCTAAATGCTCTCAGTTCTATAGGTCATCGCTGGTGCTGAAAGGTGAATCGGTTTTAAGAACCGACATGGTAGGTGCAACAGCTCGATCAACAATCAGAAGAATGTTGTGCATGAATCGTTGCTGAAGCAATTCTTCGTTCATGTTCATGGCCGCCTCTACTGGAAGCGCGTCAAGCAATTTACTTATACGTTCGACTTCGACGTTCGTTAAAGTCTGTATTTGTTTCTGAAGTTTTTCACTTTCAACCGCCATCCCTTCCACGGTGATGTCAGAAAGTCTTTTGACGGTTTCAGGTGTGAGGTTGGGAATTTCAGCTTTGACATCAGCGGTTACTTTATCAGTGACTCTCTGAAGGCTTTCATTAGCCTTTTCTTGCAACATAGTCGGCATGCGATCAGCTAATGATTTTGCCTCTTTTGCAATCATTTCCTGGAGCTTAGGACGAAGCGTCTTGAGACGTTCCAGTGCTAATTCACGATATGTTGGGACAGCCTTCATTGCGGCTTTTGTAAACTTGTCTTGGAGCGTCGGGAGTAGCTCATCTGCCTTTGCCTGCAATGCGGCCTGGAGCGTCTCTTCATTTATTTGGGTCTTTAATGTTTTGAAGAGATTGAGACCAAAGATACCAATCATCGCCAGAAGTAATAAGGAGCCAATCAAGACCGTTATCCGGCCAGAACCCTGAGATCGACTAATACTGTCCAGGTTCATTTCAAGGCGATCAATTACCTGAGAAAGCTCTTCAAGATTCTTCGGAGTGTCAGAAGGTTGACTATCAGTCATTTGCCTGCCCTTTTAAAGTTGAGGATGCGTTAGGATAGTGAGAAAGCGAATCGGTGTAGAAGAAGGAATCAACTTCAAATTTGTAGCAAGATAAGTTGTTCCCCGAAGGCAGAAGCCTAATAGCCTTCTATTAGGCTGGTGTTAGGCTGGTATTAGGATACATATATCCAGTCGCCTAAATCTCCCCCTCAACCCCGAAGTCGATTTTTTACTTGTAGTAATTTTCAATGTCAAATCACCCCCTTGCAGATACTGTTGTTTCAGCAAAAACTGCACAGTTTTTTGTGTCACGGCTTACTCCGTCACAACCAGGAGCACTTGGCATTGTCGGGATCTATGGAGCCAGAGCGTGCCCGACTCTCAATGCTTATTTTCATGCTTTTAGTGGTACCTCAATCGAATCGTTAGAAGTTCGTTGTATCGCAGTTGGCCAATGGCATCACAAAGGTGTTATCGGCAGGGACGGTGCAGAGTCCTCTGAGGGAGGGAGCAATCGGACTCAAGAAAGCCGGGAATGTGTTGTCGTGATCCGAACAGGCATTCAAAGTTGGGAAATCCATACTCATGGTGGCATGGCCGTGGTTCAGTCTTTTCTTAAGAGTTTTGTATTAGCAGGTGCGAATGAAGTTTCTTGGGAAAAATGGCTTGGCTGTATGCAAAAAGACACTCGAGACATCACTGTTCGCCAGCAGCTTGCTCAAGTTGATGGTTTTTATGCGGCCCAAATACTTTCGCGGCAACTCGCGGGTTCCTTTCAGAACGATATCAGTCAAGTTCAGCAAGTACTTGATACGACTCCGCGATGTCTGGAGCGACTCGTGCTGGCAAAAGCGATTATCAATCGTCTGGAACGTGCTGCCCGAGTAGGTTTACGCTTGACTCAGTCTTGGCGTGTCATTTTGCTGGGGCCGGTCAATGCAGGGAAAAGCAGTCTAGTCAATGCACTTGCTGGATATGACCGGAGCATTGTATCCCCGTTCGCTGGCACGACACGTGACGTGCTGGAGACACGAGTTGTGATTCAGGGGTGGTCAGTTGATTTCATTGATACAGCAGGTTTCCATTTGACGGATAATCAAAAGAAAGAGATGAATGAAATTGAAAAAACAGGAATTGAGCGAGCTGCAGTTGCGGCATTGAAAGCCGATCTCATACTGAATGTTCAACCATTGGATCAGTTGGTAGAAGACGGTTCCTTAATAGCTAAATTAGGTAATGATCGTCCACCATATATCACCGTTGGAACAAAGTCAGATCTCTGTGGTAATAAGCAATCATTCGAAAAGACTGTTTCAGAGCCATCGGTTCGGACGTCGGCGCGTACTGGTCAAGGAATAGACCGCCTTATACAAGTTGTGCTCGAAACACTTGTGCCTGAACTACAAGAGCAGCCGGAATGTTTCCTCAAAGGTGTTCCCGTATCACCAGAAGATGTTGATATCGTGAGAGAACTTCATCAACAAATAGAACGTTATTCGCGGGATTTATGATTTCGTACCAGAAGTTTTATCGGCACTTCAGTGAATGGTGCATTTTTTCGGAGTGATGAAAGAAGATACCGCTTGTAAGGTGCCGTGAGGCTTTCAGCGGAACTTGTTGAAAGAACAATGGTTGGTGGAGCAGTATCAACCTGAGTTGCGAAATAGATGCGAACAGGCCGGCCTCGGCGATCAGCAGGTGGTCGGGTGGCTTGAGTGGCAGCATGAATAATTGTATTAAGCGCTGCTGTTGGAACCCGAGCCTGACTCTGTCGAAAGAGTCGCTGTGTGGTATCGATTGCTGCTTTGACATTGCGTCCGGTTTGGGCAGTCACAAATGCAATAGGGGCCCACGGCATTGTACGGAAAGTGTCACGAAGGTACTGTGCCCATTCGCTTCGTTCTACATCTCCAGCGTATAAGTCCCACTTATTCACAACGAAAAGAACAGGTTTTTGTTGCTCAACAATGAGATCAACAAGTTGTTTATCGACTTTCCCCACAGGTTCCGTAGCATCGAAAAGCATCAGAACTACATCGGCACGGCGAACGCTTCTTTCAGCGCGGTGGGTTGAGTAAAAGTCGATATCACTTTTTCGGCTTTTTGTTCTTCGAAGCCCGGGTGTGTCAATTGCAAGAAATGAGTGTCCATCTACTTCAAAACGAACATCAATGCTGTCACGAGTAGTCCCCGCAACGGGGCTGGCAATTACCCGTTCTTCTTTTGCGAGGGCATTGACAAACGTGCTTTTCCCAACGTTTCGGCGGCCGACAATAGCAACCTTCATTTCTGGAAGTTCAGTTGTGGTTGGATCGTCATTTTCTACTGTTGTTGGCAGAAGAGTCGTAATGGCTTCAACTAATTCATCACGGTGACGGTTTTGTTTCGTGCTTGTAACGATCGGTGACCCAAACCCAAGTTCATCAAAGTCATGCCCTAAAACATCATATTTTTCGTCATCAGACTTATTAGCTACGAGAAGAACATTTGCACCGGACTGTCGAAGGCGTGCAGCCACTTCCCAGTCCGCCGGGATGCGACCAGTTCGTATGTCAACTACGAAAACGACGACTCCGGCTGTTGCTAATCCGGCTTCTATTTGCATGTCGATCTGTTCAGTCAATCCATCTGGATCGTCAAATCCCATGCCACCTGTATCTATCAGATCGATTACCTTTCCGCCACATTCAATCCGCTGAGTCAGACGATCTCGAGTTACACCCGCTGTCGGATCTTCGATTGCAATTCGTCGCTGAGAAAGCCAATTGAAAATACTTGACTTTCCCACGTTTGGCCGACCAACAATAACGACCTGCGGAGTAGAAGAGGACATGCTGGGTGGGTTCGCAGGGAGGGATGATTTATCTGGTACGGCTACAGTTAGTTGCTGATTACGGCAGCAACTGTTTCTGTTTTTACATTCTTAATGATACCACGCTCTGTGATTATCGCTTTGATGAGGTGAGCTGGTGTGACGTCAAAGGCTGGATTAAAGCCACGAGCTACTGCAGGAGCAGATTGAAAGCCAAATGGCTGAAGGATCTCATTCTCTTCGCGTTCTTCGATTGGTATTTCGTCTCCTGTTTGAAGTGCGAGGTCAAATGTAGTCGATGGCGCCGCAACAAAAAATGGAACATTGTGAACCTTTGCTAATAATGCCAAACCGTACGTCCCAATTTTATTCGCAGTGTCTCCGTTTGCCGCAATTCGATCAGCGCCGACTATACAGCAGCCTATGTGCCCAGTTTTCAAAAGGTGCGCTGCAGCTGCATCTGCAAGCACAGTGACCGGAATATTTTGTTGGGTTAATTCCCAGGCAGTAAGCCGTGCGCCTTGTAGCAAAGGCCGAGTTTCGTCGGCGAACACATGAAAACGGCGGCCTTGTTCCCAAGCAGTTACAATTACGCCAAGCGCGGTGCCAATACCTCCTGTTGCCAAAGCTCCTGTGTTGCAATGAGTTAAAAGATCGCCGTCGGGAAGAATTGAAGCACCATATTCGCCAATTTTTTCACAGAGACGCTGGTCTTCTTCCTGAATTCGCTTCGCCTCTTCAAGAACATTCTTTGATAACTCTGAAAAATCTGGTTTTGTTCCTGCATTCATAATGAGGCGTTCAATTCGTTGGATCGCCCAGCGAAGATTTACAGCAGTCGGCCTTGAGGTTGCGAGATTCTCTGCAAGTTGTTTGATGGAGGCCAACTTTTTCTCACTTGATTCCTCAAGCTGCACCGCCTCCTTCACTGCTAGTACCATCCCATACGCACCGGCGATACCAATTGCTGGGGCACCTCGAACCCTCAATGATTGAATCGATTCAACTACTGTCGAAACATCTTTACAAACAACATGTGAGATCTGGGTTGGTAGTTTGGTCTGATCTAAAATTTCGAGATGACCGTTACTGTCACCCTGCCAGCAGACCGTGTTAATTTTATTCGGAAGACCGGTGTTCATTGCTCTTGAATCATTCCGTTACTGAGTACCTGTGATAAATGATGTCTGAAAAAGATGCCACAATGAAATAAGAAGGGTATTGGAAGCAGGAGTGCTCATTTGCTGGAGAATGGATTGGGGCTGCAGGGGAGATTGAATGATTTTGCTACGGCGGGCTGAATAAGTTGGCCATCGAAGATATTGACGGCCGTTTGAATCGCCCTACTTGTATGTGCTGCAGCCATGAGGCCTTGGTTGGCAAGTGTGAGAATATAAGGGTGTGTAGCATTACACAAAGCGTGTGTGCTTGTCCGTCCAACAGCCCCTGGCATATTTGTCACACAATAATGAACAACATTGTCGACAACAAATGTCGGCTCAGCATGTGATGTTGGCCGGCTCGTGGAAATACAGCCGCCTTGGTCAATTGCTACATCGATAATAACAGACCCAGGTTTCATCAGACGCAAATCATTGCGTTCAACAAGATGTGGTGCACGGGCCCCCGGGATCAGCACACTGCCAATCACGAGATCAGCACGGCCAAGCCATTCGCGGATGGTATGGCGATCTGAATACAGGCAATCAATATTTGGCGGTGTGACATCGTCGAGATACCGAAGCCGTTCAAGATTTGTATCGAGCAAACCAATGTTCGCCCCAAAACCTGCTGCTACTTTGGCCGCGTTGGCACCAACAGTACCGGCTCCAAGAACAAGAACATTAGCAGGTGGAACCCCAGGGACACCCCCAAGCAGAATGCCGCGTCCCATTTGCGGTTTCTCAAGGTATTTTGCGCCTTCCTGAATGCTCATTCTTCCTGCCACTTCGCTCATCGGCTTAAGTAGCGGTAATGCTCCCTGTTCGTCACGAAGTGTTTCATAAGCGACAGCAGTAGCACCTGTTTCGAGAAAACGTTCTGTTAATTCTCGATCAGCGGCAAAATGAAAGTATGTGAATACAATCTGCTGTGGCCGAATAAGTGCTATTTCGTCTGGCTGGGGTTCCTTGACTTTGACAATGAAATCAGATGAACCGAAAACCTCATCCGCAGTATCGACTATGGTCGCACCGCACTCTTCATATGCGCTGTCAGGTAAGCCAGAACCGCTTCCAGCTGTTTTCTCCAGCGCAACGGTGTGGCCAGCTCGCACCAACTCTTCGACCCCAACAGGAAGAATCGCGACGCGATACTCGTCCTTCTTCGTTTCCTTTGGGATACCAATTTTCATATGTCGTGCCTCCCTAAATTAGGAGGTCATTTTCTTCGCAAGCTTATAGGTCGCTGGCATAGGCAGCGAATAGTTGCCATCCTTGTCTGGAACGACAGGTGGAGTTGAATCCCACGTAAGGTTGTCAGGCATCAAGTTGTAATCAGCAGCCAGAAGCTTCTCGTATTCCTGTGGCTTACCACTGTACGTTGCCGTTCGACCAAGAACCGCTGAAAAGGTTGACGTTGCCCCGTAGTAGGCATTGTTGAGCGGCGTATCATTACGAATGGCTGCCTGAAGTTCGTTATGTTCAACCTGATACGGGTTCGTGGAGCCACCAGCATCTTTGCTCTTTGACTTACTCGGTCCTTCGTATTTCCATAGAACTTTTCCAGAATAATCGGTGATCTCACCGATTTTTACAAAACCTTTTGTTCCCTGAAATTCTTCATTCACGCGGTTCTGGCCACCCGGGAATTGTCGACATTGACTGGCAATACGAACGCCGTTGGGATAACTGAAATTCACAGCATGGTGATCATAAATTTCACTTGGCTGTCCGACTACTCTATTTTGCTTTCCGCCGACGCCATAAGCCGATTCAGGAATCATGTCAAGGAACCAGTTTGCAACGTCAATATTATGAACGTGCTGTTCACAAATGTGATCACCACAGAGCCAATTGAAGTGATACCAATTGTGAACCTGGAATTGCATCTCATTCATGTCAGCTTCTCGTTTTCGATACCAGATGCCGCTACCATTCCAGTAGACCTGGCCCCCGATGAGATCACCAACCATGCCGTCACGGACTCGCTTGATAGTTTCCCGATAGCTGGCTTGGTAGTGCCGTTGAAGTCCGACGACCACTTTTCGATTCATTTCATCAGCCTTTTTTGCAACCTCAAGCACAAGACGCGCTCCAGCACTATCAACACAGACAGGCTTTTCCATAAAGACATGTTTGCCCGCGTTGATGGCGGCTTCAAAATGGTACGGACGAAAGCCAGGTGGCGTAGCGAGAATGACAAGATCACAATGATCCAGAACCTTCTTGTAGGCATCCAGGCCATGGAACTGTCGTTCTTTTGGAAGATCGACTTTGTCTTTCATTTTTTCAACTGCTCGAAGCGTGCGGCTAATATTGTTTTCGAATGCATCTGCAACAGCAGTCACTTTGACATTCGAACCATCAACGCTCAGAGCCTGAGTTAAGGCACCAGTGCCTCGTCCACCACAACCAACAAGACCTATTCTTATAACCTCTGTGGACTGAGTTTGAGCATGTACTCCGCGCATCGAAGCGAGCGCACCGCCAGCAACGGTAGCAATCTTTACGGCATTGCGTCGAGAAAAACGCGGACTATCAGAGTTTTGGACGGTGCTGGACATGTTCGTCTCCTGCGAGGATATTTGACTTGGGAAAATCCGTTCTAAGGCAATTCAAAAAGAAATGTCATGTGCTGCCAAGGCTTATATCCCCGACCACACTATTCATGACAAAGATACCGGCTTGCCAGCCACTTGCACAGGTGGCACCCAAACCTCCCTAGTATGCAGGGATTGAGGAATCAATTTCATTCCTCCACGCTTCAATGCCTCCCTTGAGACTCTGGGCATTGTCAAAGCCTTGCTCTCGGAGCCAGTTTGCTACGCGGAGGCTGCGGACTCCATGGTGACAGTGCACAACAAGCCGTTTTTGCCTCCAGGGTTCTAATTCACGTAATCTTTCAGGGATTTCCTGCATCGGAATGAGCTTCGATTTTACAATTTTCGCGATGGAATGTTCTTCTTCTGTTCGACAGTCAAGTAAAAGGCAGTCGGCAGGTTTTGATGCATTAAACAACGTTGAGGCGTCGCTCGGATTAATCTCTGTTGGTAATGTCATAATTAAAGTTTATTGCAATACGAATCATTACGGCTAGTGGGTGCTGTTGATTGTACGCTCAATGTGTTCACAATGGTGAGATATAGCGAAAGGTCGAGCTACACGATGCCACTGAGTCACATTGATCCTATTGCTGCCCGCAGGTTTGCTGTCGATGTTGTAGAGAAACTTCGACAGCGAGGATATGAAGCAGTGTGGGCCGGAGGATGCGTTCGTGATCAATTATTAGACCGCGTCCCCATGGATTACGACGTTGCAACGTCTGCTCACCCAAACAGTGTTAGAGAAGTTTTCGGTCACAGGTACACGATTGCCGTTGGCGCTGCTTTTGGAGTGATCACAGTAATTGGTTCGAAGGCATCAGGAAATGTAGAGGTTGCAACCTATCGTTCAGATGCCGAATATATTGACGGACGTCGCCCGGTAGGCGTCACTTTTTGTAGCGCACAAGAAGATGCTCTCCGCCGCGATTTCACAATCAATGGTCTTTTCTTTGATCCAATTGAAGAAGTGGTTGTTGACTATGTGGGAGGGCAGCACGATTTGGACGAAGGGATTATTCGTGCCATCGGTGACCCAGGCATGCGATTCGGAGAGGATCATCTTCGGATGTTGCGAGCTGTACGTTTTTCAGCCAACTTTGAATTCCCACTGGAATCTCATACTCGGGATGCCATCGACAGGCTGGCTCATCAACTTGCATTAGTCAGCCCAGAACGGCTCGCTGCCGAGTTGCGGTTGATGTTTTCTCGTGCCGGCCGTGGGCAGGCACTACGGCTTCTGGTAAGCACAGGACTCGTGAATCCTTTGTGCGGTGGCCGGTTGGACAAAACCAAGTCTTTTTGGTCAAGTGCGTCGGATGCCCTTGATGCACTGCATGAACCGAGTCTTCCGTTGGCCATTGCAATCCTCTGTCGTGAAGAGCCTGAATTAGTTGTTGGCATCTGTAATCACCTCCGGCTATCAAATCATGAGCGAAGACTTGCTGCGTGGTTAGTTGAGGCACTTTCTGTTCTCAGTTCAAAGAACGCTGTATCCGATTACTCTGATACTCCGTGGTCTCTTATCCAGCCATGGCTTGCCCACGAATGGAGATTTCATTTAGCTGATCTTATGAGATCACTCGCTGTTATCCATTGCTTTTCATTAGAGAAAGTTGCTTGGGTTAACGAACAGGTACAACGGACTGACGCAGAGCTTAACCCTTCCCACTTGCTTCGAGGCAATGATCTGCTCCAAATCGGTGTTCCGTCTGGACCTGTTGTTGGACATCTTTTGAATCAATTGCGAACCTTGCAACTTGATAAAAAAATTACGTCACGCGATGCTGCTGTCGAGTGGGTAAAGCAACAATACGTCGATGAGTGATGTCGCAGCAAGCGTAATCAATAGTCATCGCGGTGGCTCATGCGGATCAGGCAGATCAGAGAGGGATCGCAGTTGGAAAACCTCAAGGAAGCGTGGTGTTGTACGGTAACACAGGACCTCTTCCTGAGTATCAATCGGGCCACGTGGAAGTTTGACTAATTCGAGCAAGCCTCGCCGTACCAGTTGCCGCATGACCGCAGGAGTGGTATCACAGCCGAGTCGTGTCAAATCTTCTCGGGCCACGGGCTGGTTCCAGGCAACGACAGCCAATGCATCAAGTGCTCCTGCATCAAGTCGTACGCGGCGGGTTTTGGCCTCGAGGACAGCGCCGTATTGACGAAATTCTTTTCGGAGTCGAAGAATCCAGCCGGTCCCTTCAGACACAACCTCATACGGGCATCCATTGATTTCATAGTGGTGAGCAAGATCACGAGCGAATTCATCAATTTCTGAAGAACGGACGCCTCGCATAAGGCTTGCGACCTTCTCACTTGAGAGTGGCTGGCCATCGGGCAAACCAACAAACAAAAGAGCTTCCAAAATCGACTGTGGATTTACACGGCATGTGGGAGTCTGTGGTGTATCAGCAGCATTGATTGTTTCGTCAAGGTCTGGCGATGCGTCGATTTCAACAACTTCCTGCGTTCCTTGTGTTGCCGATCCATACGGATCTTGCTCACCCATCATCGCAGCAAATGCCTGCGCTAACCGATCGATTGACAGTCCCCCGTCAGCTGGAGGTCCTTCGAATCCACCTAATGTTTTTTTTGCCTTCCGTGGCTCATTCGTCACGAGTTGAATTCCTATTCTTGTCGGTAATCATTGAACCACGTGCAGGGAGCAGTGTCCTGTTCGGGTTACGTCTGATCACTTCCAGCGTTTGTCGACGTTTGTTTTCATAAATTTCAGCGCATCATTGGCCAGTTGTTCTTCCGTTGAGTACATCTTCCGCCATATTTTTGTGGCAGCAACAATCGCTGGAAGTGCTAGGCCAAATGCCTCGACTACCATCCAGCCATCCCAGTTTGTTTTCTTGATAGCATCGAATGTTTCATCCCATGCAACATGCCCTTGTCCTGGCGTACTTCGGTCATTTTCTGAAATATGGACAATTTTCGTCCACGGCATTGCAGCATCAATAGCATCCGTCAGATTTTTTTCTTCAATATTTGCGTGAAATGTGTCGTACATCATTCTGACATTTGGATGGTTGACTTCACCAATGAAGGCAACTGTTTGTGCGACGCTAGTAAGGAAATAGTTTTCAAATCGATTGAGGTATTCAACCACAATTGTGACATCGGCAGTGGAGGCGTACTCGGCAACCTGCCGCATTGTTTCGGCCCCCCACTTTATTTCATCGTCTGTTGGACCACACCCAGAGAATTCGCCTAGAGCAGAGTGAGTTGGTCCAGCCAAGAGTTTTACACCCGAAGCGTAACAACAGTCGATCGTTTTTTTCATTGCGTCAACTGCCGCAGATCGTACGCTTGCGGATGGGCTTATTGGATTATCTTCTGCCCCTCGAATGGTGACAGCAGTTCGCTCAAGTCCAATGTCATCGAGTTTTTTCCCCCATTCTTCATAGAGTTGCTTATTTGGATCAAACAGTGGCATTTCGACGCCGTCATACCCCATGGATTTAATTGCCTCAACCGTGGGTATGAGTCCATCGTGCATCGAGTCAGTCCAAAGAAGCAAATTAATTCCGTATTTCATAATGAATGGCTTTTCTGAATGAGGAGTGTTCCAGAGTCCGAGAGGGGATATTCCCACTTTTATTCAACACCGTTCGCTACAAGAAGGCAAGTGCGAAAGAAAAGGTGTCGCTATGAACTTGTTCAACGGCGGCGAGATGGCTTTTTGAGAGGCCTGCCTTGTGACGTGGATGGCACGCTTTTGAGAGGCTCGGGTGCTCCGTCAAGTGCTTGGCCGCTCTTTATTGATGCTAGCCGCTTCCGAATGTGCGCAACATAATCTGCTGAAAGTTCAAATCCGAGGTATGAACGACCGAGTTTCTTTGCGACAGCTAGCGTTGTGCCACTGCCAGCAAACGGATCAATGACAAGATCTCCTGGGTTGCTCGATGACCGGACGATGCGTCCAAGAAGTTGTTCGGGCATCTGGCATCCATGCCAGCCAGAACGTTCTTTGAATGTTCCACACACTCGAGGGAAGTACCATGTATCTTCGTCTGTATTGAAGCCGCTAGCCAGGTCCTGAGGCCGTAAGATCCACGTGTCATCTGGAAGCCGTCCTTTTGGGCTTGCTCTGCGATCATTGTAGACCAATTCGCGAGCCGATGGCACTCTGATAGCATCGGCATTGAAGGTGAAAGACTTTGGGTCGCAGACGAAGTGAAATAAGTGGGCATGTGAGCGATTGAACTTCTGCTGGCAGTTCACGCCAAAAGTGTAGTACCAGACGACCCAACTTCGGCATACAAATCCAAGTTCTCTTGTAGCAATGACCTTGAGTTCAGCAGCATACTCATCACCAATGGCAAGCCAAAATGTTCCGTCTGGCTGAAGAACGCGGCGGATCTCACTCATCCAACGCGTGGACCAATCGAGATATTCATTAGTTGAACGACGGTCGTGGTAGGTGTCGTATGAATAGCCAATGTTAAAGGGTGGGTCAGCGAATGCGAGGGGAATACTATCAGATGAAACTCGACTTAGTAATTTGATACAGTCGCCCTCACGGACTCGGCTTGGCGCCCGCTTGGGAGATGCTCGTCGACTGGTCTTCTTTTTCGTAGTCGTCATAATTCAGAAATGTACGTGCCGCATAGCTCGCCGTCTATCTGGATAGGTGTTGGTGCAGTGTTTTTTCACTCCTGCAACCAATAGCAGGTTTTGAAGTATTGCTTCAGTCACCTATCCATCGCATCGCGCTTTCAATAGTTGGTACACGATATTTATCAATAATAAGGAATGCTGGCACAACAAGAGCACAGAAGAAAAGAGCGAGTATTGTTGAGAAGATAACCGGCATAAATTTCTGCCAATGCGCAGTAGGTTCTCCTGCCGTCAGAAGCCCGTAAAGCCAGAGCGGCCAAAGATGAATGACATGATGTAACAGGTAAATTGACAGTGAATGTTTGCTAACAACACGAAACCCTATTGCAAAAATTTTGAAGGCCGGAGAGCAGTTTTTCTCGTCGTGTTTTTGATCAACAATACTATGGAGTACGAACAGACAGAAAGTAGACACTCCGATTGCCCCAAGCAGGTAACTACTTGAGGCTGGGAACATTGTCCGCCGACAAATAAGAGAAGGCAAGAAAGTGATTTGTTGTAATAGGAGAGAGGCTGCAATGCACCCCATGCTCAGGCATGCCAACAAAAGCATTCCCGAAGATCGAAGTCCGTGGGAGGGAGTTGTAGCTGATGAAAATAGAAGGGGCGAAAGAATAAAGCCGGTAACCGGGAAAATAATCCAAGGGAAAATCGGGAAATATCCAGTTACAAGATATCCAAGTACAACATCAGAGAGTATGAAGTCATACTCAAAATATCCATTCATCCAATAAGCATAGTAGTCACTGATTCCCTGAAGAGCTGGACTAAGGACTGCAACAAGAACAATGCCAAACACCAATGCTTCAATTGGCACTTTGCGGATGAAGTTTAAGACAATAAGCGCAGATCCAATAAAGGTGAGAACATCCCAATTGAATGTGTCTTCTGGCAGCCAGATGAATACATTAAATGCGAAGCCAATTCCGATGAGAAAAAGTCCACGGCGAACAGTTCGTTTTGAGATCATGCAATCGTCGAACCCGCGGTCTCTTTGTATGGTTAGCCATGCTTGATAACTCACGCCGGCCAGCATCGTGAAGAGTGGCGCTGCCAGGCCAACAGGCAACCACCAGAGATGTTCTCGAGAAGCTGGGCCAGCCGATGATTGACCGTAGTGAGATGAAAGGTTTTCAACAAAATGGACTAGCACCATCATTCCGATTGCCGCTGTTCGTAGAATATCAATGGACAGGAGACGCACAGGGTCAGTTTCCAGCGGTTGAGAGAAGATCGACGAGTAGCAGAATGATTTCTGCTGCAAGTAAGAACACAATCATCCAGATCAGGACATATTCTCGCTGAGCCAACCCATGTTCGCTCACGCGTTGCCCAGCTGTTTCGTAGAGACGAATTATTGTATCAATTTGTTCACCGGCGAATTCTTCACGGTCAACCAGTCGAGAACGATCTCGGAGTCGTTCGCCAAGTTGGCCGGCGAGAGTCGGTGGGTGCTCAGGTGCTAAATGAATGTGGGGTGAGAGTCGGGAAAGTCTTCCTGCCAGCGACATTGCTTGCTTGTATCGATGGGCCAGAGCGGCAGCCGATTCTCTGTCTGTATTATAAAATGAGAATCCGTTTGGTATGTCATTCTCGTAGTGTTCCCAAGCCGAGGGAAGTGCTTGTTCAATAGCCCCGAGTTCAAATGCTGTCGTCGTGAAATCTAAAACGGCATGTTCTGCCTTTTTGAAGTGCCGAGGTGCCGTGACCAATGCCATTTGTGTTGGGGTCCAGATCACAAGCGTCCCATACAGTTCAAGAATAATTGGTCTATCATTTGACTGACTGGCTTTGATCCAGTCTAAGCATTCGTTGAGATAGCTTTCACTAGGCTCTTCTGTAGAAATTTTTAAAAATTCAATCACTTTTGTCTCAGAGATTGATGGGAAACGAACTTCCGCTACATGTTTTCCATGGGCAGTATTTCTGGCTACATCTGCGTCCCATTCTGACATGTTTTCTTCTGAACCATGTGGGGTGTTCGTGCTCATTTTTGTCCTAACTCGTGGTCTGCTGCCATCGTTGTGATCCAGCCTGCAGCATACTCAGCAGAATCGAGTACGCCATTTAATGTGGAGTCAAACAGGTAATCACCAACTACGAGTAGGTGAGGATACGTGTCAGAATCAGGGCAATGTTTTGTATCAAGACTGCGTTGTTGGAATCCACCCGGCTGAGCACTTACGGCGCCGAGCCAGCGATGTATTTTGGCTTGACGAAAAAGTTTTCTTGCTTCGTCGTTCTGAAATGGGAGAGAGTTGATTGCCGCCGATGTAAGCTCCTCATCACTGTGTTTCGCCATTTTTTTGGCAGCAGTGCCTCCGAGTAACCAGCCGAGTACTCCATGCCGTGCTTCTGGTATTCGTGATGATTCATCGTAAAGGCAACAGCCATCAAAGGCATCAAGCATGCAATATGAATCGTGGAGCCATGATTTCCAGAAGGGCTTTTCAAAGAGAATTGTGATGCGAAGGTAATCGGCCGGATGATCATGATGCATAATGTGATCTTGCATTGCAGTTGCGAGTTCGCGGTCAGGAAAGACTATTTTTTTCAGTGGTTCTATGGGGAGAGCCATGACAACTGCATCAAAGTCCTCACTCTGACAGCCATCCTCTGTTTCCCAAGAAAGTTCGAAAGTATTTTGTGCGTTTTCTCTGACAGTTTTTATTTTGGTATTCAATCGAATGTTTGCAGAGAGGCGACAGGCGAGAGCATGAATGAGAAGTTCATTGCCTCCAGTAATACTGTACAGCTGCATATAAGCTGGGTCATTCATGAGATAGTTGTCGAGACCGTATCGATGGCTGGTCTGAGAAGGCTCTGCGGCAAGATCACTATGGATATGCTGCTGGATATAGTTCTTTGTTTTATGCGAAAGGTAATGAAGTGATGCGCTAAACCGTTCCTCTTGAAGACTCGTGTGCCCTGCGTTGATGTGGGAGGTCGAGGTGCTGTCATAAAACTGCCGCGGCGAGACTTCTGTTTTCGCGCGGTCGTTGAACCGAATGAATTCTCGCAGAGAAGCCTCACCAAGACTGTCGTGCAAGCCCTCGATCGTTCCCAGAACTGTTTTTTCCTGAACTATTGCTGTGCCACCCATCGACTGCGTTTGAAGCCCGAAGTGCTCAATGAGTTCTCGAAGTGGATCTTCATCGATTAAAGAATAATCGTAAAATTCTGCAGCACCTGCCTCGTACTGTAAGCCGTTGGCTGAAAACTGTTCAGTCAACAATTTTCCTCCAAGACGGTTGCTCGATTCGAAGATAGAAATGTTGAGAGGGGTGGAGCAGAGTTGCTCAAGGCGATAGGCAGTAAAGAGCCCGCCCGGCCCTCCACCAATAATTCCAATATTCCACCGTGGCATATTCATTATGGTGTCTAACGTTGTGGCACGGTAAAAAGTTGCGTTTCGACGACTAGTAAAGCACTTAGGCAAGACGAATTGTCTTTCCCGAACAATGCATGAAAACGAAATCTAGTCCATTGTGGCTAGCATAATCGCAGTACGGCATGCAACTTTGTAGGTATTCAGATCGAGCCATTCACTGGTTGTGTGTATGTCATGCTGCCCGCAACCAAGAGTGACTGTTGGTATGCCATTGGCTGCCATCCAATTAGCGTCTAAACCACCATTGGAAATGTCATAGTATGGTGTGTGGCCGAGGGTCTCGAGTACTTTGTGTGCAGTCTTTACTGAGGCTTCATTTTTCTTGAGCCGAAAAGCTTCATAGTCGAGCCGTTTTGCTATTGAAACCGTTCCTGTACGACCGCTGGACGATTTGACACGTTTTACGGCCTTTTTGAACGCCCTTTCAATTGCTCGGACAATTCGATTTCGAAATACGGTGTCATGTCCTCTTGCTTCAGCTCGGAGAGTTGCACGTTCTGCAACAACGTTAGTCGCGGCACCGCTATGGAGTACCCCAATATTACTTGTCCCTCTCTTCGAACCTTTCTCAACTAAGCCGTGCCATCCGTCTTCGTGCAACGATGCGATGGCAAGTGAAGCAATTGCGATTGCTGAAACACCTTGTTCTGGTGCAACTCCGGCGTGGCTTGGAATTCCCTCGATGGTGATATCGAGCCGCTCACCACCTGTCGCCCCAATTGTCAACTTATCCACATCTCCCCCGTCAAAATTAAAGGCTAATTTTGGTTTGCCAAGGTCATTCGCCTTGACTGTACGAGCACCCCACAGGCCAACTTCTTCCTGTATCGCAAAGAAGAATGTAAGTGGTGGATGGTCAATCTTTTTTCGGAGGATTTCCAGGGCTGTAGAGAGCACGACACCACAGCCAGAACGGTCATCAGCACCAAGGCCTGTCTCTGGATTACCACTCTTTACAATGTCTCCACGAAGAACCGGCTTTGTTCCTTCGCAGACAGGCACGGTATCCATGTGCGCCATAAGGAGCCGCCGTGGTCCTCGTCGGGTGCCCGGAAATTTCACGATTAAGTTTCCACAAGTACCTTTGAGAGGTGTTTTTTTGTGCGCTTGGTCAAATGAAATGAAATTTTTTGAACAACCGGCATCGAGTAACTTTTTCCGAATAAATTCAGCAACCTGTTTTTCCTGTCCGGAAATACCCGGAATCTTCAGGAGATCAAGAACTGTTTTTTGTGCGCGTGCCAAATCAATCTCAGGTATGTTTGTCTGGTCTTGTGCAGCAGATTGTGCAGTGCGTTTCGCTTTGTTACGAGAGTTTTTTTGAGTCACAGGGCGAGAATGTTTTTTTGTTGTTGTGGAGCGTGCCATGAAAATTTTTCTTGCGGGGATTATGCAGGGGTCGCATGTGTCGGCATGTGTGCATGATCAGTCATATCGTGATTCATTACACAATATTGTACAGGGCCACTGGCCAAAGGCAGAGGTCTATGATCCATTCGCGAACCATACCGAATCAGTAGGGTATAGCAGTGGTCATGCACGGGATGTGTTTTGCCATCATATACGAATGTGTCAACAGTTTGATGTGTTGATTGCGTATGTTCCTGAGGCATCAATGGGAACAGCAATTGAAATGTGGGAGGCACATACCAGCGCAAGGTTTGTCATTACGATTACTCCGCTAATCCATAATTGGGTGGTTCAGATTACCAGCAATAGAGTCTACGAAAACACGTCAGCATTTGTGGAATCACTCCGGTCTGGCGAGATCGATAAACTGATAGAACAAGAACGAACTTTTCGTAATTGAGTAGTGACGAGAGTCACCGGATGGATCAGGGGGCGGTCCAACCGTAGGAATGTATGAGAGTGGTAATCACGAAAAGTGTACAGGCCGCAAGGCCAGCAGCAGCCCAGTCATCGGCCATGATACCGAGACCGTCGGGAAAATTTTCCAGCTGCCGACAAGGAGGTGGTTTCGTGATGTCAAATAAGCGAAAAAGCAGAAAAGCGATAAGCATGACCAGCCATGTTCGCTGTTGGGAAGGAACAACAAGAAGCACAAGCGGCATCGCGGCAAATTCATCAAGAATGATGGACGATGGGTCTTTTTGTCCCCCGAGTTGCCGTGAAGCGATCGTGCAGATAGGAATACCAATACAGCACACTGCCAGCCAGAATGCGCATTCGATGAAGAGAGGGAATTGGGCAAAGGAGAATGCTGTAATAATTGGTAGCGCAGCTCCGGATCCCCAGGTTCCGGGTGCTGGACGGAGTCTGCCGATCCAAAAACAGGTCGCCAGCACCACAGCGGGATGACCCCAGGTGGCAGGTTTGGTCGCGTCAGACGGTTTGTTATTCACAGGGCGGTTCCTGTTAGCAGGCTAAGAAAGTAGTATCATATAAGAAGTCTTCTTTCGGACGGAATGTTTTTGTGTCAAGCCTGTAGGTTTTTCCGTGTCCACTTCACAAAATCCTGAACCCCAACCGTCTGCCGACTCTGCCATCGGCACGCTTAGTCTCGTTGAGTATCCGCATCCGGCACTTTTTCGAAAGTCAAAGCCACTTCTCCGTATTGACGAAGGAGTTCGTGACGCCGTCGAACAGATGTTCGATATCATGTACGAATCCCGTGGTGTTGGGTTAGCTGCAAATCAAGTAGCGTTGCCGTATCGAATGTTTGTGGTTAATGCTACAGGTGATCCAGAATCGGGTGAAGAACTGGTTTTTCTGAATCCAGTATTGTCTCGTCCGCGTGGTACAGCTGTACAAGAGGAGGGATGCCTCAGCCTTCCTGGATTGAGAGCTGATGTGCGACGGCCACAGCGAGTGGTAGTTGAGGCTTGGGGTCTGGATGGTCAGCAGGTACGCATCGATCTCGATGGTTTTCTGGCCCGTGTTGTCCAGCACGAATTCGATCATCTTGAAGGACGTCTTTTTACGGACAGGCTTCCTGATGCGGCAGGTCTTGAAGTGAAGCGGGATCTAGAATTGCTTGAAGATATCTATCATGGGAAGCAGTCCCGCGGTGAATTGCCCCCAGAAGATACGATCCGGGCAGAATTGGATCGGCTTGAAGACCAGCGTTGTAAGAAGACATGAGTACGTCGGATTCCAATCAAGGCTTGTCTATTGTGGTCATGGGGACGGGCCCATTTATACTCCCATCCTTCGAGTCTCTTCTTGCATCAAGGCATCGAGTCGTCGCAGTTGTTACTCGTCCAGTTCGTGCTTCTCGTGGAAGGCAGACGCCAGTAAACCCCATGCGTGAAGCTGCAGAAAAAGTTGGCTTTACTTTGCTTGATCCACCAGATGTAAACGCCGTGGATGTGCAAGATACAATCAGGGCGTGTGGTGCTGACATTATGGTAGTTTGCGATTACGGCCAGATTCTTTCAGGAGATACTCTTCGTACGACTCGTCTGGGCGGCATAAATTTGCATGGTTCACTCCTTCCGCGGCATCGTGGGGCTGCGCCTGTGCAATGGGCTATTCTTTGTGGTGATAAACAAACAGGGGTGAGTGTTATTCACATGACACCAAGGCTTGATGCTGGTTGTGTTATTGCAACTCGCTCAACACCGATTGGAGCAAAAGAAACATCCGCTGAGTTAGAAGCACGTTTAGCTCAACTCGGGGTAGATGCTGTTTTAGAGTCACTCGACAGTCTGCAACGAGTGAAAGACGCAGCCGACAACGAGCCACACCTAATAATTGGACAGCCTCAAGATGAAACAAAATCAACGCGGGCACCAAGGATTACAAAGCAAGACGGTGTTATCAATTGGGAGATGAACGCCATTGAGATTGACCGCCGCCGAAGAGCCTTTGATCCATGGCCACGACTGACAGCATTCGTGCCGCACATGAACGTTTTTCGCAGGCTTGTGTGCTTGGAAACGGAAGTTGTTGCAGGTCAATCAGATGACTCTTCTGCTTCGCCAGGAGTGGTTGTTGAGATTCGCACGGATTGTTTGGTTGTCGCATGTGGTGAAGGAAGTCGACTCGCGATACAGCGAGTGGTGCCAGAGGGAAAGCGAGCTATGCCGGCAGCTGATTTTATTCGTGGAAGTTCCCTGCGAGTAGGCTCTCAGTTACCGGTTTCGGTTGCCCCTGGAGACACTCCGTAATCCTTAGGATAAGATCATAATTATGTCTTCTACGAAACGCTTATTTATTGAGACCGTCGGCTGCCAGATGAATGTTCTCGACAGTGAGCTTGTCGTTGCTGCATTACGTCGTCAAGGATGGGATATGACGGCTACGATGGCGGACGCCGATGCAATCTTCTTTAATACATGCAGCGTTCGTCAGCATGCCGAAGACAAGATTTATTCAGCCCTTGGCCGAGTTCGTAAACAAAAGCAAAAGGTTCCGAAACTAATTGTTGGTGTTCTAGGCTGCATGGCCCAAAAAGATCAAGAAATGATCCGCGCACGAGCGCCGTGGGTTGATCTTGTCGTTGGCCCCGGGCAACTCCATAGAGTTCCTTACCTCGTGGAGTTGATTCAGGCGGGGAACGGACCACAGCTTGAAGTTAGTCTGGATCGCAAATCAGGCAGTCGGCTCGAGGTTGCAGATAGCTTTGAGAGTTATGATCCAGATCGAGATTCGATGATGCGGCCGACTCCATTTCAGGCATTTGTTCGGACGCAGACAGGCTGTGATAAATTTTGTGCTTTTTGTGTCGTGCCAAGGGTGCGAGGGCCAGAGCAAGCCAGGCCACCTCATGCCATTATTGCTGAAGCAGAAAAATTAGTTGCAGAGGGTTGCAGGGAAATAACACTCATTGGGCAGACGGTGAACAGCTATCGTTGGTCTGATGGGGGGAAAACGTCTCGTCTTTCCGACTTATTGTTAGGACTCAATGCAATCGATGGACTGGATCGCATTAAGTTTGTCACAAATTATCCACGTGACATGACAACGGATCTGATTCATGCCGTCCGTGATCTTCCAAAGGTTTCGCATTATATTCATGTGCCAGCGCAACATGGGTCAGACGACGTTCTGAAGCGTATGAAACGTGGGTACACCATAGGGGAGTACATGGAAATGCTTGGTCGCTTGAGAGAAGCAATTCCTCATGCTGCTGTGTCAAGCGATTTCATTGTTGGTTTCTGTGGTGAAACAGATCAAGAATTTGCATTAAGTCTGGAACTTGTGAAGACGGTGAAATTCAAGAATAGTTTTATCTTTAAATACAGCCCAAGGCCGGGTACAAAAGCATTTGAGAGTCAAGCAGATGATGTGCCTGAAAGCGTGAAAAAGGAAAGAAATCGCCTTCTTCAAGAGGCTCAGGCAGGTGCGAGCCTCGAAGGGAATCGGCGGTTCGTTGGCTCACGACAACAGGTACTTGTTGAAGGGCTTTCAACGCGCGATGAGAGGCAGGCAGTAGACCCGGGGCCAGATGGTCTTGCGCAACTTACCGGCAGGACGATGTGCGATCGGATTGTAGTCTTCGATGCACCGCTTCGCCTGATTGGCAGACTGGTTGATGTGGAGATAACATCTGCCGGGGCTTGGAGTCTTGCTGGAGACGTAGCTGATGATTTGGCGAATGCCATCCCTCTCGATCATTTAGAACCATCGGGTCCTTCTGTGCACCAGATTGAAGTGCCGGCGCACGCTCCTAAACGAGATACACAAAAGGCGTAAAGGGCTTTCAAGGCCGACCTAGTCCCCAGAATCTTTTTTTGAACTGATCAGGCCACCATGCCAATGCCAGATCGAATGAACTCCTGCGAAGTTACGCAATTTCTTGAAGATCGATCCGGTCTTGACCGGTGGGCGCGAGACATTGGCCTCTGTGATGGTGAAAATGCGAGTCAGGTTTTCAAGAAATTGGTAGCCCAGGAAGTAGACTTCGATTTACTCGGGTGCCTCATTAAAAGCCTTGAGCTGCTCCTTCCACTGTACGGTGAGGCAGATCGGCTTCTTGTCACATTGGGTCGATTTCTTCAAGCTGTGGGAAGTCCACGCTCGACAATCGAATTATTCGAACAAGAGCCCGAGGCTCTGGAATCACTCCTGGCTATTCTTGCTACAAGCCCATTTCTTGGTGAGATTGTGATTGCCGAGCCAGATGTCTGGGAACAAATCCGGAGTGGTGGTGGCAGACCAGAAAAGCGAGAGTCTCTTCGGGATATTTTGAGGTCTGAGGTTGGCGACTCGCTGGACTCTGCTTTTGTTATGCAAGTTCTTCGACGGTTTAAACGCCGAGAGATTCTTCGTGTTGCGTATGGTGATATTATTAAGCAGCAACGACTGGAAACAGTTGTCGATCAGATTTCAGCGATTGCAGACTGTATTATTGATGAGGCGCTGCACGTGGCACTTTTGCAGCAGCAACAACGTCGCGGTAGACCCCTCACCGGAGACGGTCGACCCGCAACAATAACAGTAATAGCTCTCGGGAAACTGGGTGGAAATGAACTGAATTATTCGAGTGATATCGACCTTGTTTTCTGTTATTCCGAAGACGGTGATATTGCAGGATCAAAGACTTATACAACCAGTGAATTTTTTGAGCGTGTTGTTCAGGAAGTAACACGTTTGATTGCAGATCAAACAGAATTAGGTGCTGCGTATCGAGTTGACTTGCGGTTGCGACCGCATGGCGGCCAAGGCCCACTTGTATTACCACGTGTATCGCTCGAGAGATACTACGATAGGCAGGGTAGAACATGGGAAAGGCAAGCTTGGGTAAAGGCTCGGTGTGTTGCAGGCGACCTACAATTAGGTGAAGGTTTGCTTGCCAATCTTCGTTCCTGGGTCTACAGCCGTTGGCTGCCACGGACCGAAATTAGCGGCATTCGAGCTTTAAAACGCCAGATTGAGCGGCGGTCTATTCGTGAAGGTATTGATTCTGCTGACCTGAAGACAGGCCGGGGTGGAATTCGTGATATTGAGTTTACTATTCAATTTCTGCAGTTACTCAGTGGTGGTGATGAGACCGAAGTTCGAGTGGGTAACACAATTGAAGCAATTCGACGTCTTGCAGCCAATGGAAGCCTGAATGATCAAGAAAGAGAAATTCTTGAACGGAACTACCGGCTTCTCAGGACAGCAGAACACCGACTTCAAATTCTTTATGACAGACAGACGCATCGCTTGCCAGAAAATGATGATGAATTTGCTCTGTTAGCAGGTCGTCTTGGGTATGGCAGGCAGGCGAATGCCGCAACTAAACTGCGTGAAGATCTTGAAGAGGCAACTCGGCTGAACAGAAGGATTCTCGACCATCTCCTCCATGATGCTTTTCCAGGTGAGACAGCACCAGAAGCAGACGTTGATCTCATTCTCGACCCAAAACCACCGAAAGAACTCGTTGAGAGCGTATTGGCTCCTCGTGGATTTCATGACGTTACCCGGGCGTATCGGATGGTAAATGCATTGAGTGAAGAGTCATCTCATTTTCTTTCAAATCGCCGATGCCGACACTTTTTTGCCTCAATCTTGTCTCGATTACTCGATCGAATAAGTGCAACACCTGATCCAGATGCAACATTGACTACACTTACTTCTGTGAGTGAGTCACTTGGCGGAAAGGGCATGCTTTGGGAACTTCTGAGTGAATCGCCTGGGGCTCTTGATCTCACCATACGTTTCTGTTCTTCCGCGCCGTTCTTGGCAGACCTTCTTGTAAAAAACCCTGGGATGATTGATGAACTCCAGGACAGTCTTTTGGGTGGTGTCATGCCCGTCCGAGATGAATTAGAGAACGAATTATGGGAGTTGTGCGGACGGCATTCTGTTGATGTTTTGCCAAGCCTCATTGCATTTAAGGTTTCAAAACAGTTACGGATCGGCATCAACGATCTTTTAGAACAGCGGTCACCCCATGTGATTGCTGCATCACTTTCCGATTTAGCAGAAGCACTTTTGCAATTTGTTGTCTCTAGGCAGAAACCAGGATTGCCACAGAAAATGCGGCATATGAAAAA
>CBFIHW010000032.1:0-24351 GCA_965662325.1 uncultured Pirellulales bacterium | reverse complement strand
AACGACTGAATCTGACACAGATTTTTTACAAAACCTGCCAAGATCAAATCTTACTGTGGAACGGATTGAAATGATTGGCGGCACACCTGTTTCTAATGTACTTCTTCCATGGGAAGTCACCGTCCGCAACTACTCTTCATCACCCTCACGGCAAGTGTCTCTTACGATCCAAGAAGATCGACTTGAGCGGCCAGGGATACCAATAGATCCCATTCCACCTGGTGACATCACCACCGTTCGATTTGAGTCTCGATTTCAAAACACTGGCAGCCATACGGTTGACGTTGAATTACCCGTGGACCGCCTGCCACTTGATAACCGACGAACCGCCGCGGTTGAGGTGGTTGACGAGGCTGAAGTTCTTCTCATCACAAACAACACTATAAAAAGCCAGGACGACGACGCCTTTTATCTTGCAACGGCACTGAACCCGGGTGCAACTGCAGCAACCGGACTACGACCACGTATTGAACAACCTCGCGCTCTCACCACACTGGAACTCAATACATTTGACTCTGTATGGATTCTCGATGTGCCACGTCTTGATGTGAGAGCAATCAGACCGCTGGAAGACTATGCAAGAAACGGCGGTGGTGTCGTTTTCTTTGTTGGCCCAAGCACAGACTACAAGTCAATAAATGAATTCTTGTTTCGCGACGGGCAAGGTGTATTTCCTGTTCCCCTAGCTGGGGCTGTTGATCTTCTGAAGGACCCACAAAACCCTAACGCTCCCGACATCATCGCAGAAGACCATCCGATCGTGGCGATTCTTAGTGGCCGTCGAAATCCTTTTCTGGATGCTGTTGGTGTCAATCGCTACATGGCGGTTGATCGTTCGTTCCAGACTCCAACCGGTAGTGGCCTTCGTCGGCTTTTATCACTCAGGAATAAAGCATTCTTCGCAGTCGAAAAACCCTTTGGCCAAGGTATGGGAGTAGCATTTCTCTCAACGGCTGCACCCACCTGGAACAGTTGGGCTCGAAATAACCCCAGTTGGGTTGTTGTCATGCTAGAGCTTGAAAGGCACCTTGCGCGACTTCGGCGGGAGCACGAAGCAGTTCTTGTTGGGCAGCCAATTGCAATCAACCTTCAGCAGGGCATTGATCAGGTTGATGTCGATTTTATCCTGCCACCAGAAGAACGTGTTGTGCAGGAAGTTGCGTCCATAAACCAAGACGGTAATCTTGCCGCTGCAATGAGAGACACGTTCGAGCCAGGCACGTACAAGGCCCGGTGGAAAACCGTTTCTGGAACACGGCGAGAATTGGTAACAGCCGTCAACATTAACCCTACTGAAGGCAATTTAGAGCGGGTTTCGCTCTCTGAATTACCTGACTCCTTACCCGGCATCCCATTTTCTTATGATCGGGCGAACGACCTTGAGCCTCGTAACGATAATCGTGGTGGTACATCTCTCGTTCGTCCACTGCTTCTCATTTTGTTCATAGTCCTCGTCTGTGAACAACTTCTGGGCTACGCCGTGAGCTACCACAGAGCAAGCAAGAAAACATAGACCCTCTCCTTCCCAGCCTAACGATGACGCAAAACATTCCTGACACTATCTCGCAAACTTTATTCTGCGTGACAGAGCATATTGATTACCGTGTCTCGAGCGGCCTTCTGGACAGCTTTACAGAATGGTGGCACATGCCCGCTCTCGTGGCATGTGTAGCGGCTGTAGCAGCATTCATACTGTGGATATATCACCTCGATGCTTCCGAAATACCTCGCTGGAAAGGAGCGCCTCTGG
Organism: uncultured Pirellulales bacterium; assembly: GCA_965662325.1. GTDB lineage: Bacteria > Planctomycetota > Planctomycetia > Pirellulales > UBA1268 > UBA1268. The sequence continues at coordinate 22,601 of CBFIHW010000032.1, read as the reverse complement.
CACTCCTACGAATTTTCACATGGACCGTTTTACTCCTCGGCTTGCTCGACATCAGCCGTACTGCTGAACATGAAATCAGTTTTCCATCCCGTGTAGCTGTACTTGTCGATGGAAGCGCAAGCATGACTCTAGCTGCAGATGCTCGGCCCATTCAGGCACTACCGGAGCAGACAGCAGAAGAGGTAAGTCGAGCAAAGGCAGCGAAAGACATTCTTTACAACAGCCCCCTTATCACTTCCCTCCGCAAAGTGCACGAGGTATCAGTGTGGAACTTTTCCAGCGATTCTGAGAAACTTGCTTTACTTCCTCAAAAAACGCAACCAACTGGTCGTCCTTCAACACAGGACGCCTCCGAGGAATGGCAGGAAAAGTTGCTCTCACTGGGAACAGAAACCCGACTCGGTGATGCTCTCCTGAATGTCATGCGACGCGAGCCCGACGAGTCACTTGCTGGCATTATTCTCCTCACGGATGGCGGTAATAATGCGGGAGTAGATCCAATACAAGCGGCGTCGACAGTCGCCAAGTCATCGACCGAGGTGCACGTTATAGGGCTTGGCTCAGAACAGCTACCTGCAAATGTACGTGTAGCTGATCTCCTCGCTCCAACACGCATTTTCCCAGGTGACAGTTTTAGTATCACTGGTTATCTCCAGAGCCAGGGACTGGAAGGGGAGATCGCGCAAGTTGAACTCCTTGAAGCCGAAGCAGGGACTATGCTCAATGCTTCTACGAAGCCCGCCAGTACCGTCATAGACACAACTGAAGTTCGATTAGCGGCCGATGGTGAGCTCTTAGCCGTTCGGTTTGATCTGGACGGCCTGGACAATCCGGGCAGCCGTGTCCTTGCCATCCGTGTCATTCCTCCAAAAACGGATAGTCGCTCCGGAGATAATTTAGAAGCTGCAGACATTGAAGTTGTTGATGGAGAAACGCAGGTATTGCTTCTAGCTGGTGGGCCAAGTCGTGAATATCGGTTCTTAAGAAATGTTCTCCAAAGAGACCAGAGCTTTGCCGTTGATGTTCTTCTCAATTCTGCACCAACTGGCATATCGCAAGACGCACGTAAGATTCTTGATGGCTTTCCGGAAAGTAGGGAAGCACTTGATGAATATGATGTTGTTGTTGCGATTGACTACGATTGGGAGCAACTCGATCCAGCATCTACTGCTCGTCTTGAGCGTTGGGTAAGCGAAGACTCTGGAGGACTCTTTTTTGTAGCTGGTAACGTCTTTATGGAAAGCTGGCTTACCAACCGACGCTTCGAAGCAATACGGAACCTTCACCCTGTTGAACTTCGCCGTGGTGAGCAGATTCTTCTTACGCCACAACTTGCCGCCATTGACCCACTCCCGCTCCGCTTCAGTCCGGATGGCAACGATAGCGAGTTTTTATGGCTCTCCTCAAATTCTATCGCGAGCCAAACCATCTGGAGTGAATTTCCTGGAGTTTACTCGTGCTTTGATTCATCAGTCGCCAAACCCGGTGCTACTGTTTACGCCAGAGTTGGACGGAATGAGGGACTTGGACTGACTCGCGGAGGGCCGATTTATTTAGCGGGCCAACTCTACGGATCTGGCACGGTCTTTTACGCAGGGAGTGGAGAACTTTGGCGCATACGTGGTGTTGATCCTGCCGCTCATGAACGGCTTGTTACGCAGATGGTTCGGCACGTTGCTCAAGGGCGACTTCTACGTGGATCAAGTCGGGGAAGACTCATGCTAGAGCGCGATCGTTATCCGGTTGGAGAGTCAATTGTCGCACGTATCATGGAGACCTCGGGTGATATTCAGCCCGAAATGGCGGTTATCAGTCCCGATGGGCAGCGTATTGAAGTGCCAGTTGTCTCAGACCCAGTCCGATCCCGTGGTCTCCAAGGCAGTTTCGTCGTTTCAAGCGAGGGCAGCTGGCAGATTGCTCTCACTATTGATGGCAATCGAAGTGATCGGACTGTTCGTCGGATTCAAGCAACATTGCCAGACCGTGAGTTGGCTCGCCCAAAACTTGAAAGAGAGCTTTTAAGTCAAATCGCCACGACTACAGGTGGGTCGGCTTGGTTCCCAGCTGGAACAGCTATGAATACGAATGACGTCACAAAACTGGTCAACTCACTCAAAGACCGCTCTCGCAAAGAATATGAAACTGGCGAAAATGACAAAACATTCAAAACGACCTTAAACACTTTTCTACTTGGTCTTGGTATTTTCCTCCTTTGCAGTGAGTGGATTCTCCGGAGGTTGGTAAAACTCGCATAAGCTATCTGTCAGCAGACTGGCTTCAGAGTCACCTATTATGATCGCTTCAAGTATTCCAGTGAAAACAGAGCCCGAAACCGGACAACACCTACGGGACAAAAAGCGTATATCGTCAAACGACTACAAGCTTTCTCAGTTTCTCAAACGAGTACGTAAACGGGCTCGGCGATGGATCCTCATCGAAGGGATTTCGCTTATTGGGCTGGCGGTAGCGGTGTGGTTCTGGGGCACACTGCTTCTTGACTGGCTCATTGAGCCTCCGCCAGCAGTACGGCTCCTGGCCGGAGGAGCGATTTGTCTTTGGATTAGTACTATCATCATCAAACGGCTCGTCATGAGGCTCCAAACGCCATTGCGAGATGAGCAACTTGCATTGCTGGTGGAACGGACGCACCCAGAGTTACAAGACAGCCTTTCGACAGCAGTAGAACTCGGTCTCGGTGAAACACAATCGGCTTCATCCACAATTGACCTCCGTCTTCTTGACCGCACAACGTCAATTGCTGCTGCATCTGTTAAGCGAATCATGATGGGCCGTCTATTCAGGCGAACACATCTTCTTCGGAAGGCTGGGCTAAGTAGTTTTTCTATTGGGACAATGGCTGCAGTGCTCATCCTACTACCGACTGTTCGCGAGACGTGGGTGCAACGGATGGTGCTGTTAAGTAACACCCCCTGGCCACGGCAGGTCACTCTTTCAATTGCCGACTTCCCCAATGGTGTTCGAAGAGTCGCTCGGGGAGTAGATGTTGAAATTCTTGTGACGGCTCAATCAACTGGACAATTACCTAGTTTTGTTGAACTACAATACCGAGGCAAGGACGGATGGACGACTCACCGCATGGGGACTCGCGGGGCTTCCGAGGGGACAAAGCAACTGTTCACGTACATCATCAAGAAGCCAAAAGAAGATCTAGTTATTGAAGTTCGCGGCGGTGACGGCAGACTTCGAGACTTACATCTCGACGTGGTAGAGCCTCCATCCTTAGCCGCCATCAAGTTGCTTATGACTCCGCCTCAATACATCGGCGGTGGCTCGAGACCTCTTGCTGCAACTCGGCTTGTAGAGGTTCCTGCTGGCTCCATTCTTTCCATCACAGCTGCATCATCGAAGCCCTTATCCAAAGCAACGATCCGTTCCATCCCAATACCATCGGCATTGCAAAAAGTCACTACAGGCACACAAGCCTCCGACGCCCAGGCCTCAGGAAAAGAATCTGTTATCGCACAACTGGCAACAAAGCCCTCAAAAACATTGAAAGAAAAAAATGCAGTTGAGAAACAAACTCGAGACCTCTCCGGGACACTCGGTCCAGTACTGAAAGATTGCGTCTTAGAAATCGAGTTCACAGATACCACTGGCATCACCAACCAGAAGCCCATCCGCTTTCAAGTACTATCCCGGCCAGACTTGCCTCCCAAAATTGAAGTCGTCCCTGACGGTATCTCATCAGTCATTACCACCTCAGCAGCCATTCCGATCTCGGGCAGAATCGAAGATGATCATGGACTCGCTGAGGTCACCATCTCACTTCGACGCCTTAAAACCACTGCCCCTACAACTGACGACCAACTGCAAACAACATCAATTTCGCTTGCCACCCAATCGTCCACCGTAGTTCGTCTCGTCAAAGAAAATTCACCCCTTATTGGAGCTGCATCGCTCCCCGCCAAAGTGGGCGACGAGCTCGAACTGGTCGTCTCTGCAAAAGATCAGTGTGCCCTTACGGGCGGCCCCCAAACAAGCGTCACAGAACCTTGGCGGCTCCGTGTTGTTCCATCCGAAGTTCTGTTGGCGACACTTGAGGCCAGAGAAGTTATCCTGCGTCGCAGATTCGAAAGTCTTATCGCAGATTTTCAGCAGAAACGGGACCGGATAGCAACCGCCATAACCACGAAGAAAGCGGCCGACGAGACAACAACATCGCAACTCGCCGAAGCTACTTCTAGAGCGAATGGAGAGACGCGTGAGATTGCAGCATCATTCCGAGACATCTCGGATGAATTATTTAACAACCGGCTTCTTACGGCACAACTCGAGGAACGCCTGCTGAACCAGATCGCAACGCCGCTTGAAACAATAGTAAGTGGACCAATCGAGCAATTACGTCTGGCAGTCTACGACTCGGAACAGCCAACAGAGGAAAAACTACTCATCCAGATGGCTGATACCTGCCTCGATCGCATGCGTTCTGTGCTTGATAAAATGATTGAGCTGGAGACGTATAATGAAGTCATTGATACCCTACGTACTCTTATTGAACAACAGCAGTCGATCCGTGGAGAAACAAGCAAGCAACAAAAACAGCGTGCCCGTGACCTACTGAAAGGCCTATAAAGCGATTTTCAAAAATGCTGATACAAAGCCAACAAAACACCGGCCAGCCATTCTTCGTAGCTTTTGCTTTCGCGAAGTGCTTCCTTCTAGGCATTGCTATCTCGATTAACGCAGTGTCACAAGGGTGGGCGCAACCAGCCTCACCGCCACTACCTGTCTCACCAGCACCAAACTCCCAACTTGCTGAGAGGGAGCGTGCACTTAGCAATCGGATGCGGGAACTTGAGGCAACCTTTCTTCGCCTTGCAGATCTTCTTGACACTACCGATCCACGTAGAGCAGCTACTCTTCGTTCGGCATTTGAACAGGCAAGAGAACTTGAGGTGACTGATCGCCTCGATACCATTGTTGGATTGTTAGAAAAAGGCCAACTATTGAAAGCCAGTACCGGTCAAGATGCTGCTATCGACCGCCTACGAGAGTTGCTTGCTGTACTTGAGTCTGGCGAAAACAGAAAAACGGTCACTGACTCAAAGAAAAAAGTCAAAGAGTTCCTCGGCCGAATAAATAATCTTATTGCTCGACAAATGGGTCTTGAGGGAACAACCGAAGCGGGAGGAAACCCTGACGAAATCGCAAAGAAACAAAATGCTCTCGAGAATGACACTCAGTCACTGGCCGAAGATGTCGACGTTTTTCGTCGAGAGTCCGCCAATGCTGCGGGCATAAAGCCTCAAGGTGATTCCGACGACAAGCCACCATCAGCATCAGCGAAAGATGGTCCTTCAAAAGATGGCCCGTCAAATGAATCATCCGGGGGGCAGGGAGGAGAGAACGGCAACTCGCCTAATCAAGACAGTGACTCCGGGGAGAAAGAAAGGAGCGAGCAGGAACCTCAGGGAAATGATGAAGTCTCTCGAGCAGACCGAACAAACCGACGACTTGAAACGGCCCGTTCACGCATGCAAAAAGCAAAGGAGAAACTTGATGCTGTTGAGCCACAAGCCGCTCGGAAAGAGCAGGAAAAAGCATTAGCTGAATTAGAGGCCGCCCGCGCGGAACTCGAAGAAATTCTTCGGCAACTCCGTGAGGAAGAGATTGAGCGTCTTTTAGTCAAGCTCGAAGCAAGAATCCGAGACATGCTTCGGGCAGAACGCCTGATTCTCAGAGGCGTCCAGCAACTCGCAAATGAAACCGAAGAGACAACTAGACGTGAAAGAGAACTTGAGTCCACTCGCCTTGGTTCTGAGCAAACTGTTATTACCGCGGACATTACGCGGGCATTAACACTTGTTCGAGATGATGGCTCTGCAGTCGCAATACCAGAGGCTCTTCAACAGATACGAGAAGACTCCGCTCTGGCAGCAGATCGGCTTAAGAGGAGCGACTACGGTTCATTCACGAAAGGTATTGTTGAAAGCTTGGTGACAGGCCTGGAAGAACTCCTCTCGGCTCTCGAGCGAGCAGAGCGTGAACAACAGGACAGGCAAGAGCAGGGACAGGCTCGAGGGCGACCAGCAAATCCTGGTGAGCAGCCACTCGTAGATAAAATTTCAGAACTTAAGATGCTTCGGATTCTTCAGACACGGGTAAACGGAAGAACGTCACGATTTTCCGCACTACTCAACGAGGGGACCGAACAAGCTTCAGAGACCGAACTAATCGAAGCACTAGGAAGGCTGGCGCACCGACAAGAGCGAGTGGAGCGAGCTGCACATGACATTGCAACCGGCCGTACTGAGTAATTCAAAACCTGTCTCGGAGTATAATTGAACGATAGCTTCTGTTGGCAGAACAATAACATGCACATACATCACGCCTAAGTCCCTCAGGAGATAGACTACCATGCAATATATAAACGCAAATCGAGTCTCCATGGCCATGGTGATCGCCAATCTCTGCACCTGCCTTGTCTTAACTCCTCAAACATTTGCGCAAGCAGAAGCCGCGCAGTCTTCAGATGATTTCTCTGAAACCATTGGCCCACCGAACGAACTTGCAAGAAGAGCCAGTTGGAGCCAGCCAAGTGAGGCGAAAAACACCGAGCAACTCACAAAATGGCTTTCTGAGCAATCGGAAACAAACTCGGAAAGAGTGGCTTTGGCGACAACCACACCGCGTGATGGTATGGACACCCTTGATTATCTCATGCGTGTCATCTGCGTTGTCCAGAAACAACATCAAAGACTGCTGACTGACATCTCCTTCACGCCTCCCATTGAAATTGCACAACTGACAAAAAAACTCACTCAGGCCAAAAACAATCTATTTGCTACCGAGACCATTCGTCTATGGACTGCCCGAAAGTTAATCAGGCTTGGCCGTTACGATGAGGCCGCACCGCTTCTCATAGATTTACCCATCGACTCCAGTGTCGACCCAACGACTTTACTTTTTTGCAGGGCTGCCTGTGAATACTGGCTCCTGAGGATAGAGGAGGCTTCGCAAACTGTTGCCAAGCTACTTGAAAGAGAAAAAGACCTACCCGTTCGATATCGACAACTGGCGCTGCTTCTGGAAACTGACATTAACTCACTCAGAGAAGATTCTCTCGACCACATTTCTCGTCGAATGAGAGATGTAACAAGGCGACTTGAGCTCGGGCATGCGGGGCCCGGCGTGCAGGCTGTCCAGAGTGGAGTCATTGATTCACTCGACAAATTAATCAAAAAGCTCGAAGAACAAAAAAAACAGCAGGCTTCCGGAGGTGCAGGCAGTTCCGGCGGAAGTATGTCTGATGGCCGCCCAATGGAAGACAGCCAACTCGCTGGCGGGAAAGGACGAGGGGAAGTAAAAAAACGGAATCTTGGAAAAACCGCGGAATGGGGCGACCTCCCTCCTCGTCAGAGGGAAGATGCCCTCCAGCAAATCGGAAGAGACTATCCAGCACACTACCGAGAGGCGATTGAACAATACTTCAAACGACTTGCAACAGGCAAGCAATAAGACCAACGGAAGAAATGAAGTGCCAGTGTTTGTTCCACAAAAAAATGCACCTATCGATCAACGACAATCCGGCAGCCGTTTCTGCGGGAAAGCCTGGATCACGCAATCCTGCCTCCTACTAGGCATTGTTGTCCTCGTTGTGTTCTGGGCGTCTCGTCAGGCACGTGCTCAGAAAAACGCACCAAAACAAGACGTGAACATAGCTCTTTCAAATGGAGACAGTCTTCGTGGAAAACTTGTAAGCCTAAACGACAAAACTGTGACTGTTTCTGACACGTCAAATACTGTTCTTTCGACAATCACAACAAAGATTACTTCTGTCCGTGAAATAACTGTTGCGTCACCCTCTATCAACTCGACCAACCCAATAATTGGGCTCATTGATGGCTCTTATTTTAGAGCTGACAATATTTCAACGGACGACTCAAAAGCTTTCCTGTCTGTTGGAAACAGGACTCTCGAAGTACCACGAGACACTGTGCATTGGATTGCCTTTAAAGAGCCTCAGCCGGGTTCACCGGACACAGACAAATGGCTGGAAGAACTCCCGGAGAACCCAGCCGCTGACATCATTGCCATCAAGCGTGATACCACCTGGCAATTTATTGAATGTGTCATCAATCAAATCACACCAGAAAATGTCGTTGTGCTACTCGATGGTGAAAGCATTCCGGTAAAGCGAAGCAAAATATTCGGCATCTGCTGGCTGCGGCCAGGAAAAAAGCCGGGAAAAGATATGGAGCCCAACGCACGCGACATCCTCGTACGCTCACCGCAGAGTAAAATCAGATGCCGGAAAATAACATGGAACGGCGATCTACTGCATTGGGAAATTACGGTCGCATCGAATAAAAACGACTTCATCATTCACCTACCAGCAGATGCCTTATCCTCCATTGATTACACCTTTGGACGGCACATTGACCTCACCAAAAGGCCGCCAGCAAACTCAAAAACTGACCCCTACTTCGGTGGACTTGCCAACGACGCAACTCTTTTGGAGTACTTTTCCCCAAGAAGCATCACGACATCCGATGGCAAAAGTCAAGGCTCATTGAACGCAGCATTACTTCTTCACCCACGAACTGAAGTAACATGGACTATTCCAGCTGACTCGCGACGCTTTCAGGCAAGTTTTTCAACTGCTAAGAATTCTGTCTCGCCGACGGTAGTCATCATTCAGATTGACAACTCTGAAGTTTTTCAAACTGTGCTTGGCAACTCGGAAGAAGCACGAATGAGCAATCAGCCGCTTCCTGTTGACATCGCTCTTAACGGCGGCAAACAGTTGAAAATCATTATCGAATTCGTAAAGAAACCTTTGGATGCCACAGGAGAAAAGACTTCGGTTTCTTTGCTCAGCGGCCCGATTCAAGTCATAAATCCAAGAATCGAACGATAAATCAATATGCCAAGAACACAAAGCAGAACCAACGCTAAAAAAACTGACGCTTGTATGGTCCTAGTGCTACTCGTATCACTTTTAATGATTGATTGCCCAGTTGCCTTCTCTGCTGGCAACAACGACAAACTTCCAGAAGTTCTTTCAGCACAACAAGAACGCATTCGGGTGATCGAAGCCGCTGCAAAAACTTCGGTGTCAGTTTTTGCAGGTAGTTCCGGAGGAGGCTCTGGTGTACTCATTAGCCCAGATGGATACGCCCTAACGAATTTCCACGTTGTTCAGCCAGCCGGAATTGCAATGCGATGTGGCCTCAACGACGGAGAACTTTATGAGGCGGTCCTCGTGGGTTTGGACCCAACGGGCGACCTTGCCATTATTAAGTTGCTTGGAAAAGACTCCTTTCCTTACGCCCCTATCGGCGACAGTGACACCGTTTCTGTCGGCGATGACTGCTACACCATCGGAAATCCTTTTTTACTCGCAACCAACCTCCAGCCATCAGTGAGTGCGGGCATCGTTTCAGGGGTACATCGTTACCAATTTCCGGCCGGCACACTTCTTGAATACGCAGACTGCCTTCAAGTCGATGCCGCTATCAACCCAGGAAATTCAGGCGGAGGACTCTTTAACGCAAATGGAGAGCTCATTGGGATCAACGGCCGTGCTTCATTTGAAAAACGTGGAAGAATTAATGTCGGTGCCGGCTATGCCATTTCTGCCAATCAGGTTCAGAATTTCTTGGGGATACTGAAGAGCGGCCATCTCGCGGACCATGCAACGCTCGGGGCAACGGTCGCGACAAGTGCTGACGGGCGTGTTGTTGTCTCAGACATCCTTGAATCTTCGGACACCTGGCGGAAAGGACTACGAATCGATGACGAGATTATTGAATTGGCAGGGAGGAGTGTTCGCAGCGTCAATGCTTTCAAAAATATTCTTGGGACCTTGCCGGCTGGGTGGCGGATTCCCGTGATCTTTCGGAGGGCAGGAAGACCGAGTGAAATATTTGTTGAATTAGCTGGAGTTCATACACCTGCAATGCTCAACGAACTCATGGCTGGACGCCGAGCCCAACCGTCACAAAACAAGCCCGGTGACAATCCAAAACCGAAACCAAACCCTTTGGCCCCTGATCCGGCAGACCTTCCAGAGTCAATTCGGAAATACTATGAACCTCGTTTTGGTTACGCGAACTTTTATTTCAATAGGATTGAACTCGAACGGGTTCGTGATGTGCTCCAACGCCGAAAATCTGCGTCTGAACAACAAGAAACATCATGGCGATACAGAGGACAGCTCGAGACCGGTGGCTCGTTTGAGATTGAACTGGATGACCAATCAGCAACAATCTCTCTTCCAACCGGAATATCTCGCTGGGAGCAGGCTGCTGCCGACGCAGGCCTCTCTGCTGAAGCTGGATTTGACTCGAGCCCTCCGGGGTCAGGCGGCATGCTTGCGGCGTTAACAATGTGGCGACGCCTACTCATAAGAGGTGCGAAGAGTAGTGAGGGGCGCATTACCTACTGGGGGCAACAGCCTCTTTATTCAGCCTCTACAGACCAGTTGGCCGATGTTCTAGAGCTAACAACGAGCAGTTGCCGAGCCCGATTTTTTGTTGACGGATTCGGAAATATTCCACAAGTGACATTTTTTCTCGGAACTTCCTCTGCTTCATGCGACCTGCATTTTGATGGACTTGATAAACGCGGACCGTACTGGCAGCCAACGCATCTAACTGTCGACTATGACGGCGACCGATTTGCCACATTCCACTTTGAGAAGGGTGAGCAAAAAAGTAGATGACTACACGAACTCAACTCGCCACTTTCGCATACTCCAGAACAATTCAATTCGTTATCGCGTTGGCTCTTCCAGCTCTCGCGATGTGTCCAAATCCAGCGATAGGTGGTGATATCACAGCATTGAGCGTAGATGCTTCAAGCCGTGTCGTAAAACTATACGGAGCAGGAGGCATCCGTGGCTTAGAGTCGTACCAAACAGGGATACTCGTCTCTTCGTCAGGCCACATCTTGACGGTACTGAGCACAGCGATCGACTCAGAAGCAATTGATTGTGTTCTCGATGATGGCCGCCGCTACACAGCGAGCCTTGTTGGCGCTGACCTGCGCCGAGAATTAGCTGTGTTAAAAATTGACGGTATCAATCTGCCTTTTTTTAAACTTTCTGCTGACGCTCCTCGACAAGCCGTTGGCACCCGCATAATGGCTTTATCAAATCTTTTCGGCGTGGCAGTTGGTGACGAGCGAGTAAGTATTCAACACGGCGTAATTGCTGCGCACGTACCACTCCGAGCTCGTCGTGGCTCTCACGAAGCTGCATATCGTGGAAACGTCTATATTCTCGACTGCACAACCAACAACCCTGGTTCACCTGGAGGCTGTCTCATTAACTTGCAGGGGGATTGTATCGGTATGCTTGGTAAGGAATTACGATCTGCCCAAAGCGCAACATGGTTGAGTTACGCGATCCCGGCAAATGAGTTGGCCCTCGGTCTTGAAGTGATCTTAAACGGAAGAAACGACCAGCCACTCACGAAAGAAAGAGGTTCTTCCGATTTTGACATTCGGTCACTCGGTCTGGAATTAGTTCCTGATTTACTCAATCTGACGCCGCCTTTCGTAGAAGCTATTGTGCCAGACTCACAGGCTGCAAAAGCTGACTTGCAGACCGATGATCTCATTGTCGCAGTGGGAAATCGAACCGTTACGTCTCAGCGAGGCCTTCGCCACGAGCTTTCCTACCTTATTCCTGGTGACCCCATACAACTGAATATCATACGCAACGGGAGAATTGTCCTGGTCGATCTTGGAGTAGTTCCCTCCGTCATAGAACCCAGAGAGAAAAGGTAAACAATGAAGGGAATCTTTAAACGATCCACTTCTGATCACGTGGTGCTGGCCGTATGGCTACTCTGTGCAGCGTTTGTGAATCTGTCCAACCAAGCTCAGGGCACGCAACAGGCGCCGCCTGAACGAGCCCTTGCAGAACAGACGGCTTTTCAGAATGCCATCAACGGAATTGCCAATTCTGTTGTCCGAATTGAACCGAGTGGTTTATCTGTAGCCACTCTACAAGGATCGCGTGAAGCGACACCGAATGCCGGCCCATCGAGCGGGCTTGTTGTTGGATCTGACGGCTGGATTCTCACCACTGAATTTGCCGTTCCCTCTGATATCCAAGAAGTTGTCATTACGCTGCCACCAAAGAACAAAACAACGGACAATACAAAGGAATCACCTGAACGACTTGTTGGACGCGTAATCGGACGAGACCTCAATCGCCGCCTTGTTCTTCTCAAGTGTGATCCCAGAGAGCCGCTCACCAAACCTCAATTTGTTCGTCAAAAAAATGTGCGTCCAGGCGAGTGGGCGATTGCTGTTGGCCGAGTATGGAATCTCTACGAACCAAGTGTCGCTATAGGCGTTATTTCAGCGGTTGGACGATGCTGGGGCAGAGCCATTCAAACTGATGCAGCAATATCACCAGTGAACTACGGCGGCCCTCTGCTCAACATTGAGGGTCGAGTTGTTGGGGTTATAGCACCGCTTCCAGCAGAGACTGCAGGCATGTCTACGGGAACCGAGTTGTACGACTCGGGTGTCGGATTCGCCATTCCTATACACGACATCATTTCACTTCTCCCTCGACTCAAGAAAGGGGAAATGCTCAAACCCGGGCTACTGGGAATTGGATATTCGACAACGGATCCTATCAATGGACGCCCTGTTGTGGAAACAGTACGAACTGGCTCACCAGCAGCCAAATCGGGCCTCCAAAGCGGCGACCTCATTACAAAAATAAATGGCCAGTCAATACAACGCATTGCAGATATACGACATGCACTGACTCCTAAACTGGCAGGAGATGCTCTCGAGATCACGATCAAACGGGAAGACAAAACAGCACCACTCTCAATCCGTGCTGTTCTCACTGACAAACTACCACCATGGAAGCGGTCCATGCTTGGCATTGTCCCAGTGCGTCAGCCATCGAAAAGCAATGCAAAAAGCAAAACTGATGCCGTGGTCGTCAACTGGATCTGGCCAAATAGTCCAGCAGAGAAAGCTGGCATTCAGTCTCTAGATGTAATCACCGGGGCTGCGGTAATTCAACAAACAAATAAAGGCGACCCTCCTATACGACCAATCACATCACCAACCCAACTAGCTGGCCTCCTTGGCGGACTCACACAGAATACTGATGTCGTCCTAAAGATTCGCAATTCAGAAACATCCCGAATGGTCCAAGTTACGACCGTACCATTCCCAGAAAAACCTTCTGCCAAGGTACCCGCATTCAATTCAACAAATGAAGCCGTACCACCACCGGCACTCGTGAAGCTTGAAATCCCGGAGGTAGCAGAGCCTTCGTGGGCTCTTATTCCGGAACAACAGGATGGTCCACCAAATGGTGTCCTTGTGTTTTTTGACGAGCCATCTGGGGCTTTCACAAAAAACGCTGTGACAATCTGGACATCGACTTGGCGTGAAGCTGTCGCCAAATACCGCGTTGCGCTGGTTCTCATACCATCTTCAGATTCAAGCAGATGGCGACAAGCGGATTTAGAGAGGGTCGGAAAGACAATCAGCGCGTTAGCACACCGCTGTAGAATCGATCCAATTAGGATTGCTTTTGCAGGTTCAAAAGCCGGGGGTACATTCGCCTGGCTCGGAGCAGATCGGTTCGACACAATAGCTCGTGGCGTCTGCCTTATCGATGCTGACATACCTCGGCGAACACGCATTCGAAGTGCCTCACCAGATCGATTCCGATGGGTGCTTTTCGGCACTACGAACACCGAACAAATGAATCAAGAAGGAAATCAGCAGTACCAGAAAACCATACAACGACTTCGCGAAGCCGGTATCCCCGTTAGTGAACTACCATTAGGAGATGAAACGGAAAGGGCATCGCGACTCTGTCAGTGGGTCGAGGCACTTGGAGTTCTTTAGCACCTGTCATCAAAGCATGTAGGCTTCAAGGCCGTTTTAGCCACTTTGTTCCAATACCTTGAGAACCGACCCAAGTCCTTTACCTTACTGGCGTCACAGAAAGATGGCCAATCAAGAGGTACAACTGGAATTGTACCGGAGAGCGTGTCAGCAACGTAACGTACAACCGGAGAGGATGTGTTCGCCACACTGATAGCATTCGCTTTATACGAGCGTGCTTTTTCTTGCAAAACCGAAGCAGTATCTCCGCACCATATTTCGACATCTGGAAGATCTGCCAAACACCCACAAATAAACGCAAGACGCTTATAGGAAGGAAGCTCTTCAGATAGCCACTGATAGTCAAAGACAAAAATTGCTGGTGAATTTGGAAAGCGAAGTCGGGCAGGAGAAGCAGAAGACAGTGAGTCGAGAGTGATCCACACAAGTGATTCTTCAGGAACATCTAGGAAGTTCCATGATCCTACCGGAGGAATCGTGAGCCTCACTTCACGCTCATCTAAAGTATCCATGAACAACTTTTCATTAAGCTGTTCATATGTCCCTTCAAAATCACACTGCCCTAAAACAGGACACGTCTCACAATGAACTCCAGCAGTAAATCGCTCCAGATTCTCACGGTTAAATATGTATGGCTTACTAGAGAAGGTTCCTGCAACCCACTGCCATGAAAAATTATTACTCGCTGGATCGGCATCAAGTAAATGCTGCAGAAACCAGGCAGCACCAACCCTCCAGTCCACTTTATGATTATGGACAAGCCAAGATGCAAGCCACATTCTTTCGTGGTTGTGAAGCCAACCATCATGAATGAGTTTCTTACAAAATGCATCGATGCAGTCTAAGCCGGTTTCTCCATGAGCAACCGCATCTGGAAGATAGTCAATCACGTGTCCGCGACGCTGTGCTGCAGGAGATTCTAAATCATGCCACACTCCCTCCGGGCAAGCTGAACGAACTCGCTGCCAATAATCACGCCACCCTAATTCGGCAATAAGTTTTTCGGCTTGTGATGCTTGCTCCACTTTCGAAAGAGCTGTATCCCGAACCTCGGCAAGAGACAACACTCCGTGACGTAGCCATGGAGATAGTTTTGTTACAGCACCTGAAACGAAATTCCTGGTGCGACCATATTGAACTGGCTCAATCTTCTGAAGCTGTTGAATCGCTTCAGCGCGCCCTCCCCGGAATTGACTTCTCGAGACGTTTTCGATTTCGACTGATGTCGGCGCAGGCAGTTTAAGTCCAGTTGTCAGATGGAACTCACGAACAATGTGTGAATACATCGCTTCAAAATCATCTCTAAATGGCTGGAGATTCATCATGATGAAACCTTCTTCGTCTGCCTGAAATAAAGGCACCGAGTGCATGAATACAGGGCTTTGCCGGCCTTCTGCGTGAAAACCAGGACATCCAGCCGAGAAACGTAGTCCACAAACATAGGTCGCTTGAGAATCCTAGCACCTGCTGCAAAGTCCAAACAGTATCCCGGCACAAGAGTTGCACCTCAGTTTCTTTAAAAAAGACCCAGCCATTACGGGGGACTTGAGTACGAAAACGACTTGCCCCATCCCAATGCCCCCTTTGTCAAACAACCCTCATTCTTCAAAAACTGATGTGCTTTGCTGATTTTTTTCAACGAGTACCGTCATGTAGAACGGCAACGAAAAATCCTCCGTTTCGAAAAAAGAAAACGCAACAGACTGCGGCTCCGAGTATAAGACCATCCATTATGGATGCCCCAATGGCTTGAGTGAGCAGTCCGCCTAGCTCGCTCAGGTCGGGGCATCCGTACTCTTAGCGATAAAAGGGTACCATGGTGTCAGCTGTATATTACTAGCGACCATTATAAAGGCGGCTCGTGTGAAACTAATTATTGCAATTATCCAGCCCGACAAACTTGAACGAGTCAAACAAGCTTTGTCAGAAGTTGAGGTTTTTCGATTGACGATTCTCGACGTCCAAGGCTTCGGCAGACAACTTGGTCACGCTGAGACCTACCGCGGTCACGAGATTGCAATCAACCTGTTACGAAAGGTACAACTTCAAATAGCCATAAATGATGAATTTGTAGAGCCGACCATCCAAGCAATTCAGAAAGGTGGCCGATCGGGAGTCACTGGAGAAATCGGCGATGGCAAAATTTTCATTCTACCGATGGATGAATGCGTCCGAATTCGCACAGGAGAGCGCGGAGAAGAAGCTATTTAAAAACACGCTTCCAAAAACAAACGAAGACACGCTCAGAGTTGCTGTGGATGAAGCCTTGGCTTTCCCCCGATTGCAACACGATTCACTGCAGCAAGAAATGCTTTCGCTGAAGCTTCTAGTGAATCAGTTGACACACCTCTCCCTCGATGCAGTTGCCCTCTGTATCGCTCAGTAGTCGCTTCAAGTTCAACAGAGACTTCTGCCTGAGCGTCTTTCCCAACCGTGACGGCCTGAACACGAAAATCGCGACAGACCGTTGTAATTCCTGTTATTTTCTCAATCGCAAGAAAGATACCATCAATTGGACCGTCACCACTTGTAATCGAAACTGTCTGACTTGCGCCATCCTGTTTGACGCGAAGGGTCACTGTCGGCTGCATACCACTTTCACAGGAAACTGAATACCCTTCAAAAACAAAAAGCTCCGGTAGCACGGCAAACTGCTGCTCACAAAGTGCAGCAATATCTCCGTCATAGATTTCTTTCTTCCGATCCGCCAGCAGTTTGAATTGTTCGAAAACTGTCTGAAGTTGCTCTCCGGTCAACTGGTAACCGAGAACTGCTGCACGATCTGCCAGAGCTGCTCGACCGCTGTGTTTGCCCAGTACAAGATCGGTACGTTCAAGCCCGACATCTTCCGGACGCATGATCTCATATGTGCTTCGGTCTTTAAGCATGCCATCCTGATGAATGCCAGCCTCATGGGCAAATGCATTCCGACCAACAATAGCCTTATTTCGTGGCACCTGAATTCCTGTGATATTTGCAACAAGTCGACTTGTTGGCACCAGTCGTTGCGTTGCAATCCGACTCTGGCATTTATACAAGTCAGCTCTCGTCTTAAGAGCCATCACGACTTCTTCAAGAGAGCAATTCCCCGCCCGTTCACCAATCCCATTAATCGTGCACTCAACCTGACCAGCTCCAGCCTGAACTGCTGCTAAACTGTTTGCAACTGCCAAACCAAGATCGTCATGACAATGAACACTTAGAATTGCCTTGTCGATATTTGGAACACGATTTCGAAGCGCATGTATCACATCAAACATCTGCTGCGGCGTGGCATACCCAACGGTATCTGGAATATTGACTGTCGTTGCTCCGACATCGATGACCGCCTCGACGACACGACAAAGAAAATCTATTTCTGTACGGGCAGCATCCTCTGGCGAAAACTCAACATCTTCACAATTTTCTCTTGCTCGACGAACACCTGCCACCGCTCGCCGCACGACCTCGTCTTCATCCATCCGAAGCTTGAACTCACGATGAATAGCACTTGTTGCTAAAAACACATGAATTCGCGGGCGGGCTGCTTCGGTAAGAGCTTCCCACGCGCGGTCTATATCACTGTCGTTACACCGAGCGAGGCCACAAATTATCGGCTCGCGTACAGCACGCGCAATTTCACGAACTGATTCAAAGTCGCCCGGAGAAGCTATTGGAAAACCGGCCTCAATGATGTCGACACCTAATTGAGATAGAGCATGAGCCACCTCAATTTTCTCGGTGAGGTTCATGCTCGCACCAGGAGACTGCTCTCCGTCTCGAAGCGTCGTATCAAAAATTCGGACTGATTGGTGAGCAGACATGATCAGTTAAAAATTGCCCTTCCTGGATAATTCACACTCTTCTGAGAACAAGGGGCCTCAGGACCGCATGACTAATCTAGCAGACTTGCGTTATTTTCCACCTTCCGGAAAGTCGTGCTACCCCACGGCTTATGGCTTTGTGTATTAAATCCACAGGAAATCACTGCTTCCGCCTAATATCGAGCTCTTACACGCAACACACGGCATTGCAAAACATCTCCATGTCTCAAAAGTTTCGCTCTGGTATCATCGAAGGGTAGAAGGTCGACAAACATAACCAAAAAGAACCCAGTCAAGTAGATACAAGATGACACTTCATGAGTTCCAACAGCTCATTCGCAACATGTACCACGACAAGGATGCTGCACGTGGCGTTGAAGGAACATTCATGTGGTTGACAGAGGAAATCGGAGAGCTCGCAACTGCCCTACGAAGCGGCTCAATGGAGGAGCAGGCGTTGGAATTTGCTGATGTCTTGGCATGGCTTGCAACCATTGCGAATATTGTCGATATCGACCTTGAGCAGGCAATTGCGAGGAAATACGGACAGGGCTGTCCTGGCTGTGGGCAAATTTCTTGCACCTGCCCCGATGCGGAGAAGCCCTAATGATTTTGAGGCAACTCTTACTCTGTCTCTTCTTTTTGTCCGCCGCGCCAGCGGTTGTCAGGGCGACACCTGACAATCAAGAATTATCGGTTGAAATCGGTTTTGATGGAACGGTTCGTGCAGGGCACTGGAACCAGGTTTCGGTTCGCCTTCCAAAATCTCTTGCTCAGCCACAGACTCGCTATGTTGCCGTAGAAGCAAAGGACCCAGGCGGACAATGGCTTCGCTCACCTCTTGTTCGTCCAGCGCTGATGAACGATATGCGATGGGGAGCACGACTTCTTGTAAAAATTGGTCGTCGAGACAGCACCATCCGGGTCGTGGTTATTAATACGACAGACCCAAGTGCAGACAGTGCACATCTCGCAGAAGTAGTGACTTCCAAAACAGTTCGGTTTTCACAACTATTGGATTCAAGCCAGGAAGTCTTGATGCTTCTTGGTAACTTGGAGAACGCAACAAGGGCGACTCGACTTGCGGCTCGAGAAGATGGATCGAGAATGCTCGTTGTGTCTCCTGAACCAACTCGTGACTCAATTCCACTCTCTTCTGTTTTTGGCCCTCTAGGCCTCACATTTGACGGTGTAGACAAGGCGATAATCTGCGGAAACTCTTTAAAGGAAGGCATTCCAAACGAACGCCTTCTTGAGCTCGATGCATGGATCCGGCAGGGTGGCGACCTCCTCCTTATAGCCGGAATGTCGCTTCCGGCTGCTGTATCGACCTCTCCGTCTCTCGAGTCATGGCTGCCAGGCAAGTTCAGCCGGCTGGTCCCGTTACGTCGGGCAGCTGCGCTTGAAACATACGCACGAGCAAGTCGACCACTCGCCCGCCGTGCTATCGAAGAGTTGCAGATCCCAATCTTTGAAGATTCTCCACGACTTCAGGGCGTAATTGAAGCTTCAGTTGGCGGCACGAAAAATGATCCGCCGCTCGTCGTTCGCCGCGCCTATGGCTTTGGACGGATCACATGGATTGGTATTGATCTTGATATGAAAATGTTTGCCTCATGGCCTGGCACCGACTCACTTCTGATGAAGCTACTCGATATCCAAGACAGTGGCGATTCTGAAGGAAGGGCAGGGGAAGCGCAGCGGGGTGGCCTCGACTTGGCCGGTCAACTAAGGCTTGCCGTCGACACATACTTCGATGTCTCTGTTATTCCCTTTGAGCTCATTGCACTCATCGGGCTGCTCTATGTCGTTGCTCTCTACCCACTTGACTGGTGGATAGCCCACCGAACTGATCGTCTCAGGTGGATAACGTGGTTGACCTTGCCGCTTATTGTCCTCGCCTTTACGGGAATTACTTGGTCAACCAATCGACAATTTAAATCTGATGGATGGCAGATTCACACCGCCGGCATTTTTGATATTGATCAGGCAACTCAGACATGTCGAGCAAATAGCTTTGCCGGCATCTGGGCTTCAAGCAATGGACGATTCAGCCTCTCCGCCAAACCATCGCAAGACACGAACGGAGCAGAATCTCGTTCAGCGGTGAGTTGGTTTGCCGCATCTGGGCGAAACATCGGTGGCCCTGATGCATTGACACCACATCCTTCCCTCGCTGGAGCCCCCTACGAATACGGGTCATCTGCGGCCAAGCTACAGAACATCTCAATTGCATCTGCTTCAAGCCAACTCTTTGAGGCTAACTGGACCGGACGAATACCCACTGTCTCAATACGATCGACGGTTAGCAGAACAGGCCAGGGCACTCTCCGCGGAACTATTACAAACCAGCTCCAGGTACCACTGAGGGATTGCGTTCTCGTGCATGCTGGATGGCTTTACGACGTTGGCACTCTCCACCCTGCCGACACATTTGACCTTGAAGCAGGACGAGGGCCACGATCTCTGGCGGCTTTCTTGACAAAAAAACAAGCTGTTAAAGACCGCAATGTCTCCGCGCGATGGAAGTCAGATGATCGAGACATATCACGAATTCTCGAAGTAGCTGGTATGCATCGCGCGACCGGCGGACCGGAATATACTGGACTTCAATCAGGTCGACTGGAACACATTGACATGACTCGGCTGCTTGTTTTGGACCGTGTTATCCTCATCGGAAAGGGACCATCTGCCACTACATGGCTGCCGCAAAAAACAAGTGAATCCGAACTCCAGCATTTCAAAGACGCAGGAGATACAACTCTCTGGAGAATTGTTCTCAAACTCCAAAACGAACTCTCTGACACAAAACCTAAAGCATCTTCATGATTGAAACCGTTGACCTGACAAAAAAATATGGTGATTTTTTTGCACTCGAGTCCCTAACACTAAAACTTGAGCAGGGGGACCTTTTTGGATTTATCGGTCCAAATGGTGCAGGAAAAACAACAACTATCAGAATCCTATCTACACTCCTTTCACCGTCCTGGGGAGAAGCTTCGGTATGCGGTTACTCAATTTACACCCACCCGCGAGAAATACGCCGAGCCATTGGTTACATGCCGGATATTTTTGGTGTCTACGACGACATGCGAGTCATCGAGTACCTTGAGTTTTTTGCTGCTGCGTATCGTATCGATGGGCCTGCTCGACGTAAGGTTGCAGAACAATCACTCGACTTAGTTGATCTGGCCGTAAAAAGAGATGAGCTTGTGACAAGTTTATCTCGTGGCATGACACAGCGACTTGGCTTGGCGAGAGTACTTCTGCATGACCCACAAGTACTCCTTCTCGATGAACCTGCCAGTGGTCTCGATCCACGAGCTCGGATTGAAATGCGCGGCCTGCTCAAACGCCTCCAAGATCTTGGGAAAACGATTCTTGTATCGAGTCATATCCTTCCTGAACTAGCTGATATCTGCAATCGCGTTGGAATCATTGAATACGGACAACTTCTTGCCCAAGGTGACGTAACAGATCTTCTTGCCCAAGTTCGTGGCCGACCTACCATCTGTATCGAAGTGAAAGGTGACCCAGAGAAATCCGCTCGCCTTCTTGAAGATTGTCCTGGTACTGCTGAGGTCAATGTTCTGAACGGCACGATCCGCGTAACACTCGAAGACCGTTCGGTTGACACATCGCTTCTTCCCGCAGCGATCGTTGCAAGCGGTGAACGGCTACTCGGAATGAGAGAAGAGGAAATAAACCTGGAAACTGCATTCCTCGAACTGACAAAGGGTTCCCTCGGTAAGCAGCCAGATGATGCCCCGCAAGGCTGGGGCAAACTGCAGGACGGACACTCGGCGTAGAATTATGCTTCGGAGCTCCCTTACTACTGTTCTTCTCTTTTATGGACTGCTCGCCATATCCAGCGGTGGGTTTGGACCGTCGGCCGCAGCGAGGCAGCCCCAACCATCTACACCTCGAAGAAACCTTCCCGCTGACCGGTACACAACCGCTCGGGAGCGAATGGTTCGTGAAGACATCGCCGCAAGTGGAGTCACTGACACCCGGGTTCTTGAAAGCATGCGACTGACACCCCGCCACGAGTTTGTTGCTGCTTCCCAACGGCCACTCGCATACTTCGACATGTCTTTACCTATCGGAGAACGCCAGACCATCTCCGGCCCTTTTGTCGTGGCCTATATGACTGAACAACTCGACCCCAAACCTACTGATAGAGTACTCGAGATTGGCACAGGAAGCGGATATCAAGCTGCAATCTTGTCACCACTCGTGGGCACGGTTTATTCGATTGAAATACATGAGGCACTTGGACGGCGGGCGCGCTCCACACTACATCGCCTTGGTTACAAAAATGTCGTAACAAAGATTGGTGATGGATTTATGGGCTGGGAAGAGAAGGGTCCTTTCGACAAAATTATTGTTACATGTTCCCCTGAAGAAATTCCATTACCACTTATTGATCAACTTGTTGAAAACGGCATTATGATCATTCCAGTCGGTGAGCGATACGAACAAACATTAGTGCGGCTCCAGAAAAGAGCAGGGGAGTTGGAGCGGACAGATCTCGTCCCCAGCTTATTTGTTCCAATGACAGGACAAGCCGAAGAACGCCGCGAGGTACTTCCAGATGGAGCGAAACCGAGCCTGGCCAATTCAAGCTTTGAAGAGTGTTTGCCAAATAGCGAAACACCGACAGCCTGGTATTACGGCCGACAAGAGGCTCTCCTCGAAAACAACAATTCACCAGATGGACAAAGACATCTCCTACTCACGAACAATGAGCCTGGGCGTCCATCGCACATCTTTCAAGGATTTCCAATCGACGGCCGCTCTGTACGTGAACTCAAGATCTCGTATCACGTACGAGTGCGGGGGCTCGGCAGTGGCCGAGTACCTACAGAGAAACCAGGCGTAGCAATCAGATTTTTTGACGAGCGACGAACGCGTTCCACTCGGCTTGTTGCTCCACTAAGA
>CBFIHW010000031.1:0-26070 GCA_965662325.1 uncultured Pirellulales bacterium | reverse complement strand
GATTGCCTTTGTAATGCTGAGCTAAATACGGAGACAAAAAGTCTTCCTGTCTGGCAGAGAAAATTGAATATCAGCTGCAGCCACCCCCCCTTTTTAGCCGATTCCAAGAGAGTGACGGGGTCTTCGAAGAAGATTCTTGCTCCTCAAGGATACTGTGTTCATGAGCGTCTCAGTTGTTATCAGCACGTACAATAATCCTGTGGGATTGCGCATGTGCCTTCTTGGAATGCTCTCGCAAACAGTTCTACCCGACCAAATTATTATCGCTGATGACGGATCACGGCGGTCAAACTATAGCTTTTTAACTGAAACACTTTTCTCGTCACTTCCGATTGATATCGTGTGGCATCCTGACCACGGATGGCAGAAAAATACAATTCTTAATCTTGCCGTACGACACTGTCGTGGAAACTACCTAATTTTTTGTGATGGCGACACCATTCCAAGAAAAGATTTTGTCGAATCACATCTGAACAATGCTCGCCCGAAAACATTCTTATCTGGGGCAGGCATCGACGTACCAAAACACGTCCACAAAACTTTCACCGATGTCCAAATCATGGAAAACATGGTATTCAGACTATCTTTTCTCACTCACGCATGGCCCGAGGCACATAAGTATTCCCTCCGTTTTCAATCCGGTATCTGGGAAAAGTCGCTGAACATTCTTACATGGCGATATTGCGTTCTTCGTGGTGCCAACTTTTCATTATGGCGAAATGATATTGAGGCCGTGAATGGTTTTAATGAGTCGTATGGTTATGGGAGTGAAGATCGTGAACTCGGGGTCCGCTTACGAAACTGTGGAGTTGCTTCGCGTTGGCTCAAATTTTCATTAGTACAACTCCATCTTTCACATGAAAAAGGGTACATCGATCCAAAGCTTTTACGACAACAACGATGGAAAATAAAAAAGCTATTTTTCACGGGAAAAAAACAGATTCATCAAGGGCTCGCAACAGCCTGCGAACGCTCGTTATCGTCGGAAGATCGCAGGTATACCTACACGCCATCAGAAACTGTGACACACACGCCTCCCCTTCTTCGTTTTGAACCAAGCAAGCCAACCGAAGTCCAGACACGACTGAAGAGGAAGCGAGCAGCTTAATAATTACCGTCCACTGCCAACCCTACCCTCTGGATCTCATAAAAAATGAACTGAAATTCGACAGTACTCACAACGTGACGGCCACCTCAAACACATGAAGCTACATTACTGCAAAACACCTTTGGGTAACTTTGGTGATGATCTCAACACATGGCTCTGGCCAACGCTTCTTGGCAAATCTTTTTTCGACACGCATGAAGATTCGCTGTTCCTTGGTGTCGGAACAATCCTCAATCACAAATTACCGAAAAGCCCCGAAAAAATTGTCTTGGGCACAGGAACTGGCTACCAATGTCCGCCGAAGGTAGATGGAAAATTTAGCATCTACTCCGTCCGAGGGCCTCTTACTGCACAGGCACTCAAGATACCGCTCCGGAAGAGCATCGGTGACTCCGCGTATCTCTGTCTCACGACCGACCGCTTCAAAGAACTCTTTATGCTAAAAAAGAAATATCGCGTGTCTGTGATTCCTCATCACCAGACAGCTACGACCATCGATTGGGAAACCATCGGAAAGGTCGGCGAACTTCATTTCATCGACCCACGTAAAGATTTTTTTTGTGTTTTTGAAGACATCGCTCAGTCTGAATGTGTCCTCACTGAAAGTCTTCATGGAGCAATTTTTGCTGATGCGCTTCGCACAGCTTGGCAACCCTTTCGCATGGGCCATCGGTTCAACATGTTCAAATGGCACGACTGGCTTGAATCTATTCATGTTGAGTTACCTGCTTTTCAAAGGTATCCAAT
Source organism: uncultured Pirellulales bacterium (assembly GCA_965662325.1). Taxonomy (GTDB): domain Bacteria; phylum Planctomycetota; class Planctomycetia; order Pirellulales; family UBA1268; genus UBA1268. The sequence goes on along the minus strand of CBFIHW010000031.1, from coordinate 24,215 downwards.
TCTCTGCAGCGAAAAGCTGTCGCTCGCTCGTCGGGCAAAGCATACAATCGAGCGTGCCTGTGGAAATACGCTCAGGTATGACCGACTAAGCCAGAAACCCATTCGAACAAACTCTGCGCACGAACTGGAGAAGTTTGCAAAGCAGTTGGAGAAACAGGCACTAACAAAGCAGTGTTACTTAAGCAAAGATATCACCCTGCAAAATATCCTGAATGGCTTAATCGACTGCGTCGAGAGCATACGTGCACAATACGGCAATCAACTTCGTAGCAGCGCATAAGGCTATATCCTGCGTCTCTGTCACACGAGTGATTCAACAACGTATCACAAAGAACTAAAGAAGATTTCTACCGACAGCTTGGGCTACCCTTCGGCATGTTTCCATTGTTTTTTCAAATGTGCCAAAGTCGAGCGTCTGCCCACCATCACTCGCTGCATTCTGTGGGTCAGGGTGCACCTCAATAATCAAGCCATCCGCTCCTGCAGCCACAGCCGCTGCCGCCATGCTAGGCACAAGGTCGGCATGGCCTGTTCCATGGCTCGGGTCAACCACAACTGGCAAATGGGTACGGGCTTGCAGCCATGGCACTGTGGCTAAAGGCAGCGTAAATCGGGTGTGTGATTCAAACGTCCTGATTCCCCGTTCACAGAGAATCACCTCACGATTACCCCCATCAAGAATGTACTCTGCAGCCAGAAGCATCTCATCAACCGTCGCCGCTGGACCACGTTTCAAAAGCACCGCTTTGTCACACTGGCCAACTGCTTCGAGCAGACGATAATTTTGCATGTTCCGGGCACCAATTTGTAGAACATCTGCGTAGCGAGCGACCAGATCGACATCCTCAGGGGCTACCACCTCTGTCACAACTGCTTGCCCTGTCTCATCTCGTGCTTCTGCAAGAAGTTTCAGTCCTTCTTCTTTTAAGCCCTGAAAACTGTAGGGACTTGTTCTTGGCTTAAAAGCACCACCACGAAGACCCGTTGCACCAGAAGCCAATACGGCTCGAGCAGATTCGAGGATCTGTTCACGTGACTCAACAGAACAGGGCCCTGCGATGACACCGACAGTACCACCACCAATAGAGAGAGGCCCTACCGTCACCACTGTCTGTTCCTGCTGGACCTCACGACTGGCCACCTTGTACGGAGCTAATATTGGAAGGACTCTTGCGACACCAGGAACTGTTTCCATTGCACTCACAGTCGCATCTTTTTCTGCACCGACAACTGCAACAACGGTCCTCTCTGATCCCTCAATTACATGGGGCTTGAGGCCAAGGGCTTCCACTTGCTCGGCTACCTTCACAATCTGTTCAGGACTAGCATCTGCCTTCATTACGATAATCATGTCTGTCTCCAATAACTCTCGGCGATCAGGACGAGCCTCTGTCAAGTGAGTCACCCTGTCAACCATCCTCCTTCAGCACGCGTTGCTGCCAAGGTTCTTCATGAAAGATATACCTCGATCTGTCTCGGGAGAAGCCTGAAATAAATCTATTGAGCTGGCACGGTACGAAATACCTTCGGAATCTTCTCGTCTCGCTGTTGAGCAATTGTATTTGTAGTAATCACTATTTTTTCGTCATCACCATCTTCTCTAAAAACATAAATCAATTGCCCCGGCTTACTCTCACTTTTTCTTAAAATTGTCCGCAAAACCTCGTTAGCAGGACGGTCTCGCTCTGACAGACCAAACGATTGATTTTTCGTAATCCCCTCTGACTCGAGATCTTTTCCTGCTATTTCTATCGTAATACCGACTGCCTCAGACAGCATTTCAATTGCCGTCTCGAGCGAGTCCGAGTCAAAAACCAAGGTTACTGGGCGTTGCAGCTTGACCACTGCAGATTGCTGTACTTCAACACTCTTGTCTTCCACTACTCGCCTGCTAATCGGTTTTGCTTGAATCTGATCAAGTAGAAGTGATGCCGCCAACACAATATTATGGGCTGCCATTTCTGGGAGATATGAATTCGCCACAACGAGGTCCCGGCCCTCAATGCCAACACGTAGGTATCGTTGCCCTATACGAAGCATTTCCGGAAGCCGAATCACCAGACGACGCCCGTACACATCCAGATCACGACTGCTGATCACCGCTTCTGCCTTCTCCGACACTTCATGCAAACCTACGTCCAACTGACGATCGAGGCGTCGCGCAGAACCTACTGCCGGACTCACTGCATCTAGTTCAAAATAGGTTCGATCATCGAGATGAACTGAAACTGCTGCTGCTGGACAGTCAGCACCTAAGACATTTTCAATCGGATCAAGTAGTGGCATCGTTGTCGCTGGCAACAAAACACGGCCATCGTGGACAAGAAAATGAGGTGAACCCAAAAGCGTCAACTGCCGACTACCATCTAGAACAGGTCCAAGCGGTCTCATGCTTCGGGGCAGTTCGCTCTCCTCTGTAGTCGTCACCATGAGTGCATCCATAAGTTGCGGCATAGCAACAACCACGTCACGACCATCCTCACCGTGTGGATACCAGCGAAGCCAACCACCTGAACCTTCTACCGGCACAGCCACATTGGAGGCCTCATCGTTCCTGCTCTCCTGCGTGACGGCTCCATGACGGCGAGCCCAGATTGCAACTAGTGGCAGGCCATTCTCGTCAGCCTGCCAACTCACTTGCAATGTTTCAATTTTTGCAAGCGAGCATTGCACTAAATTCTCAAGGAGAACAATCAGCTCTTGCAATGATTCTCCACCAGCCTTCAAGACTAATTGCCCGTCTTTGGACAGCATAAAGTCTGCCGGCCGGGCTGAAAGAATTAACTGTGAACCCGATGGCAAATAGCGAAACTCAAGACGTGATGGTTCTGTTGGCGGCATCCATGGCAACTCGTCATCGCTATCAAGAACAAATTTTTTTTCCTTGCCTACTGGCAGCGTTCCTGCCGAGGTTTCCAAAGCAGCCGAACCTGCTCTCTCTGTTACTTTAATTTGAGATTCTTTTTCCGAACCAATCTCAAAACGCGAGAACGTTCGCCATATCGAAAAAGCAGTGAACGCCACAAGAAGAACGCCCGCAATGATCGAAGGAACCGACAGCATGTGGAAAATCTGATTTTGTTTTTTATTTTTGCCTCGACCGGAAGTCTTGGCTTCCACACCACTTTCAGCAGCGACAGCAAGCAGATTGGGCTGGAACGCACGCTGTGGTGGCAACTCTGGACTTATCGCTGAACACTGCAGGCACGCTGCAATGGCATCACCAGCTTCAACGGCATCACAATATCGCCGATGGGGATCTGTCGCTGTCATATAATCGAGCAGTTTTTGAATTTCAGCAGGACATCCCTCAATTGACGGCCAAAGTGATGCGGCACGCCTTCCTTCTTCTCGAACAAAAGCACCTGTCGCCAAAGGACTCCCTTTCCAAACTACTGGTCTTCCCACAAGGAGCGTATGAAGCAGGCACCCCATTCCGTAGACATCACCTGTCGGTGTTCCGGGCTTACCGGAAATCAGTCGCTCCGGTGGGACAAAACAAATCTTCTCAGCAAACCTGGCGACAACCTGCGGGGATCTCAGTGGGTCAGCCGCAAAGACACCAAGCGGATCACCTGTCAAAGGGTACTGCAGAAGCCGCGGCTCTTTCTGAGAAGGTGTTTCAGTCGACGCACCGACAAGAACACTGGTTGAAATCATCCCATGAACGCCACCAAGCCGATGAATCTCAGCGACACCGCGACACCCTAAACGAATTGCCTTAACTGCCTCAACGACTGGCCACCTATGGGTTTGACTCGCCTCAGCAACAGACATCTGAGAAAGAAGATCTTCACAAACAATAAACCTGTTTTCTCCGGCTGATTCCAATGCCCATGTTCTCGAGAGGACAGGAGATGTCGTTTCTGCGGCACGTTCTACCTGACGAACAACCTCAGTCCAAACCTCAACCCGTTGGCTTGCCAAATCATCGATTGGTACTAGAGACACAACCTGCCTGGTTGGCTCATGACGTCCCTGATAAACAACACCGCCAGGAGACATGTCGCGCTTGTCGAGGAGGCGATAGTCCCCTATGAAAAAGTTACTGGCATTTCCTTTCGTCAGCTCTTTCGCCTGCCAAAGAGTGACTATTCGTTGTCGCACAAGCCACTGTGCCGCGAGAGCGGTTTGATTTTCTTGAGAAACTGATCCTTTCATTGCGTCTCGGTACGCCACGAGAACATCTGAAATTTGGCCTGCAGAAAGCAATCGACTTTCAGCAAGTTTTTCCCAGAACACATCCAAAGGCAGCACAGGCATAACAAAAGACCAAAAACAGATTCTCGGCTACAGACAGTCGACATCAACGGAATGCAAGCGATAAAACAAAGTGCACTGCTTATAGATTACCCCGTAAATAGTGACTACGAACAGACAATAGGTGAACAAGAATCGTGATGATTCAGATTCTCCGGTTGTGCCGGCTAAAACCAGACCGATATGATCATTAAACATCACGATCGATTCAGTATCCCGCCAAGGGCATACGACGTGAAGTAGTGACATCTATAAAGCAGGTCGGGCATTATGCGATCAAGTGAGGCCAACAGAATCTATTTTGACAGAGCAGCAGATCAACTCGAGCTTAACGAAAACATGCGTCAACTGCTCCTTACGCCGCAACGAGAAGTGCAGGTTCAGATTCCATTAGAACTTGATTCCGGCGCTATTGGTTCTTTTATTGGCTATCGAGTTCAGCACAACAACGCCCGTGGACCAATGAAAGGTGGCCTGCGATACCACTCGCAAGTTGACCTCGATGAAATTCGAGCACTCGCGTCACTGATGACCTGGAAGACCGCCGTTGTAAATATTCCGTACGGAGGCGCCAAAGGGGGTATCGCACTCGACCCTACATCACTTTCCACCCGAGAACTGGAACGTGTCACCAGACGTTTTGTTGACAACATACATGACCTCATTGGGCCTGATGTTGATATTCCAGCACCTGACATGGGAACCTCATCTGAAGTCATGGCCTGGATCATGAATCAGTATGATAAATTTCATGGTTTCTCTCCCGCATGTGTTACCGGTAAGCCGGTGGAATATCATGGGCTGCCCGGTCGTGAAGAAGCCACTGGTCGCGGCGTCGGACTTCTCACCTTAAAACTCCTCAGCCGTCTTGGCAGACGAATACCGGGCACTCGGGTTGTAATACAAGGTTTTGGTAACGTCGGCACGCACACTGCAAAGTTTCTCCGAGATGCAGAATGTCGAATTATTGCCGTAGGTGACGCGACCGCAAACTTTCACCGTGAAGAAGGGCTCGATGTACTCGAGATGATTCGATACGTCCACAGCAATGGCGGGACGCTAGCTGGCTACGCGGGAGGAGACGCCATTTCTCACCAGGAACTTCTTTTCTGCAACTGCGATGTCCTGAATCCAGCCGCGCTTGGAGGAGTTCTAACAAGCGAAAATGCTGGTCATATCAAGGCTCCTATTGTTATTGAAGCAGCAAATGCGCCAACGAACCCTGCCGCTGATGCATTCTTCGACGAGATCGGAGTCACGGTACTGCCTGACATCTTATGTAACGCAGGTGGTGTGACTGCAAGTTGGTTTGAGTGGGTACAAAACCGTCAGCATTATCAGTGGGGAATGAATCGAGTTCGGCAAGAACTCGACCGTATTCTCGGGGAAGCCTTCGAGCAAGTCTGGCAACTCGCCTCATCGAGAAAGGTTTCTCTACGAACAGCTGCATTTATGCTTGGAGTTGGAAGAGTACATCGCGCAACTGCACTTGGAGGTATTGAATAACCTCTCAGGCACGTTAGCCAAAGCGAGCTCTCTTAGGGATTATTTCTGAATTCATCCCGAAAAGTTGGACGCCGCGATGAAAACCCGTGTCATGGGTGGTCTGCAGCACCCTTGGCTTTATCGGTCCCCTTGGGCTGATACCAGGAACCACGTAACCACCGACTAACAAGTTCAATCTGCTCACGGGTTAAGGCTGGCAGGCCACCTTCAGGGGCCACACCAAATCGTGGCATGCGATCGTTGGTATCAGGATAGAACCGTTGGTGGGTTGGATCAGTAATAATGCCTACCACCCACTCCATAGAACCCCATCCATTCAAGTCGGGAGCATAACCAAGCTCTGTCTCATTCTCTCGATACGGATGGCAACTTCCACAGCGATCGGTGTCAGCAATCAATTCCCTTCCTCGTTTAACAAGCTTCTTGCTTTCGGTGCCCGTAAGCAGACCAGCCTCTTCAACAAGCGCAAACACTACAGCTTCTTTATCTGCTTGCTTCCAGACATCTTTATCCATGAAATCCTCTGAAACGAATGAAACCATGTCACCTTCACTGTGCGCCGTATTCCCAAAATAAGCAGCACTAGCAACCTGCTTTGGATCAAGCAGTCCTCGCACCCAAGATTCTCCTCCAAATTCAAAAAGATTCGCAGCAGAACTTTTTGCAAACACCTGCTCAACACCTTCTCCAGAAGGATCTACATGTGCATGACAACTTGCACAGTGCTGCGCGAATAATCTTGGCCCTTGCGTCAGCGGATCACTACGCACCAACGAGAGTGCTCCAGTAGGTGGAATCTTTTCAGGACGTCCTGCGAGTTCTATTGCTCGATCAGCATCAATCCCAGCCTGCTTCACAGCACTCAAAAACGCCTCAGAACGACGAATGGCCTCAAGCTTATGACGCCTGTTCTCAAAGTCAGCTATTTTCTTTTCATCATGCCCCAATGCCGCGGCAATCTTATCACCGTCTCCTCCTGTTGATTCAAGCACCTTTTCAACGTCTGCGAAGGCAGACCGGTCCGCCCAGAGCGCATAATAATCTTCATGAATCGCCATTGCTGTCAAAAGGCCGGCTCCTGCCAAGATTGCGACTGTAAAAACAACATTAAAACGATGACCGAGTTTCCATTGCCCCAAAATTGGCATAAGAAACATCACTCCCAACGTAGCTCCTGGAACAACGATGGCTCCAAGAAATTCGCCCGTCGCCCCCCAGCCCTCGAAAACCTTGAGGAACTGGAACAGAAACAGGAAGTACCATTCCGGTCGGGCGGCAGCATACGGTTCAGATGGATCAGCCGGCGCACCAAGTTCTGCCCCAAGATGCCCAGAAACAACGGGTTCCCCTGCAAGAATAGCTCGTAACGCTGGCAGAAGAATCACTCCAAGAACAACTGCCATCACAGCAAGCATCGCAACCGCATCCTTGAGCACCTGATCCGGCCAAAACATTGCATCAGGCTGAGTGATTGGTTGCTTGGCATGAAGGCCATGTTTACGAAACAGCGCAAGATGCAAGACAAGAAAAAGCACCAATGTTGCCGGCAGAAATCCTGCATGCAATGCGAAGAATCGTGTGAGCGTGTGGTGGCCATAGTCAGGCCCGCCTACAACAAGCTCCTGGATTGATGGTCCTATCAATGGCACAAGACCAGCTAAATTGGTAGCAACGCGAGTCGCCCAATAACCTTTTTGATCCCACGGCAAAAGGTATCCCGTAAGAGCCATGCCAAGAACCAGTGTCATCAACACAAGCCCCAACCAAAAGTTCACTTCACGCGGAGCTCGATACGCCCCGTCAATTACAACCTGCATGACATGGAGAGCCAACAAGACAATCATTGCCTGGGCCATCACGTGATGAATACCTCGAAGGAGCCAGCCTCCTGTCATCTCGTGCTGAATAAAATAAACGCTCTCCCAGGCAGTCTGTGCGCTGGCTGAGTAACTCGCCCAAAGCACCAAGCCGGTAATAACCTGCGTCATAAAAGCGAAAACAAGTGTACTTCCCCATACATAACGCCAACGAGCCCCGCCCGGAACTCGCTCATAAAGTGCACTGTGGATAAGGGCGCGGTAGCCTGTCCTGCTATCAAGCCAATTACCAAGCCCGCGTGTACCAGCTGACTCGTGTTGATTTAAAGAGGTATCAGAACTTTGGGTATCTGTCATTTCCGAGCCACCTTATCTTCAGTACCTGAGTAAAAGTTCTGCCACTTTACAGATACCGCACCTGACTTGCTTACCTCACATTCAAGACTGTCCATTGCCCGAGGGCTTGGGCTTGGTGCAACAATACCACCATCAAGAGTAAAACTGCTGTTATGACACGGACAGCGAAAACAACCTGCCGCCTTATCTAATTCAACAAAGCAACCGGCATGTGGACACGTCGCGGAAAGCGCCTCAACACGATCACTCCCCTCCTCTCTTTTTACATATACTGCACCAATTGGCTCAGCTTTGAATCCTGTCCACGCGTCAACTCGATCAGCGATCACTGGAAACTGCCGAGGCTGACCATCTGCAGGCACATTTTTCAAATCTGTTAGCGGAAGAAACGTAGCCGCACCCGATGAGCGACGTAAGGGGTCAAGAAACGCCCAGAGTGCCGCCCCAAAAGGTGGAAGTGTGGCGAGGCCTCCGCACAGCATCGCCAAAGCACCTGTTAAAAAGCTACGACGCCTTGTCTTTTTGTCAGCAGGTTCTTGATATGATTCCGCAGTCACGCCCGGATCTCCTTTTTGAATTCTCTTTTTTTATCTCCAAGAATGTTGGTGAGGATACACCACTACAACCAGTCTATCCTTTTGACGCGTCGACCGAATCATCCGGAGTATAAACCGGATCATCCAACGGAAACTTCCTGAACGGAACGATGTTACGCTGGCTGAAGAGCATGCCACGCGGCATCGACAGCTTCTGTCACTTGCTTCTCAATCTCGTCAAACGCCCCGGTGGTAATCGCGCCAGCTGCTGCTTTATGACCACCGCCACCAAAGTGCCCGGCAAGGGCACTGCAGTCGGCAGCACCACGACTCCGAAAACTGAGTTTCACTCTTTTGTCGGGCTGCTCAATCATAATTGCCGCAACCTGTGTTCCCTTTACCGCAAGGGTCAAATTAATAAGATCCTCGGTATCAGCCGGTGAAGCACCGACCTCTTTGATATCGGACTGACGGACTGTTGAAAGGATACAGTTACCGTCGTTAAAGGTCCGTGCTCCGGCAAGAGTTCGTCCAACGAGATGCAATCGGGCAAGTGTATCCTGTTCGAAAAGTTCTCTGTAAATAAATGGGGGACTCGCGCCCGCATCAACAAGACGAGCAGCAACACGAAATGTCTCACCGCTCGCAGATGGAAAGCGAAAACCCCCGGTATCGGTTGAGAGCCCAGCGTACAGCGGCGTTGCGATTGACTCAGTGAGAGGAACTCGTAAGCGAAGACCAATTTCGTACACAATTCGCGCTGTTGCTTCGGCTGTCGGATCTTTAAACCACCGATCAGACAAATCATCTTCACTCACATGATGATCAACAACAACAACACGTTCTCGCTGTCGCTTGAGCACCTCCCCCATCGCCCCAAGCTGCGCCCACGCACTCGTATCAAGAACGATCAACAGATCACGATCATCAAGGTCTGCTGGCGCAACACCTTGCGCTAATGATTCCAATTTACAACGAGGATCAATCCACTGAAGACTGGCTGGTGTTTCCTGAGCATTCACTATTCGGACATCTTTACCAACAGCCTCGAGAATCCCGGCCATTCCCAACTCGCTACCAAGAGCATCGCAGTCGGGCCGAACATGGCTTGTGAGCACAACCCGTTTTGACTCATCGAGAACTTTGAGAAACGCAGACCAGTCGAGACGCATTGGATTTTCCTTTGTTGAAACACGAAATTAATCGAAATAAAAGATATCTATCAAAACCTAGCCTTATCAGTTTAACCGGAAAAAGAAGCTGACGAGAGCGAAACTCGTTGAGCATGCAGTTTTTTTAAATTGAGCTGTGACAGGGATTCGACTGCCGCAACATCCGCATGAAGCTGCTTCGTAAGTGCATCGACTCCTTCAAACTTTTCGGTTGGACGAAGGCGTTGAAAAAATTCTACCTGCAGCAACTGCCCGTAAAGATCGCCTGAGAAACCAAGCAGATGAACTTCCATAGTTTTGTTCACAGCGTTAAACGTTAGGTTCTTCCCGACATGGATCGCTGCACCATAGCGAGCACCAGAGGCTGTTGTAGCAACTCCCGCATAGACACCATCCTGAGGAACAAGCGTGCGCACACTTCCAAGATTTGCCGTCGGAAAACCAAGCTCCTTGCCGCGTCGCTGTCCTTGCTCAACCTGCCCCTCTACCCTGTATGGAAAAACAAGCAATTCATTCGCGTCTGTTACATCTCCTTTTTCCAACAAGCCACGTATTCTTGAACTCGAGACTGCCGTGCCCGAAATCTGCACAGGAGATACTGTCGTCAACTCAATTGAGTCTCTGTCAGCCCATCGCTGTAGATCTGATAATGTCCCTTGTCGATTGTGACCAAAATGAAAGTCCTCGCCCTCAGCAATAACAGCCGGTTGAAAACACCGACACAGCACCTCATGGTAGAACTCTTCGGCCGAAAGATTTAATAACTCTTGTGTCGTAGTAAGAACAAAAACTGCATCCAAACCCAGAGAGAGAAGCAGCTCTGCCCGCCGCTGTGTGGTCGTTAGAAAACGCCTTGCCAGGCTCGGATGAAGCAACTCAGCAGGATGAGGATCAAATGTTAACGCGACAGACGGCAGACCAAGCGGCTTAGCCAAACTGATCAGCCTCGCAACAATTTCTCGGTGTCCAAGATGCACACCATCAAAGTTTCCGACTGTGACTCCACAGCCATTTTCAGGCAACGTTACGCCTTCGCGGTTACTGAACACAGTTCCTGAAAATGTTCGTGGCACGTCTGAAAATTAGAGAAATCGGTAAATTAGGTGAATATTGCATTAGTTGAGATGATACCAACAAGAAGTGCAACCCAATCAGCAACAATGGCTTTCGGAGTATGATAAGAAAACCTGAGAGTCATTTTTTACTTTTAAGTGAACACTCTTATGACTGCCCTATCTGATCAAAAACAAATATACCTCAATGCAGAGATGGCAAGCCGCCTGGCCGGCATTGATATCGGCAGCAATAGCGTGCGGCTTCTGGTTGCTGAAGTATTCCGAGGCAGTAGTTATCGAATTCTCGACGAGGAACGTGAACCAACGCGACTCGCGCGTAGCATCTCTTCTGACGGACGACTTGATAAAGACGCGATGGAGAGGACTCTCGAGGCCCTTGCAACATTTAAACAAATTGCTGCTGGGTACCAGGTTTCAGCACTGCGTACGATTGCCACATGTGCTGTTCGAGAAGCCTCAAACGGTCCTGAATTCTGCGAACGAATACAAAAGGAAGTTGGCCTGAATGTTGAGGTTATCTCTGGAGAGCGAGAGGCTCGACTTGCCTTCTGCAGCGTACAGCATGCCTTTGACCTCAATGGAAAAAATATTGTTATTGCTGACATCGGAGGCGGCAGCACAGAAGTTATCTTCGCCACTGGATCACTGGTGGAATCCATTTTTTCTACACCACTTGGAGCAGTGAGGCTTACGGAACGATGTGGAATCGGGAGTGGGGCTGACGGCATCGAATTTCAGCAAGGCCTCATTAAGCTCGATAAAGAAATTACGGGATGTCTCAAGCGCGAGACGGGCCGGCCCCTGTTTGCGCCGCATTTCCTCGTAGGCTCCGGTGGCACCTTTACTACTCTTGCTGAACTGGTCATGGCTTCAAAGAAGGAGACGGACATCCCGGTGGCTGGTTATAAGGTTTCCCACGCAGAACTTCGGCATCTTCTTGATAGACTCAAAAAAATGCCGCTTCGATCGCGGAAATCAATGGCAGGCATGTCCGCCGATAGGGCTGATATCATTATTGCCGGACTTTCTATTATTGATGGCCTTCTCAAACGATTTCGGGTCAACACGATCCTTGTACACACCCGAGGCGTTCGCGACGGGCTCATCCGCGAAATGGTAGATAAATACTTTGGTGGCCAGACAAACGATCCTGCTGAAAGTGAACGAGCGGTCGAACGGCTTGCAGAGACATGCTCTGGTGAATTGGAGCATGGCCGGACCGTTGCAGCTTTAGCCGGGAGAATTTACGACCAACTCACCTCACCACTCAAGCTTCTGCCGGCTGACCGAAAACTTCTTGAAACAGCTGCGCGACTCCAAGACGTTGGGTATGTCATCAACTATGACCAGCATCACAAGCACAGCTATCATCTTATACGGAACAGTAGGCTCCCTGGAATCCTCGGCCCTGATCTTGAGATGATTGCAAACATCGCACGCTATCATCGTGGTGCATTCCCAAAGAAAAAACACCAGAACTTTTCACGACTTTCTTCTGGTGACCAACAGCGGGTTCGGAGCATGGCAGCTATCCTACGACTCGCTGGGGGCCTCGACCGAAGTCGATCACAGCAAGTAAAAGATGTGCTTGCCAGCATTGATAACGATGGTGCAAATCTTGTTGTTGTATCAGACGCCAACCCTCAAGTAGATATCTGGGGGGCAGAGCGGAGAACTGATCTTTTTGAGAAAGCATTCAACATGCCCGTTCGGATTCGGTGGGCTGCACCGGTCAAAGAGTAAGTATGAGTTGGTAACTAAACATTCAGGGTTATAAGCTGGATCAGACATGTCTCCCTTATGTCATTGCATTACAGAACGGATAAGCCATACGACCGGCCCCGCAGGAACGTATTTTTTGCACCTTTAGCCCTTCAGCAGCATTCACCGAGTAGAGTTAAGAAGTCTGAATATTCCTGAACCCCTGACTCACTCTACTTCCGTCTACCTAACGTCGAGAAACCATGAATTTTAAAAAACAACCTTTTGTGATTCTTACCCTCGTGACGGCCGCTTGCATTGCTTCATCCGCTGAAGCTGCTCGCTGGAGGAAAGCAAAATCCTCGAGTTACCAGAATTATCGAACTCCCAGAAATCAGGCACCATACAAACCAGGAGCCAGTCCTTATGTGACCGGAATTGAAGGCCGGCCCCGCTATTATGAGCCACCAACGATACCGCGAACGCCTACGTGGAAAATGTACGGAACAGAGCCGGGGGTCGCCCCAGGTGACTGGCCACGCTACGCTCCATTTGGATTCGGTGGCTATAGATTCCCGGCTGTTGGCAATGCAGCATATCGCTGAACAGTACCGAAAACAGTGAGTCACCGCACAGGAGGCTCATCGCATCGTGACCGATCTTCTTGAAATCACGCCTCGCGGACTGTTCTGCGCAGCGGGTAATTTTTACATTGACCCGTGGCGACCGGTACCGCATGCCGTTATCACCCACGCCCATGCTGATCATGCACGACCGGGCAGTAATCGCTACCTTTGCGCCGCATCTGGCAAGCATGTCCTGCGTACCCGCATGGGCAGCCAGGCACTCATCGACACACTGAAGTACAATGAACATATCTCTATAAACGGGGTTGATGTTTCGCTCCATCCTGCAGGTCATCTTCTGGGATCTTCACAAGTACGAGTGAGTCATCGGGGGACAACCTGGGTCGTAACTGGTGATTACAAGCTCCAAAACGATTCAACGTGCGACTGTTTTGAATCAGTTCCGTGTGATGTATTTGTCACAGAAAGCACTTTTGGCTTACCTGTGTATCGCTGGCCTGATCCAGAAACTGTTGCTCAAGAAATAAATGCATGGTGGAGAGCCAACGCCGAATCTGGTCGTACCAGCGTGCTGTTGGCGTACGCACTTGGCAAGGCACAGCGGCTCGCCTCATTACTCGATCCATCGATCGGACCAATTTATGGACACGGTGCCGTGATGAAACTCGTTGAAGCCTATCGTGCAAGTGGAGTACGACTTCCGCCGATAAATCGAATACCACCTCAGAGCCGAAAAATAGGTGGTGGACATGGAATTATTATCGCTCCGCCAAGTGCTGCAGGTACAACGTGGATCAACCGCTTTGGTGAGACATCTCTCGCTATGGTCTCGGGCTGGATGCTTCTTCGTGGCGTCCGCCGACGACGTGGGATTCCAAAGGGCTTCATCCTTTCTGACCACGTTGACTACCCAGACCTTATGCAGGCGGTTCATGCTTCGGGCGCACAGCGAGTACTGGTTACTCACGGTTTCACCGACATAGTCGCACGATTGCTGACAGAACGAGGCCTCAACGCGGAGGTACTCGCGACACGTTTTGTCGGTGAGACAAACCCAGATGATGGCAACACAGACGAAAACGAGTCAGAGGATGCCCAATGAAACGCTTCTCTGATCTTTATTGGAGACTGGATGGCACGACCAGTACAAATCAAAAGATTGAAGCCCTGAAAGAATACTTTGTGTCAGCACCTCCTGAAGATGCTGCATGCGGGCTACGAGTGCTGTGTGGTGCTAAACAATTACGGGCTGTATCGACACGATCACTCAGAGAGTGGGCTGCCGAATTCGCTGATCTCCCTCTCTGGCTTGTTGAAGAGAGCTATGCTCACGTTGGCGATCTTGCCGAGACACTTGCCCTCATCTTGCCGGACCAACCCACAGATGAATCAAGAAACCAAAACCACAACACTGAATCACTCTCACTTGCTCGTTGCTTTGAAGAAACAATACGTGGACTGAAGGGAAAACCAGACAGCTATAAAAGACATGTCGTTGAGGAAACATGGAAACGCTTAACGCCCCGTGAGCGAATCGTCTGGCACAAACTAGTAACCGGGGGCTGCCGTGTTGGCGTATCAAGAACTTTAGTTGCACGAGCACTTGCAGAACTGTCTGGTTTAGAGTCAGCAGTGCTTGCTGAACGAATGATGGCCGCAACAATCGAGACTGCAGAAGACTTTCAGTCGCTTCTTTCACCACACCCCACATCCGCCGACAGCCTCCGCCCCTACCCGTTCTTTCTTGCTTCCCCAATAAGCAACGAACCTCACGAACTTGGTTCAGTCCTGGACTGGCAGGCCGAATGGAAGTGGGACGGCATGCGGGCTCAGGTTGTGCGGAGATCTGCTGGAATCTCAATCTGGAGCCGAGGCGAAGAACGGATGAATGATGCCTTTCCTGAAATCGTAGAAGCTGCAGAACATCTTCCTGAGGGCACTGTTCTTGACGGAGAACTTCTTGCAGCCCACCCAAACAATCTCCTTCCCTTTTCAATGCTGTCGAGAAGGGCAGGCCGCAAACGTGCTGGTAAAAAAATTCTCAGTGAAATCCCAGCGGTCTTTGTTGCGTACGACCTGCTTGAAGAACAGGGAAAGGATATTCGACCAGAGCCACTTTCTCTTCGCCGAAGGAAACTCCTCACCATCGTGCCATCGGCTTTTCAGCGACAACCGGCACTGTCTGGTGGGCCAGCGAAACTTCACCATAATTCTGCCGAAAATGGTGATATCAGAATGTTTCACTCCCCTCTCGTTGATGGTGCCTCATGGGACGAACTCTCTCTTGCCCAACAACAAGCCCGCACACGTGGTGTTGAAGGGCTCATGCTCAAAAGAATTACAAGCAGCTATGCACATGGCCGACCACGAGGCGACTGGTGGAAATGGAAGGTGGAGCCGCTCGAGATTGATGCCGTGCTCCATTACGCCCAATCTGGACATGGACGCCGTGCCGGCCTTCACACCGACTATACGCTTGGCGTCTGGGACGGGGAACACCTTGTCACTGTCGCAAAGGCCTATAGTGGACTATCCGACAAAGAACTGATTGAGATCGACAAGATTATTCGTAGCACTACGATTGAAAGGCACGGCCCAGTTCGCGTCGTGCGACCAACACTTGTATTTCAGCTGGCTTTTGAAAATGTATCGAAATCCACTCGTCATAAATCGGGGATAGCCGTTCGCTTTCCACGAATAGCGAGGTGGAGACGTGACAAACTTCCTCATGAGGCGGCAACACTCAGCGATCTGAAAGCACTTCTTACAGAGGCAACTGGCCAGCAGCTCTCTGAAGAACAAACCGAGTAAAATCATGCCCTCAGCACCGAAAGCCACACTTGCTCAACGGCGGCTACCATCAAGAGAACACCATTCGTTTCGAAAAAAAAACACTGGAGCCCCAAAAGCAGTAGCTCAACTGGCCACTCTTGGTGCGACATGTGAACAGTGGTTCAAGAATCGCAACCAAACGCCGTTTGAGTTCCAACGTGCAACCTGGCAAGCGATGGCAGCCGGCAGAAACGGCCTTCTTCACGCCCCAACGGGTACAGGAAAAACCCTCGCAGCATGGCTTGGTGCACTATGTCGAAGTTCTGCTCTACCCACGCACCACGAGAAAACTGGCATCCGAATTATCTGGATTACCCCACTCCGTGCTCTGGCGACCGATACCGCCCGTGCTCTTGAAGAGCCACTGGCAGACCTGACTGACATGCTTGGCTCCCACTGGCAGGTTGGCACCCGAACTGGTGACACATCAGCAGCTGACCGTCGTCGCCTTCGACAGAACTGGCCCGAGGCTCTTATCACCACTCCTGAATCACTTTCTATTTTATTGTCACTCGAAGACAGCCAGGAAATATTTTCGGAGCTTGACACCGTCATTGTCGACGAATGGCACGAACTTCTTGGGACGAAGCGTGGTGTTCAGACGGAACTTGCGTTATCAAGGCTACGGGCCATTCGTCCTGGAGTGATCACGTGGGGATTATCTGCAACGCTTGCGAATCTTGATGAAGCCGTTGCCACACTTGTTGGACCAACACGGTGTGACCATGCTCAATTGATACAAGCGAATGCGCCACGAAGGCTTGAGTTCTCGACGATTATCCCTGACCCGATTGAAAGATTCCCATGGGCAGGGCACATGGGGCTACGGCTCCTCCCACAAGTTGTTGAAGCAATTGAATCAGCCACAACAACCCTTGCATTCACAAATACCCGCTCTCAGGCTGAGCGCTGGTACGATGCAATCAAAGAAGCCAGACCAGACTGGAAAAACAAACTATCGCTTCATCACGGTTCCGTGGATCGTGAACTACGCAATACTGCTGAAGCAGGTCTTCGCGATGGATCTCTCAAATGTGTTGTAGCCACATCAAGCCTTGACCTTGGTGTTGATTTCGGCCCTGTCGAACAGGTCCTTCAGATTGGAAGCCCGAAAGGAATTGCCCGAATTCTTCAGCGTGCTGGTAGAAGCGGTCACACGCCAGGTGCAATTGGCCGACTTATTTGCATCCCTACTCACGCCTTGGAGCTTATTGAATGCGCTGCCGCACGATTGGCTGCCATAGCTGGCTCCGTTGAACCCCGACGTCCTCTCACAAATGCTCTTGACTGTTTATCGCAGCACATCGTGACAGTGGCCTGCAGTGGAGGATTTCGTGAGCACGACCTGTACAAAGAAGTAAAGGAAACGGTCGCGTTTGCAAATCTCGATGACCAGTCCTGGCAGTGGGCGCTCGACTTCGCCGCTCGCGGCGGGCATGCCCTTTCCGCCTACCCTGACTACTGCCGAATCAAGGAACGATTTGGGCGATGGTACATTGCCAGCCCCGCACTGGCTCGTCGACACCGAATGAACATCGGCACAATTACGTCAAATGCAAGCGTTGAGGTCAAATGGTGTCGTGGTGGCCGACTCGGCACCGTCGAAGAATCCTTTATCAGCCGTCTTAACACCGGAGATCGGTTTCTTTTTGCCGGACGACCACTCACACTCTTTCGTTTTGATGGACTTACAGCTTGGGTCAAACGTTCCCGGGGAAGCCATGGATTGCAAGTTCCCAGATGGAATGGTGGACGGATGCCTCTTTCCACACTGCTTTCTGCAGCAGTGCTTGAACAAGTCCGTCTGGCTGGAGAGAGACAATGTGATCCATCGGCTCTTCCTTTACCTCCAGAAACATCAGCCGTTGCACCACTTATCGCAACGCAAGCCACATGGAGCCACTTGCCTACGCATGACACACTTCTGATCGAGCGGTCGCGTAGCCGAGATGGGCATCATCTCTTTATCTACCCATTTGAAGGCCGACTTGTTCATGAGGGCCTGGCAGCTCTGCTTGCCTGGAGAATTGCAAACAAAACACCGAGCACGCTGACACTTGCAGCCAATGATTGGGGATTTGAGCTTTCTGGAGCCAAACAACTCAAACTTGATGCTCGTGACTTTCGACAACTTTTCAAACCTGGCCAGCTGCTTGAAGACCTCTTTGCATGCCTCAACGGAACTGAAATGGCAAAACGACAATTTCGTGAAATTGCTCGTGTCGCTGGCCTGATTCAGGGAGGAACGCGATCGGCAAAGCAAACACAGGCATCTGCTGGTCTGATTTTTGATGTCCTGAGTGAATACGACACTGAGAACCTACTCCTTGAACAGGCACGTCGAGAAGTATTGGAGAACCAGTTTGAATTCCAACGACTTTCTGAAGCACTTGATGCAATTGCAAAAAAAGAGATCGTGGTGATTGATACCCCGAGGCTTTCACCACTCGCATTTCCAATCTGGGCGGAACAGATTCAATCGCGCCTCACCACCCAGAATTGGCGTCAACGGATTATGCAAATGGCTGAAGAACTCGAGCACGCAGCACGCATATGACACAAAAAGATTCATCGTCATCATCACCCTTGCACCAGGCCCAAAGCGTGCGAATTACTATCGCTGAAGATGGAACCTTGCCCACGAACGCAGACATTGTTTTGCTTCCTGGGCGAGCTGCTTTTCTCCCACAGACATCGACTGTAGTCTGCTCAGATATTCATCTCGGAAAAGCAGCAACGTTTCGTCACGCCGGCATGCCGATTCCTGAGGGATCAGCACAACGCGACCTTCAGCGACTCACCGCCATCGTACAGACATACAATGCCCGCCGACTTCTGATCACAGGCGATCTCTTTCATGCTCATTCCGGATGCACAGAGCACGTGCTCGATGAGTTTTCTGTGTTTTGCGAGCAGGTTCGGCAATCGCATAATACAGAAGTCGTTCTCGTCCTCGGCAACCACGAGCGATCTATCGGAAAAACTCTCCAACCCACTAAAATTGGCATACGACGGTGCGAAGAAGAAATCATTGAGCCACCTTTTCGCTTCGTTCATGACCTAAAAAGGCCTTCTGATGCACAGTCTGATTACTTCACAATCGCCGGCCATGTTCATCCAAAAATTACCGTCAAAGGCCACAGCGGAGATCGGCTGACGTGCCGTTGTTTCGTCACTACCGACAGGACTCTTCTTCTTCCCGCTTTTGGCTCATTTACTGGCGGCCATACAATACATCCATCAAATGAAACTCGCGTATGGCTCGCCGAAACTGATGGAGTCATGCCGATAGCAAACGTACTTGTCCGCTCATAGCAGACGTTCCGACGCAGATCTCAACAAGATGGTACGGTTCACATCAGGAGGACTCGTCTTGTTTGCGTATACAAACATTGAAGCAGGTCACGGGCAGTTAGAGAACATTCCCCGTATCGATCAACCGCTTCGTCACCTGCTGCTCCGTGAATCCATGCGGCAAGCCGAGCAGCATCGAAAGCACCTAGTTGTTGGGCAAGCAGGGCAGCAAGAACACCCGTAAGAACATCACCTGTTCCAGCGGTTGCCATACCAGGGTTACCTGTTTCGTTGTGAATACTCATCGTACCATCTGTTACCAGAGAACCTGGCCCTTTGAAGACAAGTACCGACTTCGTCGCTTTGGCAAGATGTATAGCTGCCGTCTCTAAGTCTTTTCGTTCCTGCTTCTTTTCCCGAGACGGATTGTGGCCAAGAAGACGTGTAAGCTCGCCGGCATGAGGAGTAAGGACCCTTGTCCCAGTATGTTCAAGTTTTTGCCACTCCGCATTCTGGGCAAGTGCCCACAACGCGTCAGCGTCAACAACCGCCGGCATTGACAGCGTCTGCCAAAGATCATGAACAATTTCTACAAGATCGTCACTGCGACCAAGCCCTGGACCGAGAGCAACCACATCCGCTTTCTGGCAGCGGTCATAAATTGCAGATAATGCTGACAATGAAAATCGACCGGCAGCATCTTCTGGAAGACCGTGCGTCATCACACACGGGTCAAAGCTGGCAACTGTTGCCTGAATCGACTCCGGCACAATTACCTCGACCAGCCCAGCGCCACCCCTGAGAGCCGCCATCGAGGAAAGGGCGGCAGCTCCAGCCATTCCGCGGCTCCCAGCTACAAGAACCACTCGACCATAGTCAAATTTACTGGATTCCCTGAGCCGAGTCGGCAGCTTTGGGAGGCCTTCTGGTATTCGATGGCATGAATTTCCAGACTGATCTGTCATTGAGGCCCCTTCCAGAAACATGAGAAACCAGTGCACAAGAGACGAGGGATTTGCCCCCAACTTGACGAAAATGGGCCAAAATGGCTACCTTTGGCCCGATTATGGCCCGTTTCTGTACATTTCGGTCGAATTGGGTTTCCTGGTTTGCCGATACATTTTCTAGCCCAAACAAATACTTTTACTAACCTCCGGCCTCCTGAGGAGAAATGGACACCATGAGTGGGTCCCAACAATCATTCGACGTCTTCGATGTTCGCAAAATTCGCAAACTTATTTCCCTCATGCAAGAGAACGATCTCACTGAGATCGATCTGAAGCATGCTGATAGCGCTGTAAGAATCAAGAGAGGCGGTGAAGTCGCCTCGTACTCTGCTCCTGCGATTGCTCCACCAGTTGCTCCAGCCGCTCCTGCTCAGCCTGCTGCTCCGGTAGAATCGGCTGAAGATGCCCGTATGGTTGTGGTCAAAAGCCCAATGGTTGGAACATTTTACCTTGCATCAAGCCCAGACGCACCTCCATTCGCAAAGGTCGGTGATCGCATTGGTCCTGAGAAGACAGTCTGCATTGTAGAAGCCATGAAGGTATTTAACGAGATTCCGGCAGGTGTTTCTGGACAGATAGTTGCAATGCTCGTTGAAAACGGTGCACCCGTCGAGTTCGGCCAGCCGCTCATCAAAGTCGACCCGGGCGCTTAGAACAGATTCTTCTTGTGACGAGTCCTTTTTTAGTTGCCGGAAATATGCCGACATAGCTTTCGTGAGCCACGGTCTCTTGGCTCGATAATTCAACACTCAGGGAAACCATGTTCAATCGAATCCTGATAGCAAATCGTGGCGAGATTGCACTTCGCGTCATTCGTGCCTGTCGAGAACTTGGCATTGAAACTGTTGCCGTCTACAGTGAGGCTGATCGTGACGCACCATATCTGAATCTTGCCGATGAAGCCGTCTGTATTGGCCCAGCGAAGGCTGCAGACAGCTACCTGAGAATTGATCGTGTGATCAGTGCTGCCGAAATTGGTAATGTTCAGGCTATTCACCCGGGCTATGGCTTTCTTTCTGAAAACGCACACTTCGCCGAAGTCTGTCGCTCATGTGACATTGGTTTTATTGGCCCAACTCCAGAGTCGATGGAACGAGTTGGTGACAAAAATTCAGCTCGAGCTCTTGCCCGTGAAGCAAATGTCCCAACTGTACCTGGTAGCCCAGGGCTGCTTTCTGGTGAACAGGAAGCTGTCAAAGTAGCCAAAGAAATTGGCTTCCCTGTCCTCCTCAAGGCAACAGCAGGCGGTGGCGGCAAGGGCATGCGGGTTGCCGCCAATGACCTCGCTCTCTCAACGGCGTGGCAGCAGGCTTCTGCAGAAGCAGAAGCAGCTTTTGGAAATGCCGGAATCTACATTGAGAAATATGTTGAGAAGCCAAGGCATGTAGAAATTCAGGTGCTCGGAGATCAACACGGCACGATGCTTCATCTCTGGGAACGCGACTGCTCAACACAACGCCGTCACCAGAAACTTATAGAAGAAAGCCCTTCCCCTCGACTACCACAAGAGACTCGGGAAGCCATGACGTCTGCAGCAGTTCGTTTAGCGAAAGCTGCTGGGTATTACTCTGCTGGGACGGTGGAATTCATTGTTGATAAAGATAACAACTTCTACTTTATTGAGGTGAACGCCCGCATTCAGGTTGAGCATCCTGTCTCTGAAATGGTTACAGGCATTGATCTGCTCAAGCAACAGATTCTTGTGGCAGCAGGTGAAAAACTTTCACTCAAGCAAGAGGACATTGTTCCTCGTGGGCATGCAATTGAATGTCGCATCAATGCAGAAGACCCATCCGCCAACTTCAGGCCGTGCCCTGGGAAAATTGAGCAAATTATCGCCCCCGGTGGCTTTGGTGTTCGCTTTGATTCTCACGTGACCGCGGGATATACCGTTCCACCATATTACGATTCACTTATTGGCAAACTCATCGTGCACCAGCCAACTCGTGAAGCAGCCATTGAAACCATGGCCCGTGCCCTGCGCGAGCTTCAGGTAAAAGGCATCGCTACAACAGTGCCACTGCACCTCGACCTCCTCTCACACTCAGCTTTTCACGAAGCAACCATCGACACGAAGTTCGTTGAACGACTCCTTGCAGAGTGATCGTTCGCCGACGTTTCATGCCACTTTTTTGCTTCCCTGTGCTTCGACATACAATTCTTTCTGGCTGCAACGTCCCCCCCTGTAAAAGCAGCCCGATGCTTGATAGATTTCTCCCAGGCATATGAAACCCCCTACCTTTTCCCCACGGAGCCCCCCAGCTCATGGCCGAGTCTCTCTCACGCCCACCAAAAGCAGCTCATCATTTTCATCGCGTCGCCATATTATTTGCAGGCGGTCCAGCACCGGGCGCCAATGCTGTTATTTCTACAGCCGCCACCTCGTTCATGCGAAACGATACCGAAGTCGTGGGCATGAAGCACGGCTACTCATCGCTGGCTGATTACTCTTCTGACCAGCCGCTTGTTGAGGGCAAAGACTACATCAATATCACCCCTGAGTTTTTAAAACGGACTCGATCGGGTCAGGGGATCATGCTTGGCACTGCCAGAACGAATCCTGGAAAGCATATTTCTGATCCTGAACATTTTAATGACGAGGAACGGGTCAGGCCTCTCAAGAACACGTACGAAGGCCTTCTCTCATTGGGCGTTGAAGCATTGATTTCCATCGGTGGAGACGACACTCTGAAAACAGCGAATAAGTTCAAGTTGTACCAAGACCGGCTTCCGGCTGATGCCCCACGGATACCCGTCGTTCATTTGCCAAAAACCATTGACAATGACTACATGGGAATCGACTTCACGTTTGGCTATTTCACTGCTGTTGATTTTCTTGGAGGAGAGATTCGCAACCTGCTTTATGATGCAGACGCCGGAAGATCATATTTCATCTGTGAATCAATGGGGCGAAGTGCCGGCTGGCTGGCCTATGGAGCAGCGATTTGCGGGGAAGCCAGTCTTGTTATCAGTGTTGAAGACATTCACGGCAAATATCGAGAAGATGAAACCATAACTGACGCAGACGGGAACACCACTACGAAGCTTGCAATGAATGTGGATGAAGTCGTCGGTCGGATTGTCAAAACAATGCGAGTAAGGGAAGAAAAAGAAGGAAAAGAGTATGGCGTCATTGTCCTAGCTGAAGGACTTGCTGAATTCCTACCGAGCAAACAGCTCGAGGGTGTCCCGCGAGACGATCATGGCCACATAACGATTTCTCAGATTCAACTTGGCAAAATGTTTGCCAAACTTGTAGGTGATGAATACGAGCGGCAAACTGGACGCAGCCGAAAGGTTGTCGGGCTGCAACTTGGCTACGAAGCCCGGTGTGCCAAGCCTCACGCATTTGACGTCATGCTCGGCAGCCAACTAGGTGTCGGCGGCTACCGTGCACTTGCGGAGCGGGGCCTCAATGGTGTCATGGTCAGTGTTTCAGGCCAACTGGCTCTCAATTACGTCCCGTTTGAGGAACTGGTCGACCCAAAGACACTCGTGACTGTTGTTCGGTATGTTGAACCGGGCAGTGATTTTCATAGCCTTGCTCGCTTCCTCGAGACATTCGTAAACGAGTAGCTCGCATTGGACTGTTTGAGAACAGGTATTCCAGAACCTATTACCTCAACTCCTTGTAAGACTAACGAACTGGGGTGGTGTGAAAGCTCTTCATACCACCCCAGTTTTATTCGTTAGTCAAAACACCCTTTGTGCTTGGCACGCCTGGCTGGCGAGAATCCTGCTCCACGGCCATCCTGAGACTTCGAGCTGTCGCTTTGAAAACTGCCTCGGCAAT
Source organism: uncultured Pirellulales bacterium (assembly GCA_965662325.1). GTDB lineage: Bacteria > Planctomycetota > Planctomycetia > Pirellulales > UBA1268 > UBA1268. The sequence goes on along the minus strand of CBFIHW010000031.1, from coordinate 277 downwards.
GTGATGTGCATTGCTCCCATGATGGAGCACGGCGTGCACATTTGCTCCAGCCGTTGCCGCAAAACTTTCCCAGAAGACTTCAACGAGCTGGACGTCGAACGCCCCAATGGCCGGAACGGGGTACTCAACAGCAAGTACTGTTGCTGCCCGACCACCAAGATCGACTGCAGCGGTCACAAGTGATTCATCCATCGGCAGGATCGAATGACCATACCGGCGAATGCCACGGCGATCACCAAGACAATCCTTGACCGCAACACCTAATGCCCGCCCAACA
>CBFIHW010000030.1:0-26834 GCA_965662325.1 uncultured Pirellulales bacterium | reverse complement strand
GGAAAGGCCGAGGAAAAGAGCATGGCTAAGGATACTTTTGAGCGAACAAAACCCCACGTGAACGTCGGCACGATCGGGCACATTGACCATGGGAAAACGACGCTCACCGGTGCCCTTGTCGCCGTGCAGGCGGCAAAGGATCTGGCGGAGGCTAAGAGCTACGCAGATATTGCAAAAGGTGGAACCGTTCGAGATGAAACAAAAACGGTTACCATTGCTGTGAGTCACGTTGAATACCAGACTGAGAATCGTCACTATGCTCACATTGACTGCCCAGGGCATGCTGACTTTGTCAAGAATATGATTACTGGCGCAGCCCAGATGGACGGCGCGATTCTCGTTGTCAGTGCAGCTGATGGTCCTATGCCTCAGACACGTGAGCACATTCTGTTGGCGCGCCAGGTGGGTGTTCCGGCATTGGTCGTCTTCCTGAACAAGGTTGACTTGGTCGATGATCCAGAATTACTCGACCTCGTCGAAATGGAGATTCGTGAACTACTAACGAAGTATGGGTTCCCTGGCGACGATATTCCAATTATTCGAGGCGCGAGCAAGCCTGCCTATGACAGTCCTGCCGACCCTGAAGCGAGCAAGTGCATCTCAGACCTTCTCGATGCTGTTGACTCCTATATTCCAGAGCCAGAACGAGAACTCGACAAGCCATTTCTTATGGCAATCGAAGACGTCTTTTCAATCGAAGGTCGAGGTACTGTTGCAACCGGTCGAATTGAACGAGGCGTGGTAAACGTCGGTGATGAGGTTGAAATTGTCGGCTTAAAGGAAAAAGCTGACAAGACAACTGTCACCGGTGTCGAAATGTTTAAAAAAGTTCTCGACAGTGGTCAGGCTGGTGACAACGTTGGCTGCCTACTCCGCGGAATTAACCGTGACGCAATTGAACGAGGTCAGGTACTGGCCAAACCAGGCACAATTAAGCCACATATGAAATTTGAGTGCGAAGTCTACGTTCTTTCAAAAGAAGAAGGTGGTCGTCATACCCCATTTTTCGCCGGTTACCGTCCACAGTTCTACTTCAGAACAACTGACGTGACTGGAGCAACAAAACTGATGGGTGGAGTCGAAATGGTTTCACCTGGCGACAACGTCAAGATGGAAGTTGAGTTGATGGTACCAATCGCAATAGATGATGGCGTTCGCTTCGCTATTCGTGAAGGCGGCCGAACTGTCGGATCGGGGGTTGTCACGAAGATTCTTGACTGATTTTCTTGACTCTCGATTTGTTCGGTGACCAGACCTGCTGGCATCGTCAGAAAAAGTTACTCGTGCGGGGTTCGGGCAACCGGGCCCCGCACTTCCACAGGGGCGTAGCTCAATTGGCAGAGCGCTGGTCTCCAAAACCAGAGGTTGCGAGTTCGATTCCCGCCGCCCCTGCTGATAGTCCGAAGCATTTAAACGAGATCGCCACGAGGCTTGGAAAAGCCAAAACTCAGGGGACTTATGAGAACCGGCTGTATTCGGACGGGCAGTATTGGTAGAAAAATTAGGATCATCTGAAACCGTAAACCTTTGTCTACAGGTAGATTTATTCGCTATGGCAGGAACACAACAACCAGCCGCAACCTTCTTGGGAAGCCTCCTTAGTTTTTCGCTCTATAAGCGTCAGCAGGGTCGAGTCGCTCGCCAAGTTACATTTGCTGCAGTCGCAATCGCCATTGCAATTGGCGTTTTTAGACTTGCCCAACTTCTGCCACTTTGGCTTGGCGGTGATGCCACCAGTTCACTGAGTAGCGATGAGCTGGGAATCGTGCGATTTCTTGTTCCAGGCGTTCTACTCGCTGTCGGCATTTGGGTGAGTTTTAGAATGGTCAATACACCAAGCATTGCAGATTTCCTTATCGCTGTTGAAACAGAAATGACAAAGGTTTCTTGGCCAACGCGGGATGAGGTCATCCGCAGCTCAATCGTGATTATTTTCCTGATCTTTACACTCGCTGGAATTTTAGCCGTGTACGATCTCTTCTGGTGGTTTGTCCTTCGCGCCCTTCAGGGCTAGGAATCCACTAAGCAAGATTGAACCATCCTCAAGACCCACTTCATGGATAGCAATGCAAGATAACGAGAACCTTTCAGAAACTGAGCCTGCCGCAACCGATGAAACGGCTGGTGGTGGCCCCGAGTCAAATACCTCAGAACAGCATGAACCCGCTGAGCTACACCGCAGCAATGAAGACGAATCCCAAGACGAAACCGCTTCGCTTGAATCAACTGAGCTTGCGGAAGAAGACGAAGACGACGGTCCCGTTGAACTGGACGATCCGTTTTCTGGCAGTGAAAATGCAAAGCCTGTGATGCTTGATGGTGACGAGGATGAAGCTGAAGAAGCAGTTCCCGCAGCCGGAGATATGGACTGGTACATACTTAAGGTTCAAAGCAATCGAGAAGACTCAATTCGAGAAACACTTCAGCGGCGCATTGCAATGCAGGGAATGGATCAATGGTTTGGTGAAGTGGTGGTTCCGAAGGAGCAAGTCACTGAATTCAAAAGTGGGAAGAAACGGGTTGTTTGGCGAAAACTGTACCCCGGCTACATTCTTGTAAATATGATACTGAGTGATGAAACCTGGTTTCTTGTACGTGAAACAGGTGGTATTGGTGATTTCACGGGATCTGGAGGAAAGCCAAGTCCCATGTTGCCTCAGGATGTCGCAAAACTGCTTAACAAGGGCGAAGAAAAGGCTGAAGAGACACCAAAGCTGAAAATCAATTTTAAGAAGGGTGATCGCGTCAAAATCAATGAAGGCACCTTCGAAAACTTTGAAGGTGAAGTTGAGCAGATTGACGAGGCAAACGGTCGTGTCACTGTTATGTTGAGCATTTTCGGTCGCTCGACACCTGTTGATATTGAGTACTGGCAGATTGAAACGGTGTAGCAAGGAATACGTCTGGTGCACCCCATTGTTTCCCATGATTTGATTTCAATCACGAAGGGCAGGGGTACCTTCCGGACAGCGACAGTCGCTACTGCCAAAGACCAGTGAAACACGTCTCTGGCCAGTTTTAAGCGAAAACCGCCGTAGGGGCTTTGACAGGAAGAAATTTAGCGGCATGATGGACTATTCACGTTGCGACGGAAACTTATAAGGATTTGGGCTGATGGCAAAACAGGTAACAGGTCAAGCAAAATTTCAAGTGCCAGGTGGTCAGGCAACTCCTGCACCTCCGGTCGGTACCTCACTTGGTCGATTCGGCATTAATTTGGGTCAGTTTGTTCAACAATTCAATGATAAGACCAAAGAAGCTGGCGGCATGCCGATTCCTGTAGTCGTCACTGTGTACAACGACCGATCATTTGATTTTGTCACAAAAAGCCCGCCAGCAGCCGCTTTGCTGAAAAAGGCTGCTGGTCTTGCCAAGGGATCTGGGGTTCCAAATAAGGACAAAGTTGGGAAAGTTTCGGTCAATCAATTGGACGAGATTGTCAAAATGAAGTCTGCTGACCTCAATGCACGTGACGATGAACATGCCCGCCGGATGATTGCCGGAACAGCCCGTAGCATGGGGATTACTGTCGAAGGTTGAACACCAGAAAAAACCTGCAATAATTCGAGGTTTTGAAGGCGATAGGCTTCTCGGCCATGGCACCGTGCCATTTCGGTTCCTGATGGAGCATAAATGCAGCACCATGCACGAGTGACCGACAACTCCAGCTTGGTGCTTCTTCAAAAGCAAAATTTGAACTTAAAAACGTCTCTATTTACAGAGGAATCCAAAAGTGCGATTCACCAAACGCATGAAAGCTGCTCTTGCCGCCAAACCGGCCGATGAAGCACCACTTCCACTCTCAGAAGCTGTCGAAACACTCAAGAAGTTTCCACCGACAAAATTCGATCAGACAGTTGAAATTCATATTCGGCTGGGAATTGATCCCAAGCAAGCTGATCAGATCGTACGAGGATCTATTGTTCTTCCTCATGGAATTGGTAAATCAAAACGTGTTGTCGTTTTTGCCAAAGGAAATCTTGCTGATGAAGCAACCGCAGCAGGAGCGGAGGAAGTTGGTGGAGACGACCTAGCAAAGAAAATCAAAGGTGGATGGACAGATTTTGATGTGTGCATTGCAGCACCAGACATGATGGGTCTTGTTGGCCCTCTTGGAAAAGTTCTAGGCCCTCGAGGATTAATGCCAAGTCCACGTGCCGGAACGGTCACGGCTGATATTTCCAAAACTGTCAAAGAGTACAAAGCTGGCAAAGTCGAATTTCGTAATGATCCGACTGGTATCATTCACGCCGCAGTTGGGAAAGCGAGTTTTGAAAGTGATAAACTTGTAGACAACATTCATGCATTTCTTGAACAAATTCGGAGTATGCAGCCAAGTGCAGTCCGAGGCCAGTACATCAAAACAGTCGCTATTGCTGCCACTATGTCACCCGGAGTGATGGTAGCTGCGTAGCGTATCATTCCACAACTTGTGATCTCTTTACTCAAAAAACGAACCAACACAAACACCAGAAAAAAACCATGAGCAAATTTGTCAAACAACTCATGATGGACAATCTCCAATCTCGACTTCAAGACGTTGGGGACGTTTTCGTTGTGTCTCTTGGTCAACTTGATGCTCAGAAAACGACCGACCTGAGACTCACTCTACGGAAGAAAAATATAAGCCTTCAGCTGGTCAAGAATGCACTTGCCAAGCGTGTTCTTGCCGAAACGCCACTCGCTCCCGCGCTTGAAAACCTCAGCGGCATGCTCGCTCTTTGCTGGGGAGGCGAAGACGTTGTCGACTTGGCCAAGGAACTTAATCGCCTTGCCGAACTCGATGATTTCAAGGAGGTCGAGTGTCGTGGCGGTGCAATGGACGGCTCAAAACTTGACCCCGATGATCTGAAAAAGGTTGCAAAATGGCCAACTCGTACAGAGCAGCTGTCTATTTTGTCCGGCCAAATGCTATCAGCTGGTGCAACATTATCTGGACAGTTCTTGGGCGGCGGAAGTTCGTTGGCAGGCCAAATTAAAAACCGTGTGGAAGAGTTGGAAAAGGCTGGTGATGAGGCCACTGCGGCCTAGAGTAGTGAAAAAGGAGTAGTCAACTAGGAATTTCTACGAAAATATAGTCAAGTCCAAAATTTTTGGACTAGTCATAGTGAAATTTCGTGGTAAGAAAAAAGGCTCGAGATTCAGTTGACAGAAGACGTTCCTACGTTCCAACGAATCGAGAGTATGGAAACAGTCAATGAGATGATTCCCGGCGTCTACGTGACGGGAAAACAAGTTAGAACTAACACATTTGAAAGCCTTAACGGCTAAACTTGAGTGAAAGGATCGCGATCAATGGCAACGGCTGAAGCAACAGAGTCAACCCGGGAATTTTCGACAGATACAAAGGAACTCGGTGATCGCATCGTTGGCCTCACGTTGAAGGCAGCGAAAGAACTCTCTGACTACCTCGATGAAGTGCACGGTATTAAGCCTGCTTCTGGTGGTGCTGTCATGGTAGCTGGCGGTGCTGCTGCCGGTGGAGAAGGTGGCGGTGAAGCTGCTGCTGAAAAGACCGAGTTTGACGTTGTTTTGGAATCATTTGGTGACAACAAGATCAGTGTGATCAAAGTGGTTCGCTCAGCAACCGGCCTTGGCCTGAAAGAAGCAAAAGATCTGGTTGAAGGTGCTCCTGGCAAGGTCAAAGAAGGTATTTCGAAAGAAGACGCAGAAAAACTCCAGAAAGAGCTTGAAGAGGCTGGAGCCAAGGTTTCTGTTAAGTAGTTTCCTGGCTATTTTTTCTGTTTTCTAGCCAAGCCATTGGCGGCTTGACTAGTAAACGGTATAGTATTTGCGTGCAATCCTTCTGTTCCAAGCCCGCTCACTGCGGATTTCCTGTGTCCAATATTTTGATCACACCTGATCACCTGTCGGTGCATGTCCGGCATCGTTCGTTTTTTTTGATTCACCAACTCAGTGTATGTGCTGAGAGGTAATCGAAACCCTAGTGCCCCCCAACATCTGTAGCCCAATTCGTCTCATGTTTTCCCTTTGCAAGGAGTAATTTGTCAATGGCAACTCGTGCTGTTCGCCGACTCCAGCCCACAGAAATTCGTCACTTTGGTAGCAATCGAAGCAGTCACGAGATGCCCGATTTGACGGAAATTCAGACTCGATTCTTTGAGTCTTTTCTGCAATACGATGTTCCTCCAAGTAAAAGAAAAGATCAGGGAATTGAAGGCGTCCTTCGGGAAATATTTCCGATCGAGAGCTATGACAAAACCGTTCGTTTAGAGTATGTCCGATACGACCTCGGAAAACCTCGATACGATCCGGACGAATGCCGACAACTTCGTCTGACCTACGGTCGCCCACTTCGTGTGTGGCTTCGGCTTACTCGAGAGCAGCCTATCGAAGAAGAGGTCTATCTCGGTGATGTGCCAATCATGATGGGTGGTGGAGAGTTTATCATTAACGGTGCTGAGCGGGTTGTTGTCAGCCAACTTCATCGTTCTCCGGGCATCGACTTTGTTGCTGATACTGAATCAACTGATCGTAAAACATACAACTGCCGAATCATCCCTGAACGTGGTAGCTGGATCGAACTCAACGTGTCAAAAAAAGACACTCTTCAGGTTCGAATCGATCAAAGTGGAAAATTTTCGGCTCTGACTCTACTCCGAGCAATGGATCCCAAACTGAGCAGCGATACCGACATTTTAAAACTGTTCAACAAGACAAAGGTCGAAAAAGTTGCGGGTAGTCGTAGTGTTTCAAAGCTCGAAGGCAAAACTGCTGCTGACGACATTGTATACCCGAAGAGCAGTGACCGTGCCGGTGAGATTATCGCAGAGGCTGGTTGCACGATCACTCGAGATCAGTCTGAACTCATCTGCTCTTCTGGTCTTAAGGCTGTTGAGTTAATGCCTTCAAACAAAATGCCTCTTATCGAAAACAGTCTTCGAGAGGATGCTGATGAAGCCAAAAAGAGAACATCTGTTGCCCCAAGTCACCAAGATGCGCTTATTCGCATTTATCAAAGATTACGACCAGGTAATCCGGCAGCATTAGAAAAAGCAACTACGCTTTTTGACGAAAAATTCCGTGACACAAATCGCTATCGTTTGGGCCGAGTCGGTAGGTTTCGAATTAACAGAAAGCTCGGTCTTTCTGTTCCCGAAACAGAGATGACGCTTCGTGCTGATGATTTGATTGCAGCAATTCGTTACATGCTGGAGTTGATGAATAGCGAGAATGAAACAGTCGAGGTTGATGATATTGATCACTTGGGGAATCGAAGGCTGCGGACGATTGATGAACTGGCGAGTGATGAACTCCGCAAGGGTTTCTTGAAGCTCCGAAGAACCGTCCAGGAACGAATGAGCCTCAAAGACATCTCTGAGATGACCCCGCGTTCACTTATTAATCCAAAAAGTATCTCTGCAGCCATCGAGTATTTCTTCGGGCGAGGGGAGCTTTCGCAGGTTGTTGACCAGACCAACCCTCTTTCCATGCTTACGCATGAACGACGTCTCTCCGCTCTTGGCCCTGGTGGCCTCAATAGAAAGCGAGCGGGCTTTGAGGTTCGTGACGTTCATATTTCTCATTACGGGCGTATCTGTCCAATCGAGACGCCTGAAGGCACCAACATCGGTCTTATTTCAAGTCTGGCTATTTACTCTGGTGTCGACTCGTATGGATTTCTTGTCACACCGTATCGCAAGGTTTCAAAGGGCAAGTTGCTCGATGACGTTGTGTGGTTACGGGCTGATGAAGAACATGAGGCCTATCTGGCGCCTGCTGATGCCCCTGTAGTTGACGGCAAAGTTCATGGAGACACTATCGTTGCTCGCTACAGAGGAGATTTTGTTCTCGTTCCGGCTGAAAAGATTCAGTACATCGATGTTGCGCCAAGCCAAATGGTTGGCGTATCGGCAGGACTTATTCCGTTCCTCGAGCACGATGACGCAAATCGGGCGTTAATGGGTTCAAACATGCAACGCCAAGCAGTCCCGTTGCTTGTGACCGAACCGCCCATCGTAGCTACGGGCATGGAGCGAGATGTCGCAGCCAACTCAGGCCTGCTTATTCGGGCCGACCGTAAGGGAACGATCACGTATGTTGATGCAGATTCGATTGAAATTAACGAAACTGATGTTTACAAACTTCGAAAATATGTTGGGTTGAATGAGAGAACCTGTCAGAATCAGAAGCCGATTGTTCAACTTGGCCAGAAAGTTGAAAAGAATGAGGTCATTGCTGACGGGGCTGCCACGTTTAAGGGTGAACTGGCCCTGGGTCGCAACGTCCTCGTTGGCTTCATGTCATGGGATGGGTTTAATTTCGAAGACGCTATTATTATCAGTGAAGAGCTTGTTGAAGACGATGTTTACACATCGATTCATATTGAAGAATACGACATTGAAATTCGAGATACAAAACTCGGCCGAGAAGAATTCACTCGTGATATTCCAAATGTTGGTGAACGAGCACTGCATAATCTTGATGATGGTGGCATTGTACGTATAGGAACCTACGTGCGTCCTGGAGATATTCTTGTTGGAAAGGTTTCTCCGAAGAGCAAGACCGAACTCACTCCGGAAGAAAAACTACTTCACGCGATTTTCGGGCGAGCGGGAGAAGATGTAAAAAATGACTCACTTGAGGTTCCATCTGGAGTAGAAGGCATCGTTATTGCCACAGAAAAATTCGCTCGGCAGATGAGCCTGTCGGAAGAAGAGCGTCGTGATTTCCAAAAGCAGATTAAAGAAGCTGAAAGTGAAGGCAATCTTCTGGTCGCCGAAGCGTTCGGTTCACTTGTTGCAGAGATCGAAAAAGTTTTACAAAAGCCCCTTGCTGCTGCCGATGGCAGTCCTCTTGTTCGAAACCAGGATCACAAAATTGTTGCGGAACGAGCGGCTGATTTCTCATTGGAAACTCTCGACATCCGCTCTCCACAAAGAAAGTCTGACATAGAAAAACTTTATAAAACCTTGTGGCCTGCCGTAGAGGAAGCGCTCGATGCGAAAGAACGTCGCCTCAATAGTATGAAACGCGGCGATGAACTACGACCTGGTGTTCTGCAGATGGTTAAAGTTTATGTCGCGGCAAAGCGAGTTATTTCTGTTGGTGACAAGATGGCCGGGCGGCATGGAAACAAAGGTGTAATTGCTAAGGTTTTGCCGAAGGAAGACATGCCGTTTCTTGCCGATGGCACACCTGTCCAAATCATGCTGAATCCTCTTGGGGTTCCGAGCCGAATGAATGTTGGCCAAATCCTTGAAACGCATCTGGGTTGGGCAGGGAAAATGCTTGGATTCCAAGCTGTCACTCCTGTCTTTGATGGTGCGAGTGAAGAGGAGATCAACGCCGTTCTGGATGATGCTGGCCTTCCGAAGCATGGAAAAGCCAAGTTGTTTGATGGGCGCACGGGCGAACCGCTCGAGCAGGAAACAACTGTGGGTTACATCTACATGCTGAAGCTGCACCATCTTGTTGATGATAAGGTTCACGCTCGGTCGACGGGCCCATACTCACTCATTACTCAACAACCACTAGGTGGCAAAGCGCGATTTGGTGGACAGAGGTTTGGTGAGATGGAAGTCTGGGCTCTTGAGGCGTATGGCGCCGCTTATATCTTGCAAGAACTGCTTACTGTAAAAAGTGATGACGTTGAAGGAAGAACCAAGATTTATGAAAGCATGGTCAAAGGCGAAAATACGCTTGAAGCCGGCACCCCTGCTAGCTTTGATGTTCTCACAAATGAGATTCGTGGTCTCGCCTTGAACATGCAATTAGAGAAACGTCGTATCTGACTAAAAAGTGAATGATAGGTATTGAAAAGTGCTTTTCGTTCAAACGTTACTGTCCCATTAAAGTTTTTAACACCACTAGTTGACTATCCCCTGGAGAACTCTCCGTGAGCATCGGCGAAGCAACCTACGATCGCGTCAATGACTACTCAGCCGTAAAAATCAGTCTAGCCAGACCGCACGATATTCGTAGCTGGTCATTCGGTGAGGTGAAGAAACCAGAGACGATTAATTATCGTACATACCGTCCCGAAAAGGATGGGTTGATGTGCGAAAAAATCTTTGGTCCTGAGAAGGACTGGGAGTGCTCCTGTGGCAAGTACCGGGGCATGAAATACAAGGGTATGATATGTGACCGGTGTGGGGTGAAGGTGACACATAGTCGCGTTCGTCGCAAGCGAATGGGGCATATCGAACTAGCCGCTCCCATTGTTCATATCTGGTTCTTCAAAGCCATGCCGAGCCGCCTTGGTGCGCTACTTGACATGAAGACTACCAGCCTTGAAAAGGTGATCTACTTTCAGGACTATGTTGTTCTTGACCCAAAAGACACGCCATTCAAAAAGCAACAACTACTCTCTGAAGAAGAGTGCCGTGCGGCTCGTGACGAGTATGGCGAGACAGCTTTTGAAGCGGAAATGGGCGCAGAAGCGGTTCGGAAAATGCTTCTTGGCCTTGATCTTGCCGAACTATCAAAAGAACTCCGCATAGAACTTGAACAAACAGGGTCCAAGCAGAAAGCGAAAGACCTCGTTAATCGACTGAAAATTGTTGAAGCAATTCGTGATAGTGAAAATAAGCCTGAATGGTTGGTTCTTGATGTTATTCCTGTCATCCCTCCAGATCTGCGTCCACTTGTCATGCTTGACAGTGGAAATTTTGCTACGAGCGATCTCAACGACCTCTATCGTCGAATAATCAATCGCAATAATCGATTGAAGAAGCTTGTTGACCTCAATGCTCCTGAGGTCATTATCCGCAATGAAAAACGAATGCTGCAGCAATCTGTGGACGCACTATTTGACAACAATCGTTGCAAGCGACCCGTTCTTGCTTCAAGCAATCGGCCTCTGAAAAGCCTTACTGACATGATCAAAGGCAAGCAGGGACGTTTCCGTGAAAATCTACTTGGTAAGCGAGTAGATTACTCCGCCCGAAGTGTTATTGTTGTCGGTCCACGTCTTCGACTCCACCAGTGCGGGCTTCCCAAGAAGATTGCTCTTGAGTTGTATCAGCCGTTCATTATTCGGCGACTCAAAGACCTTGGGCATGCTGACACGATTAAAAGTGCCAAGAAGATGCTCGAGCGCAAGGACGCGGAAGTTTGGGATATCCTCGAAGAGGTCATTCATAACCATCCTGTTCTTCTTAATCGTGCTCCAACTCTTCATAGAATGGGCATTCAGGCCTTTGAGCCTGTTCTGGTTGAGGGAAATGCCATCAAGTTGCATCCACTTGTCTGCAAGGGATTCAATGCTGACTTTGATGGTGACCAAATGGCGGTTCATCTTCCACTGTCCATAGAAGCTCAAGTCGAAGCACACACTTTGATGCTTGCGACGAATAATATCTTTAGTCCTTCGAATGGTGCGCCAATCATTTCACCATCACAAGACGTAGTGATGGGATGTTACTACCTCACCATGTCGATGACTGGACGCCGTGGCGAAGGGATGGTTTTCCGAAGCTTCGCAGAAGTTGAGATGGCACACTCTCTTGGAAAGGTCGACACCCATGCCATTATCAAAGTTAAGCTGCCAGAAAACCGCTGTGAAATTGACGAGAAGGGTGCTGTTGGCAAGTCCGGAGCGATTACGGAAACGACGGCTGGCCGCGTTCTTTTCAACTCAATCCTACCTGAGAGCATGCTCTTTTATAACTTGCCAATGCGTTCAAGTGAATTAGCAAAGGTAATTTCTGACTGCTATCAGTTACTCGGAAGACGTCATACGATTGATCTTTTGGACAATATGAATCGTGTTGGCTTTAGCTGGAGCACAAACAGTGGCCTTTCCTTCGCAACAGATGATCTCATCACTCCTGAAAACAAGCCTGACATTCTTAACAAGGCTGATAAGGAAGTAAGCAAAATTCGAAAGCTTTATTCACGTGGTGTTATCACTGATGGTGAGCGGTACAATCAGGTTCTCGATACATGGACACACGTTCGTGAGCAGATCACCAAGGAAATGATGGATGACCTTAAACAGGACACTGGTTCTGATAACCGCTATTCTGGTTATGTTAACCCGATCTATCTGATGGCTCATTCTGGTGCTCGTGGTGGTGTTGAACAGATTCGTCAACTTGCTGGCATGCGAGGGCTTATGGCGAAACCATCTGGCAAAATAATTGAGACGCCTATTAAGGCAAACTTCCGAGAAGGTCTCACTGTTCTCGAATACTTCAGTTCCACCCACGGGGCCCGAAAGGGACTTGCTGACACGGCTCTCAAGACTGCTGATTCAGGATATCTCACGCGAAAACTGGCCGATGTTGCGCAGAATGTTGTGGTTACAATGCATGATTGCGGCACAACTCAAGGTATTGAGAAAACTGTTATCTATCGTGGCGAAAAGGTAGAGGTGAACCTTGCTGATAGTATCCGCGGTCGAGTCAGTCGAACAAACATTACAAATCCCATTACCGATGAAGTTGTCGTGGAAGAAGATCAACTCATCACCCCTAAATTAGCACGTGAAATTGAAGCCCTTGGACTTGAAAAAATTCAGGTTCGTAGCCCACTGACATGCGAGGCTCCATTAGGGGTTTGCCGCCTTTGCTATGGAATGGATCTGTCAACGGGATCAATGGTTGAAGAAGGCATGGCCGTTGGGATTATTGGTGCCCAGAGTATTGGTGAACCAGGCACCCAACTCACTATGAGAACATTCCACATTGGTGGAGTTGGGCAACGAGATGTTGAAGAAAATGAATACAAGTCAAAGCATATAGGTACCGCAAAATTCACTCGCCTGCGAACTGTTGAAAATGAAGAAGGTGAGCAGATTGTGCTCGCCCGAAATGGTGAGATTGCCATATTGAATGACAAGGGACGAGAAATTGACAAATTCGATATTCCTGCCGGAGCGATTCTTAAAGTTGCTGAAAACGACAAAGTAAAACAGGGTACAGTTCTCGTGCAATGGGACCCCCACTCAATCCCTATTCTCTCCGAGGTGGCAGGTAAAGTTCGGTACGAAGATGTTGTTGACGGTGAAACACTACGAGTAGAAAAAGATCCGAGTGGTCATATTCGGCGAATGATTATGGAACACAAGGGTGTGTATCATCCACAGGTCGTTCTTGAAGATGAATCTGGAAAAATCCTTGACTTCTATTATCTTCCTGAAAAGGCCTATATCGAGGTCTCGCCGGGTGAGACTGTTAAAGCTGGCCATATCCTTGCCAAGACGCCCCGTGAGGCAAGTGGTACTCAGGACATCACAGGTGGCCTTCCTCGAGTGACTGAAATTTTTGAAGCCAGGAAGCCAAAAGACCCTGCCATCATGGCTGAAATTGATGGGAAGGTTGAGGTTAGTGGTGAAAAACGGCGTGGCAAGCGAACAATCATTGTTCGGAACGAAACTGGTGTTGAACGAGAGCACTTGATCACTCATGGCAAGCATATGCGAGTGCATGCTGGAGATATTGTTCGAGCAGGAGAGGCCCTTGTTGATGGACCTTTGGTACCACACGACATCCTCCGAATTTCTGGTGAAGAAGAGGTGCAAAGATACCTTGTCCGTGAAATTCAAAACGTCTACCGCAGTCAGCGTGTTGAAATTGACGACAAGCATATTGAAATAATTGTTTCGCAGATGCTTCGGAAGGTGAAGATTGACACCGTCGGAGACACGGAACTATTACCGGGCAGCATGCTCGACAAGCACGAGTTTCGGCAGGCGAATGATCAGATCGCTGACTGCCTGCGTATTACAGATAAAGGCGATAGTGAATTTGAAGTTGGTGCCATTGTTCCGAAAGATGTTCTCGCCCAAAACAATGAATCGATTGAAGCTCTTGGCGGCACTCCAGCAAAAGGCACCAAGCCAAAACCTGCTACGGCGAGTACGCAACTACTCGGCATTACAAAGGCGAGTGTTCAGAGCTCTAGTTTTATCTCAGCAGCTAGCTTCCAGGAAACAACTAAGGTCTTAACTGAGGCCGCCCTTGCTGGACGTGTCGATAATTTAGTCGGTCTGAAGGAAAACGTTATCTTGGGGCATCTAATCCCTGCTGGCACGGGCTTCAATACATTCCAAACATCAGAAGTACGAGTTCGTCCTGAGGCTCTTGAGGCGTTGAGAATTGATCGCGAAGATCTTTTAGCACGTGACTTCCCACTTCTCGAAGCAGCAGAGCAGACCGAAGAAGAACTTTCAGCAGGAGTTGAAGGTCTTGCAAGTAGTGGCACCACGAGTCTTGGGGGTCTTCCCGAGAGCCCTGGTAGCACTGACAGCCCAGGCGAGGGGCTTTAATAAGTAGTTGCAGAGAGCTTCACCAGTTTTCCAATGCTGATGATTTAATCATTGAAGTACGGGAGACACGGGGCCCTACAGTGAAAAACCAACAGATCGAAGAGCACCGCGCAGCTTCACCAATCAACAGCCTTGAAGACCCTTTGTCTTTCTCGGAAGTGATCTGCCATGATCAGGAAAGTGCTCTTCTTTCATTTCATAATCAAATCGCTTACCACGCGAATCATCGTGCATCTGATGTTGTGATAACAACATTACAAACCCTCCTCACCACAGTTTGGAAAGCATGTGCGGCAGCTAGTCAACAGGGTGCAGACCCGGAAATAGTTCGTCGCCTACGAGTCACATCACGACGAGCTCTGGTTGCTCTATCGATCTATTCGCCATTAGTACCAAAAGTAACCGCCTCTTGTTTTAGACGACACCTTCATGATTTACGGCAGGCTGCAGGGCTAACACGGGACTACGATGTCCTGTCGGACAGATTACATCAACACCTTCCTCCAACGAGTAGCCGACACAGCGCACACGACTTGTCCATCCGCCAGCTGTTGCAATTGGTAGCGAAAAAACGGAATGAAAATCAAAAAATAATTCAGGCTAAGCACGCAGAGCTCTCGTCTTGGAACTGGCCCTTACACGTCGCCACAATCAAGAATCAAGTACGACCCAAAAAAAAAGTTTATAAAAAATTTGTACAGAATCGAAGCAAGAAATCATGTACAAGGTTTTCAAAAGTTGCATACTCAACTAAGAAAAATCCTTCACAGCTCCATCGGCTACGAATCGAAGGAAAAAAACTCCGTTACACATTTGAGTTCACGCCAGCAGATTGCCTGAATCGTTCACTTAGGGAGTGCGGGAAAACTCTCCGAAAAATGCAAAATAAACTTGGCAACTTTACTGACCATACGGCTGCTTCAGAAATTTTGCATCAATTTTCTAAAGAACCCTTAGCTGACGACATGTTATTCATGATTCACAGGATGCAACGAGAGGAGCACGAACTCGCAACTCTTTCGTGTCGACAGTTCTTTGTCTGGTGGACTGAAAAACGTCGTCGCTCATTGTACAAAAGATTAGAAAAGGCTCTCGATAATGACTAATCGACATACTCAGAATTCAAAACAGAATGCGCAAAGCCCAAATCTTCTGCACCGGCTCATCAACTCGACTGGTGTTCAGATCGGCCTTGGCATTTGTGCAGCACTCCTACTCTGGTCCTTGTGCCGACTCGCCGTACCAATGAAAAACAATCTGGCACCTCCAGCACCGGACAATACTCCGAGGGCTTCAGAAAAGAAGATAGCCCAGACACAGATCGCTCCGGTTGCCTTTGAGACAACAAAAGTTGCGAGCAACGCATCCCCAGGCAACACACCGGAAGGAATGGCTTGGATTCCAGGTGGGACTTTTTCAATGGGATGTCAGGATCCTCGGGGGATACCGTACGGTGGAGACAAACCGATGACAGATGCTCGGCCTATTCATTCGGTAACCGTAGATGGCTTCTGGATCGATACGACAGAGGTAACCAATAAGCAATTTAATGACTTTGTCGAAGCAACTGAATATATAACTATTGCAGAGATACCACCTCGACCCGAAGATTTTCCAGGGGCACCACCAGAAAATCTTGTCGCTGGTTCCATTGTATTCACACCACCAGACCGTCCTGTTCCATTATCGAATCATCTTCAATGGTGGGCCTATGTGCCCGGAGCAAACTGGCGTCATCCTCTTGGTCCGGAATCGACAATAGAGGGCAAAGAAGATTTACCTGTTGTTCATGTCGCCTTTGAAGATGCTGTTGCCTATGCCAAATGGGCGGGAAAGCGGCTACCGACTGAAGCTGAGTGGGAATTTGCATCACGAGGAGGTATGACAGGAAACGTCTATCCATGGGGCAATGAATTCCGTCCAAATGGAAAATGGATGGCAAACACATGGCAGGGTCAGTTTCCCACCCAAAATACTGCTGAGGATGGTTTTGCTGGCATTGCGCCAGTTGGCAAGTATCCTCCAAACGACTATGGCTTGCATGACGTGTCTGGGAATGTTTGGGAGTGGTGTGCTGACTGGTATCGCCCGGATACCTATCAGAAACAACAAAGTGGTGAAGCCTCTTCAGTCAACCCAACTGGACCAGGTTCGAGTTTCGACCCTCAGGAACCTGGAGTAGCAAAACGTATTCAGCGAGGTGGCTCCTTCCTTTGTACTGATCAGTACTGCTCACGTTATATTCTGGGAACTCGCGGAAAAGGTGAAGTGTCGAGTGGGTGTAATCACATAGGCTTTCGCTGTGTTCGAGACGTACATTAAGCCATAACAAGCCATTCAAAGCACACCGGCATTTTTGTATCACCTCATTATGTTTTTTGTAGTATTTCTCTGAGCTCTGGGAGCGGCCGTGTGTTGACTACATCCCCTGCTTCCAAGCCAGCCCTTCTTGCCTGAAGTATGCCACATCGCATCACATCAAGCCCCGTAGTTGTATGCGCATCTGTCGATATAGCAAACTTTACTCCAGCTTCCTTTGCTGCGGCAGAAAGACGATCATCAAGGTCCAGTCGCCATGGGTTCGCATTGATCTCGAGGCATGTTGTATTTTCAGCAGCTGCATCGATAACACGTTGCAAATCGACCTTATAAGGGGGGCGTCGATTAATCAGGCGACCAGTTGGATGACCAATGCAATTAACATATGGATGACAAATCGCATCCAGAAGACGATCCGTAATTTGATCCTGTGACTGCTGCTGACCATAGTGCAGGCTCGCAACGACCCAATCAGCATGTGAAAGGACATCGTCTGGTAAATCGAGCCCCCCTTTCTCCAAAATATCGACCTCGATCCCTTTTAGAATCACTAGGGGAGATGATTCATCTCTCGCCAAGGATTCATTCAACCGCTCAATATCTTCCCACTGCTCATAGAGCCTCTTCTCATCGAGTCCTCGAGCCATTGTCACCCTTTTACTGTGATCCGTGATCGCGATGTAACTCAATCCACGATCAACCGCTGCAGCTGCCATTTCAGCTAATGTCGCCTCACCATCTGTTGCAGTGGTATGCATATGCAGATCACCACAAATATCTTTCAGTGTAATCAGTTTGGGGAGTTCACCATTTTCAGATAATTCAAATTCGCCACGATCTTCGCGAAGTTCTGGAGGAATCCAGTCGAGACCTACGGCCTTATAAACATCTTTTTCAGTTTTTCCTGCAAGGACCTTTCCATCATTTTTATTCAGTTCAGTCACACCATATTCATTGATAGAGAGGCCGAGCTTCTTTGCTCGACTCCGTAGTCGGACATTGTGTTCTTTTGATCCTGTGAAATACTGCCATGCAGCACCAAATGATTTTTTTTCTACTACACGCATATCGACCTGTATGCCATGCGGGCCTCGGATACTCGTTTTTGAGTCTCCTCGTACAATCGCGTGATCCGCATGTTCCCATGCAAGAAAGTGATTCATGACCTCTTTGGGTTTACGACTTTCAACAAGAATATCAATGTCACCTACCGTCTCTCTACCACGCCGCCAACTCCCTGCTGCTTCGATTCGTTGAACTACCGGAGACTCTTTCATCCACTGAATCAAAAGGTGAACGATCTGATCTGCTTTGTCCCAAAGTAGTCTTGAGTTATCTGGATTCTGAGCAAAAGCAATATTCGAGAGGATCGATTGCTCAGTCTTTTTACCAAACCCTTTGAGAAGACTTACTCTGCCCTCTTGGCAGGCTACTTTTAAATCTTTCAGTGATTCTAACTCAAGCGCTGCCATTAACAGCTTTACCTTTTTCGGGCCAAGGCCTGGTACGCGCATAAGATCAAAGACGACCTTGGGAACCTCTTCCTCCAACTGTTTAAGCATTGGCAACTGGCCGCTGTCTAATAACGTTTCCAGTTTTTGTGCAAGATCTTTACCGATACCCTCAAGATCTAGAAAAGAGCGATCACTTGCATCTCGAATTGATGCAAGTGGCTCGACTATGCCCTGGACTAGTCGGGCAGCGTTTCTATAGGCCCGGACACGGAAGACATTACTTCCTTGATATTCCAGGAGATCGGCCACATGGTCAAAAATTGACGCAATCTCGGCATTTGTCACGATTGAGACTACTGAGCGGTTGTTGGAAGGGCTGCAGTCGGATACGTCGACTGCCACCCCTGAGCATACGCCCCGGAAGGCACTTTCGTGAATGCTGGTTGCCAAGAATTTTTATTTTGTAACTCGCGTGGCTGGAATGGCATTTTTTGGCTTGCTGGCTTCCATGACGTTGTATGACCTGTCGGCTCCAGAAGTTTCGGAAATGCTCTGGTTGATGTTGTCGGTCCATTACCTGGGAGTACCGGCATATCGCTATTACCCCGCAATGGTGTTCCATACGAGTTTTGGATGGTACTCGTTGAACTGTTTGTTGCCGGTGGGATTGGCCGCAACGATGGTGAAGGAACAATTGTCTGAGGATTATTTTGTTGCGGCTGGGATAGCTGACCATTGCCAGAAAGACCTTGATCGCCTGATATATTTGGATTGGCAGGAACAGTCGCACCAAAATTAGGCGACTGCTGAGCATTGGTGTTTCGAGATAACTCTGGAATTGGTTTCAGTGAAGGTGCTGGAGTTAATGCTGGCGGGCTCGTTAGTTGCGGTTGAACAGGATTTTGTTGTGTGGGTGCGTAGTTTCCACTTTGCGGAACTATTTGTTGCTGGTACGTACTACTGGGAGCCGCTGGTGGCAAAACTGGTTGCTGGGTTGGTACTGTTGGCGACGCTGCCGTTCCGGCAGCACCCCAAGCTTGAGGAGTCGTTTGAGACGGAGTCGCAAAGGGACTTGAGGCCACGCCAGCAGGGCCTGGGACAGTTCCAGCAACAGCTGTGGCACCTGTGCCTGGCTGTACTTGAACGTACTTTGTTGTATAAACAGCCCGATATTGAGTTACGGGGACACTTACTGCCTTTTGAACATAGTTGGTCACCTGCTCCATGCATTCAACCGGACATCCTGTGCATGGATCTATCTCACATGAAGGTCGGTAACAGGTTACAGGCACGCATTGATATTGAGTCTGATACGTCGTTTCTGGAACATAACTAACCTGCTGCGTAGGAACCATAACTGGCTGAGGTGGAGGTGCAGCAACGACAGCTGGTGCCACAATAGGCGTTACCGGCGGAGGTGCTGGAACCGGTGCCACTGCATATGCAGGAACAGCAGTTTTGAAGCAACCACAACCTGAAAAAAGTCCGGAAAGACAACATTGCGCCCGAACAGAGGCTTGGTCACCAATCAATATTCCGGTGAAGAAAAACACGATTATTAAAACACGCGGCAAACGCATCACACTCTCCTTAAGTCTGGCGTGACAGGCTGGGCAAATAACCCTTTAATCCTGTCAACACCCTTACCCTAGGTTGCGATAGTGAACCGCCGCTCCATAAAAATATCGTTTTGTTTCCTAAATTTTCTCAACTGCCGCGGCATATTTGGTACAGCTAATCTAATTGATACAAACAGACAGCTTTGCCTCTCTTCAACCTTACATCACTGACATCTTGCTGTCTCTATTTTGCAGAAAACTTTGTCCGACACTGAAGCTCATAGTGGTCATAAAGTTCAAAAAAGGACTCTCTTAAATTGCCCGAATGCCGCTGAAAAACATCTTTGAGCAGTGCCCCATTAAATTGAATTTTCTCATTTTCAGAGAATTTAGCTAGAAGTTCTTGAACCAGCCGGTGAAATGTTTTTTCATCCGCCTCCGTATTGAGAAGTACAGGCCAGTTATTCCACCACGTTCGGTGGTGAACAGTCACGACTACACGAATGCCTCTAAATTCTGCAAGCCTACATAGAAACCACCCTAAAAAACCAAGCAGCTCCCAGCTATCAATAGAAACAAGGCTTTGCCTCGGATTGATTGTGGTAAATACCCTGGCCACACGTATTGCATCAAGCCGTGAACTAATCCGAAGACAATAAATTTTGAAGCCTTTTCTCTTCGCTGCAGAGGCAAGATGGCAGAGTATCGTTGATTTCCCACTACCGTGTGGTCCACAAATAATCGCACGATTGTCTCTGTCGTAAAGCCTTAAAAGCAGAGTACTAAGGGATGCATCTGTCGAGTGCCATGGTATTGCACCTGGCCGAACAAAACGTGTGGAGAAGGGATTTTGAAAGACTGTCGTATTCATTTATTTCTCGATTTTGACTGGAAGCCGAGCTACCGGAACGCTTCCTAGAAAAAAAATGTATTCTGAGACAAAGTCTCGGCCACTCCGAAAAAATATACGAATGCGAACACACCATCGAATTTTCACAATAATTCCTTCGTATGATAACGGACTATATGGGAGGTCTGTTGCAAGAGCTCCTGTCAAATGATCTGTGCTCAATGACGCTGATGACATTTGAGTTCCGTCTTTTCGCTTATCAAGTTGAATTCGTTCAAAGAAAATGACACCCAAATCTTCTTCACCTTTTCCTTCTGTGTACCAGACAACTGATCGCTCAACAGCAGAAATACTATGTGACTCTATACCTTCTACGATATAATGCGCTCGAAGCTGATCCCCCCCAACATATTGATTGGTTTCGTGGTTAAACGTAACACTAATCCGGGGATTTGGCTGAATGCGATACGAACCTAACGTGTTGTGATCCATTCGTTTTAATTCTGTCATCGTTACGATTTTTCTCATGTCGGTGTCAGGACTATCATTTTCTTCCCATCGCTTGAGCAAATTTCGGCTGGGAATACTACTACTGGAAAAACTCTTACGAGCGCTGGCCAACGCTCCGGCACGCCACGCAACACAAGTCGCCAGCTCACCGTATTATGAGTTGAAGAAAAAGAATGCATTGCCTGACTCGGTAATTCCAACTGTACTTCTGCCTCAAACGGTGTGCCTGGCAACGGCTCGACATTATTCCATCGCCGAATGAGTGATTGCCATACAACCTGTCGCTCTGTTCTGACGTCGGTGCCCTGACGAAATGTCGCCTGCTCTTCCAACTCAAGAAAAAGTTCCAGCCTACGAAAGGAAACTGAACCGGCCTGTGACAAAAGAACCTGATATTGTTTTCCGGGCCGCAAGGGATGACCCGAAATTTCGACATGGGTTGGGCCTATAGCAGTAACTAAAAGAAGTTGCCTGAAAAAAAGGCCGATTGAAGCCAAGCCAACAATCGTAAAAGGTGCAAGGAGCCCCAGAAGCCATAAGTCTGCCCTGCCTCCAGCTATATCAAACCCAACATTCACTGCTAACAGAATGACAACAACATTCCATAGTCCTGAGAAAAGTCCGGCCCCTATCAAAGACCATGCCTCGGGGCTCTCTGTCGGCAAGCGAAATCGCAACATTGTGCCTGGAGAATTAACCAGATTGTCACATGCAGGAATTGTTGGAAAACCTTCCGTTTCTGGGAGTGGGCTGCCTAATGTTTCCAAAATCCGGCCAAATTGTGCAGCCTGACGCTCCTCCGAACGGCCCCAGGCTTGTAATGAATGAAGCAGGCCTGTTATGCCAAAGGCAACAAGAGCGCCCGGCAGCAAAAGCGCTAAGAGCCAAAGCCACCAACTATAACCTTGCTTGAGTACAACTGTTTCAATGTCTTCCGGGTCGTACCAACACCGAAGTTGACTACCAAGTTCCCAGTCGCCTAACTCATGAAGCGCGAATGCTCTTGTTTCACTTGTTTCTGAAGAATGAACTGTATTCCATGACTCGATGTTTTCTCCTTCGACTTCGTACTGAACCAATAACGCCGGTCGCCATGAATATTTTGCTCCTCCGAAAACATCTCGAAGTGTATGACGCGCCAAGCCCTTTCCGATAAGCCGACCATTTACTTCTATGAACTGGTTATTAATTCTCCATTCAGGAACAGCG
Organism: uncultured Pirellulales bacterium; assembly: GCA_965662325.1. Taxonomy (GTDB): domain Bacteria; phylum Planctomycetota; class Planctomycetia; order Pirellulales; family UBA1268; genus UBA1268. Next base: position 4,700 of record CBFIHW010000030.1, on the reverse strand, counting down.
ACGCCAGTAAGCATTAACACGCCAATTGTAAGTCCAGCTACCAAAAGAACTGTGTGATAAATTCCTTCACCCAGTGAACCCCAAGCAGGTAGGCCGGTACGACGATCTCCGCGTTTCTTGCTGAAGAATGTAGGCAGCCTCACAAATATTTCTCCGGGCAGCCCAGAGGTCTTCTCGAACAAGCGAGTACTCTTCGCTTACGCTGAATACGTAGGACGATCATCACAATCCTCCATACGTGTTAGGTGTCAGACCGGGTCTCATAAACCGCCCCAACATTTCTGCTGAGAAACAACTTTTCAGAGCGTGTTCGACACTGCCCTGCTTCGAGTTACAACAATATCATCACCCGACTGTTGTTTTCGGAAAAAACCAATTTTCTCGAGAGCTTTATAGACTTCTTCAAGAGTCTTTTCACCAAAATTAGAAATACTCAACAAATCCGCTCGAGTACAGTTAAGAAGATCATGCACTGTGAAAATGCCCTTCTCCTCTAGACAGTTTGTCGTTCGAACCGATAGTCCAATTTCAGCAGTGCTCATCTCTAACTTTTCAGAGAGTTCGTCTGATTGAGTTAAACTTTTATATGGAATGCGTGGCATGGGGTCCCTCCCGTGCAATTAAGTTTTTGTGACTTAGGCCCAACAAATTTTTGCCTGAAAGTCTATTTTACATTTACAGCGTTAGCCTACATTCTAACGCACCGACGTGTTGTAGAAAGATTTTATCTTTCCAACAATCCGGTAGTTTACTGAATATACTCAAAATAAATCTGTTTCGACTACTACCCCATTGTTGTGAAGTCTGTTTCTTCACTCCAGCGGGCTTGAAATTCCTTCCTGCCAAAGCCTTTTTTCCATGGGTAGCGATGCCAGGCAAACCGCAATTTTCGCTTGATTCTCTCAATCCGAGCCAAAGAGAAGCTGCTATGCATGTGCACGGGCCGCTTCTTGTCCTGGCGGGCCCCGGTAGTGGAAAAACCCGTGTCGTTACTCATCGGGTGGCTCATCTCATTACACAAGGCATTCCTGCACACCAGATTGTTGCTTTGACATTCACGAATAAAGCAGCTGACGAAATGCGAAAGAGGGTTACCGACTTGGTTGGCCCACAGCCGATTGAAATGGGGACATTTCATCGTTTTGCAGCCCGTCTATTGAGAAAGCATGCCCGTCTTTGTGGGCTGACAAGTGACTACTCCATTCTTGATTCCGATGATTCACACGCTGTACTAAAGCGGGCTGTGAAGAAACTAGGGCTCTCACTCAAACATACTCCAATAGGAAAATTGGCGAGTACGATTAGTCGAGCAAAAAATGATCTTGTTACGCCAGAAGAATTTCAGCCTCGCTGGGGTCGTCCATCTGATGACATCGTCGTCAAAATCTGGCCGATCTACCAAGAAATGCTGCTTGATTCAAATTCAGTCGACTTTGATGATTTGTTGGTACACACTGCAAGTTTATTGTTGGACAACCCAGATCTACGACGTCAACTCGATGCCCACCATCGTTGGATCTTGGTGGATGAGTATCAGGACACAAATGCCGTCCAGTATTGTATTCTTCGAGGTCTTTCACTCGATCACCAACACCTCGCCGTCACTGGTGATCCTGATCAAGCGATCTATGGATGGCGTGGGGCAAGCATTCGAAATATACTTGAATTCGAGCGGGACTACACAGATGCTCGTGTTGTCACCCTAGAGCAGAACTATCGTAGTACTGCCAACATTCTTGGCACCGCTGATCGCGTCATTGCAAATAACAGCCGCCGAAAACAAAAACAACTCAAAACTAATGCTGCTGCAGGAGAGCCCATTCGGATTTTTCTTGATAGCACTAGCCATGACGAAGCCGAACGTATTGCAACTGAGATTGCTGATGCTATCAATAACAGGACGCGTCAGCCCAGTGATTTCTGTATTCTTTTTAGGACAAATGCACTTTCACGTTCCCTCGAAGTTGCGCTACGAAACCGCAATATTCCGTATCAACTCGTTCGTGGCCTAGAATTCTTCAAAAGACGGGAAGTACGAGATGTTGTCGCCTGGCTCAGACTCCTAAAAAATCCGTGTGATGACGAGGCCTTCCTCAGAATTATAAATGTGCCACCGCGAGGAATTGGAAAACAGTCTTTGGATCGTCTTGCGGCATGGGCAGAACAACAACATATGTCTCGCCTAGATGCTGCGGGTTATGCCACAAAGGTGCCTGCACTCACCCGTCGGGCCATTCAAGCGTATGAAAAATTCAGACTTCTCTTCCAAGCAATACAGCAGGTGCAACAGAAGTCAAAAGGCGCTGTGGCACCTCTTGTAGAGGCAATTCTTGAAAAAACTGGATACCGGGATTTACTGCTTGCGGAAAAGGATGAAGAGGGAGATGAACGACTTGCTAACGTGGAAGAACTTGTCACTGCTGCAAGACAGGTCGACGAATCATTTGAAGCAACGTTGCCTGACGATGACGCTCTCAGTCTATTTCTTGAACAAACCGCTCTTGTAGCCGACACCGATATCTGGGATCCAGCTGGAAATCAGGTTGCACTCATGACCTTTCATGCATGTAAAGGCCTCGAGTTTCCGGTTGTTTACATGATCGCTCTCGAAGATGGAATTCTTCCTCATGAAAGAAGTCTTGATGACAACGATCAACTTGAGGAAGAACGGCGGCTTGTATTTGTTGGGATAACCCGTGGACAACAAGAAGTTCACGTGAGTGCTTCACGAATTCGAGACTACCGTGGTAATAGAAGAATATCCGCACCAAGTGTTTTCCTTACTGAGATGTTGGGAAAAGAATCGTATCTGTCTGGACCGGAAGCCCCAGCAATAAGCGAGACACCTTCTTACGAACACAACCAGGATGAAGAATTTTCAACCGAAGCTTTCGCTGACTATTTTTCACGAGAAGAAGTGGGTACTGCCGAGGATCAATTCGATGATTCTAACTACCCGGATACTACTCAACAGCAAACACGACCCGATGGACTCGTTCTTGAAATTGAATCTGATTTTATACAGGAGGTAGACTTCGACGGAAACCATGTAAAAAAAACAGCACAACAAAAAACACCAAGCCCGCATCAATCACCCGCAATCCTAACAGCAAATAAACTTAATCAGTCAGTATCGAAAGATGTCTCTTTTGATGTCGGAGAACGGGTGTTCCACGAAGAGTATGGTGAAGGTGTTCTTGAAAAAATTGGTGGTGCAGGACACAGGACTATTGGTGTTGTGCGGTTCGATGGCGCGAATAGAACAAGAAGCTTTGTCCTCATGCATGGTGCACTTAAAAAAATATAGCGATTTCAAATCATCGAATACGCTAACGCCGAACAAATATATTCATGCTCGTAACGCAAGGACCAACCCACTGCCAGAAAGCTATACGTATTGCTGTCACTATCACCTGATTAATGAGTAGTAACAGTGGAAGTTGGCCATTTCACATTCTTACTGCACCCATGCATAAGGACCTGACCAACGCGTGTCGCACCCTCGCACTGAGTATCCACAAAAAAATATGCGGCGAATTCAGCAGACCAGCCCCAGAGTATGCCGACTAACGTAAGCCCTTAAGAACCGTCTGCCCCAAGCCTTTACAAGACCTTTCAACCTGAAATAACCCATCCAACACCGAGATCACACAGCCGAATCAATAGCACCTTTTAAAATCGACTCGACAGCAGCACATATATAAAGTACTAACAATCTGTGCTGGAGAGCTGCGATTTGAGCTTCCCTCACCTTTGGCTGACACTTCTTTGTTCGAAACCCCCAATTTTCAGGTCTGATGTCGACGACTGTAAAACATAGCTCTCCGTCGACCCATAAAACGAATGACTCGACCGATCTTTCAAAAAATAAAGGTAGTCGAAGGACGTGGCTAAGCCTTACTTTTCGTCTTCTTGCAACACTTGCTCTCGTTGGCTTCGTTCTACAGCGTGTTGAATGGGAATCACTCATCAGTCTCTTGAAGTCTCTTCAATGGCAGTGGTTTGCCGCCGGGCAAGCAATCGCTATCGCAATTCAAATCGTTGCTGGTATCCGTTGGTCAGCACTTGCACGGCCGATTGGATTTATTCATTCCACCTATTTTTTTATATGGCGATTCTTTGAAGGAGTCTTTTTCAATCTCTGCCTTCCATCTTCAATTGGTGGTGACGTTGTAAAAGCGTACAGGCTCTCAGATACGAACTCTGGTCGTCTTCTCGCAGGTTGCACAATACTTGCTGATCGTCTTGCAGGAGTCTCCGCCCTCGGAATATTAGCCGGCTCAGCACTGGTGTCGCTTAGATTAAAACTTACATTACCCTCTGCAGCTGTTGTAGCCTTGCTGCTTCTTGTCAGCGTGCTCCTTGGCTTCCGATTGACTATCGGGAATCTCGATCACTTTCTTGATCTGCTGCCAGCAAATCATCGCCTTCGTCAATTTCTTGCACAACTTCTTCCATATCAAGTGCGGCCCAGCCTTATGGGAAAAGCTGTTGGCTGGAGTCTTATCGTACAAGTCGGCGCGTCGGTTTCGGTTGCATTGATGGCCCGCGGCATTGGTGTGACACTCGGATTGGGTGTCTGGTTTTCTGTTGTTCCGCTAATTGCTCTGGCAATCGTCCTGCCGATTAGTATTAACGGTGTGGGAATTCGCGAAGGAGGGATGGTCTTTCTGCTCAGCCGTTGGGGTATTGCTGAAGAA
>CBFIHW010000029.1:0-26875 GCA_965662325.1 uncultured Pirellulales bacterium | reverse complement strand
CGGCCTTCCAGTTTGGCTCTCATGGACTGCAATCGCAGGGCTGTCGGCTTTTCTAATTCTCAATGTGATTGCTGGGGGTGCACTTGTTTTTATCTGGGCGGAAAGAAAAATTGCCGCCCGAATCCAAGACCGCTTAGGCCCAACGAGAACAGGTGGGCGTTTTGGTTGGTTACAGTCTTTAGCCGATGGTATTAAACTGCTTGCAAAAGAAGATTTGATGCCTGATGGGGCTGATGCCTTGTTGTTTCGCATAGCTCCTTATGTGAGTTTTTGCGCTTCCTTCTGTGCATTTATTGCTTTGCCATTCGCCTTTGATGTTGTTGGTCAGCGGCTCAATGTCGGTGTTTTCTTTGTGGTGGCTGTTCTCGGTCTAGAAGTGTTTGGTGTTATTCTGGCTGGGTACGCATCGGCATCCAAGTGGTCTTTGTTTGGTGCGATGCGAGAGGCGGCTCAGGTAGTGAGTTATGAAGTTCCTCTTGGTATGTGTGTTGTGGTACCAGTGATGCTGGCGGGAAGCATGGACCTTGTCACAATTGGTGAAAAACAAGCCGGATGGGCTTCGAATTGGTTTATTTTCCACGACCCATTTACGTTCATTATTTTTTGGGTGTATTACACATGCGCACTCGCAAGTGTGAATAGAGCTCCGTTTGATTTGGCGGAGGCAGAGAGTGAGCTTGTTGCTGGCTTCCATACAGAGTACTCCGGCTTACGTTGGAGTTTTTTCTTTATGGCAGAGTATGGATCAATGTTTTTGGTGAGTGCTCTTGCAGCGATCCTTTTTCTTGGCGGTTGGAATGGCCCAGTTCCTGTTTCAAAGCTCCTTGGACTGAGTGATGGCATGGCGGTAAACGCTCCCTACGCGATTCGATTACTAGGCTGCCTCAACCTTTTCTTGAAGGCTGCAATAGGTGTCTTTGTCATGATGTGGATTCGTTGGACGTTACCACGATTACGAATTGACCAAGTGATGACGACATGCCTGAAATACTGCACTCCTATAGCAGCTGTAATGTTTGCGGGCGTCATGCTTTGGCAACTGTTTCTGCCCGGGGGGCTTGTCCCGGGTAGCTTCCAAAACGGTGCTGGTGTGCGAGAAGGGTGGCTCGAGCAAGGCGGTGATGAAGAGTCTGTTAATAAAGATTCTTTGAGCGGAATTATCCCGTCGCGTCGTATTGCGGAGGTGTCGCGATGAATCACGATGCCCTCGGTGTAATAGCAAGCTTGTTTCCGTTTCTCGATTGGCACGGGTTTTTCTTTTTGTTGTTTGCCGGTGTTGCGTGTGTTGCGGCAGTCATGGTTGTTCTCTCTGATAATGTCGTCCGTATGGCACTGCACCTCGTCCTTTCGTTGGGGTCTACTGCGGGTCTTTTTTTTCTGGCTGGTGCAGAGTTTGTCGGCGCTATGCAATTGATGATTTATGTTGGTGGGACGTTAGTGCTGCTCGTATTTGGTGTGATGCTCACGGCTCAGACTCAATTAGTTGCTCTGCGGACACCGGCAGGTGATCGAGTTATTGCAGGCATTCTGGCAGCAGCACTTTTAGCCGTCTTGGTTCAAGCTGCTTTTTCTATTGATTCGTGGCAGAAGTCGGGTCAAGGTGTAGCTGCTGCACCTACTGCAACACCTCTTGGTATGGCTCTTGTGGGGGTCCGTGTAGATCAGGTTGCTGAAGAAAATTTGGTACGACCAAAGAGCGGGTATCTTTTGGCCTTTGAGATAGTGTCAGTTCATCTCTTGGTTGTTCTGGTTGGGGCGGCATATCTAGCGAGGGCCAAGCGGCGTCGAGTTCCACGTCCGGTTGATTTAGTTGCTTCTGCAGATTCAGTGAAACCGGAATCTCCTGTCGCTGCTTCCTCTACTCTGGTTGCAGGAGGGTCGGAATGACATTCGCATTGTTTGGAATCGTGAGTGTTTCGCACTACCTTGTTGTCGGCGCGATTCTCTTCACGTGTGGTGTCGTTTGTATGGCTCTTAAACGCAACGCGTTGGGCGTTCTCATGGGGATCGAACTTGTTCTCAATGGCGCAAACATCAACTTTGTTGCTTTTGGTTCAGAGTACCTAGCAGGTGACGGCAAATCAGTGCTTGGACTCGATGGAGAAGTGATGGCCTTGTTTGTTATTTTACTGGCTGCAGCAGAAGCCGCTGTGGCACTGGCTATCACACTTAATTTTTATAACAACCACGCTACGGTCGATGTTGATCGAGCGGATGACTTGCATGGGTAATTGAATTCACAGGATTTTTGAATCCCCGGGCGTACATTCGGGTGTTTAAAAGGTATTACGAAATAAAAGAATGGCTGCCGCACAACTCTTACCAATTTTGCTCGGAATTGCATGGCTAATTCCACTCGCTTCATTTGTGGCGATCCTGTTTTTTGGCACCCGCATGGGTGCTCACGGAAAAGGTGCCGCGACGGTCGCGACTTCAGCTATTGGTGCCTCTTTATTTCTGTCGCTTGTTGCCTTGGTCGCTTGGACGATGGCTGGCCATTCAGTGCCATCACCTCACCACGATGAGGGTCATGCTTCCGTCCGTCACAGTAATACGAACACTGATGCTAGGCAGTCAGTTCGTCCGGTTCAGGCTGTGGTATTTCGTTCCCCGGAGCACAGTGATGCTGGAGGCAGTCATACGAGTGGTCACGGAGAGCATGTTGCCCCTGCCTCGTATTCAGGTGACTGGTAGACGCTCTATGCAGGTGGGGCTCTTCGGTTGTCTATTGGTTGGTACATCGACTCAATCACCGTACTGATGTTTGTTGTGGTTACTTTTATCGCAACGTGCATCCATGTCTATGCTGCTGGCTACATGCACGATGAACTGCATGATGTGACCGACTCGGAAGTTCAACTTGCAACAGGCGAGCCACTTCGTCGAGAGGGTCGTTTTCCTCGTTTCTTTCAGGCACTATCTCTATTCTGTTTTTCAATGTTGGGGATAGTGATAGCTGGTAACCTCGCAATGGTCTTTATCTTCTGGGAATTGGTCGGCATCTGTTCCTGGTTTCTCATCGGCTTCTATTTTGAGCGTCACTCAGCATCAACGGCTGCAAATAAAGCGTTTGTCGTGAATCGGGTTGGTGATTTCGGCATGCTCATTGGTCTTATGGCACTTTGGGGTGGTCTCGGAACATTGCACTTTGGTGACAGCGTAAGTTCAGCCACAGGTCAGGTCGAGCCAGGCTTGTTTGAACTGGTTCGTCCTGCTGAAAACCATCATGAGCAACAGGTGCCAGATGGTTTGGTGGTTTTTGCTGCAGCTGATCAGATCGAGAAGATGGCTGCTGCTAACCCAAGTAAAAGTGAGTTGCGTCGTGAAGTTGCTGCTGCCGTGCCTGGCTGGCGCAAGCAAGGGTACGGTAGATGGCTTCTGTTTATCGCAGGCCTTGGCATTTTTTGCGGCTGTGTGGGAAAAAGTGCACAGGTTCCACTTTTTGTCTGGTTGCCAGATGCAATGGAAGGACCAACACCAGTATCAGCCCTGGTGCACTCCGCCACTATGGTGGCTGCGGGCGTGTACTTGGTCGGACGTTTTTTTCCAGTGCTCACTCCAGATGTCTTGCTGGTAATTGCATATACCGGAGGTTTAACGCTTTTTATCGCAGCTACCATCGCCGTAACGGCCACTGACATCAAGCGTGTGCTTGCTTACTCAACAGTGAGTCAGCTTGGTTATATGATGCTTGCACTTGGTGTAGGAGGATGGGTTGCGGGTCTATTTCATTTGATAACCCACGCATTTTTCAAGAGCCTTCTCTTTCTTTGTTCAGGATCAGTCATCCATGCTTGCCATACAAACGACATGCGGAAGATGGGCGGTCTTATGAAGGTGATGCCTTATACAGCCTGGACGATGCTCGTTGGGTGTCTCGCGATTATCGGTGCAGGGGTTCCCTTTATATTGGGCTTTAGCGGGTACTACTCAAAAGATGCAATCCTCGCCCAGGCTCTTCTTTTTTCACGAACAAATCCACAGCATTCAATTCTTTACGTAGCGGTTGCAGGCGGGGCATTTATAACGGCTTTTTATATGTTTCGTCTTTGGTTCATGACGTTTGCGGGTTCTCCGCGAGATGAACATGTTTTTGAACATGCTCATGAATCTCCTCGAGTCATGACGACTCCACTCGTTGCACTTGCGGTTTTCGCTGTTGTTGCAGGCTGGGCATTACCCGGGGGGCTAGGCGTAGAAAGCCTGCTGGAGCAGTCACGTCCGGCCGGCACTGCAGAGACAATTACGACAGCGGGAATTCTTGGGAGCATTACCTTGCCCGCTGAGCACGAAAGTCACGTTGGTGCAATTCACGTCACAGCCACGCTGACGGCTTTCCTGACTGCGCTTGCTGGTGTTCTTCTTGCCGCCGTAATGTATCTAAAGCCTCTTATATCACCGGCAGCTGTCGCTCACGCGGCCCGACCAATTTATACTTTTTTAGTTCACAGATGGTACGTTGATGAACTCTATAATGTGCTTTTTGTATTGCCAACACTCGGTGTGGCACGATTAATAAGTGCTATTGATACTCATGTGATCGATCGATTTATAAATTCACTTGCATGGGTAGCTCGGCAGATTGCGAGCGTAGACGCTTGGTTTGACCAAGTAGTTGTTGATGGCATTGTGAATGTAGCTGGCAGTGTTACTTGGAAGGCTGGGCTTGAATTGAAGCGTGTCCAGACAGGTAAGCTTCGTCAGTATGTAATGTTTATTGTTGTTGGTACTGTCGCAATATTTGTCCTTGCAACACTTTTGTTTCGGACTTCATTTGCTGGTTAGAATTTCCCCCGCCGTTCATGGAATAACACATGGCACCCGCTGAGAATCTCGCCTTTTGGCCGCTTACACTTATCGTCTTTTTGCCTGCTCTCGTGGCAGCAGGTCTATCTTTGCCGATTATCCCGAAGGCTCGTGAAGAGATCATTCGGTGGAGCACATTCGCGACAACCGCTGTCGTCTTCCTGTTGTCCCTGTGGGTTGCCGTGCCACAGTTTTTTGGTGCCGTCGGACCGGGCCAATTTGTTGTTGGACAGGCAGAAATGCAGGGAGTTGTGAAGCTGCCTTGGATTGACTCTTTCGGCATCGAATATCTGCTTGGGATTGACGGAATCAGTCTGCCTCTTGTTGTTTTGACTACGTTTATTTCCATGTTGGCTGCTGCAGCGAGTTGGTCCATTAAAAAACACGTGAAGGCGTATCATGTGCTTTTTCTTTTACTTGAAACAGGCATGCTTGGTGTCTTTGTCTCGCTTGACTTCTTCCTTTTCTACGTTTTTTGGGAAGTCATGTTATTGCCGATGTATTTTCTCATTGGTGTGTGGGGTGGTCCGCGGCGGGAGTATGCCGCTATCAAGTTCTTTCTTTACACGTTACTCGGTAGCGTGCTTATGCTCATTGCAATCCTTATGCTTTATTTCACGAGCGACGTTCGTCTGCTCTCTGATCAGCAACTTATTGCAACTCATGTCGTGCAGCCTTCAAGTGCAACACAGGAGATCGCGTCGATACGTTCTGCGGAAAGTGCTGTTCATACGTTCAATCTGATGGCGTTGGCTGCTGTTGGTCAGCTGCCGAACTCACCATTTGCAGCGACAACCGTCTGGCTTGGCATGAGTCTTGAGACGTGGGCCTTTCTGCTACTACTCATTGGTTTTGTTATCAAAGTTCCGGTCTTTCCGGTACATACATGGCTGCCTGATGCACATGTCGAAGCCCCGACGCCAATTTCAATGATCTTGGCTGGTGTCTTATTGAAACTTGGTGGGTACGGAATCCTCCGTATCTGTTATCCAATCTGCCCCGGTGCAGGTCTGTCTCTGGCATGGTTGGTTTGTGGCGTGGGCGTTGTGTCTATGGTCTACGGAGCTTTTGCTGCTCTCGCTCAAACGGATTTTAAACGGATGGTTGCGTACAGCTCGGTCAGTCATATGGGTTATGTGATGCTCGGGCTTGGCGTCTGGAGTGCAGTAGCAGGTCAGGAATATCAGTGGGAGTTCTGGGCTCAGGGCGTAAACGGAGCTATGTTCCAAATGCTTGCTCATGGAATCAGTTCTGCGGGCATGTTCTTCATGGTGGGGGTTCTTTATGACCGCGTTCATCACCGAAACTTGAATGAGTTTGGTGGGATTTTTAGCAAGATGCCCGTGTACAGCGGATTGGCAATAGTCGTCTTTTTCGCAGGCCTAGGTCTCCCCGGACTCTGTGGTTTTATTGGAGAAGTTTTAGTGACTCTTTCGAGTTGGAATTACAGTAGGCCGCTTGCAGTCATTTCGGCTTTTACGGTCATTCTTACAGCGGCGTATATCTTGTGGGCAATTCAAAGAGTCTATCTTGGGGCCGAGTATCGGGGACCGCATGAAGATGCGCTGAAGCCCATTACCCCACGAGAATTATCGATTGCGACACCACTCGTTTTCTTGGCGATTGTCTTTGGTGTGGCACCTCAAACGCTTTTCCAATATGTGACTCCTTCCGTAAATCAGCAAGTTGAAAATCTTGCTGAGTGGACACGGGATGTGCATGACGGTGCTCGGAAAATGATTGTCGCTGAATTTAATAACGGCTTGTCAGACAGTGATGGTGGCGTCACTCGTGCTGAAATCACGAGTGGTGAGATTGCCTCGCGTTGGGCTCAGGACTAATCCATACATCTGGGAACTGTGTTGAAGGAAAGGAACTTTTGGTGACTCCCGAGTTGAATGTTGGCATACTGCTGAACGAACTTTTTGTTGACACTGTTCGTGTTTCATTGCCCCTTTTCCGCCCCGAGCTTTGTTTGGTAGCAACAATCGTTTTGCTGTTGCTGTGTAGAATGCTCCCCCTGCTGAGATATCTTGACTCTGGTGGAATTGCTTTGGGTGGGGTCTGTTTTGCAGCATGGTATGCGTACACTGATTTTCTCAGCATTGGCGGCCAGTTGGGCGATTCTCTGCTTCCAGCGTCTGCAGTGAGGACTGAATTATTTGGCGGGCTGCTTGTATTTGATTCATTCACCGCATTTCTTCGACTCGTACTAGCAGGGTTTTTGATTCTCTATGTCGTGCTCACAAAATTATCAGGAATTCCTGACCGGGAGGATGGAGCGGACTTCTATTCACTTGTGCTGGGAAGTTCACTCGGAATGTGCCTCATGGTGTCGGCTAATAATCTGCTAATGGTCTTCATGGCAGTTGAAATGGCAAGTGTTCCGTCGTACGCGTTGGCCGGCATGCTCAAAGGGAGGCCGGCCAGTTCTGAAGCTGCCTTGAAGTATGCTATTTACGGTGCGGGTTCGGCTGGCGTCATGCTCTATGGAATTAGTCTGATTTCTGGGGTGTTGGGGACACTTGTTTTGCCAGATGTGTCGTTTGAAATTTCCCGGGTTCTGGCAGCTGGTGGTACGAGTGGAAGTACCATGGTGCTTTGTCTAGGTGGGCTTATGCTTTCTGTTGGTTTGGCATTTAAACTCTCTGCTGTCCCATTTCATTTTTGGTGCCCAGATGTTTTCGAAGGTGCCGCTGCCGAGGTGGGTGCCTTTCTTTCTGTAGCGAGTAAGGCTGCTGCTATAGCATTGTTAGTGCGGGTGTCGTTCGCATTTTCGACACCAATAAGTGATGACGCTGTGGGTATGTCTGCGAACGCCGTTGCAATTGCGGACGCGAGGCATTTCGTTGTTTATGTGATTGGTCTCTTTGCTGCTGTGACCTGTACATTTGGTAATTTAGCCGCGTACGGGCAGACCAACATGAAGCGACTCCTTGCCTATTCAACAATTGCACACGCAGGCTACCTCATGATGGCTGTCGCTGCTGCTGTTGCTATGGTGGCCATTTCGCCTCAGGGAGCACGTGATGCAGTGTCAGCAGTTGCGTTTTATCTAGCCACCTATCTTTTTATGAACTTAGGCGCATTTGGTATCGTTGCTCTCCTTCGGAATCGCTTGAAAAGTGAAGAAATTTCATCGTATGCCGGATTGATTCATGTGAGCCCTGGAATTGTCTTCGCCATGGCAGTGGTCCTGGTAAGCCTTGTTGGGCTTCCGCCATTAGCTGGATTTGTTGCAAAGTTCCTCGTGTTCTCCTCGCTTGTTGATGCAATCACATCAGGTGCTGAGAGTCCTCTCATGCTGAGTCTGTTGGTTATTGGTGGTTTTAATACGGTGATAAGCCTCTTCTATTACTTGCGAGTACTTAAGGTGATGACATTCGACCCGCTTCCAGAAGACCGTGTGTCGGAACCGTTCCCGATTGTTTCAATTTCGGGAGCAATGATTACTGGCCTTGTCCTGCCTGTTGTGATATTCGGTGTTTTCTGGTCCGGGCTCTATGCAGCCGCCCATTTAGCAGGCGTCATTGCTTCGTAAAAAATTTCAGTTCGGTGCCACGTTAAAGAAGAGATTGTTTAAGGGATTTCAGTGCTATGACTTCAAAACAAAATGAGGAAGTGGTTCTCTGCCGTCTCGTACGACTTTTTCGACAGTCTCCCTTAATGTACCTGTCTGATTCAAATGTCTGGACGTACCGGGGTGATGAATCACTAAAACTTACTTTAGTGGATGTGGTTTCAGACCAACAGAATTTTGTTGATCGAGCCGAGACAATACTTGTGGCCGAACAACTGGAGCTTCCGCAAAGCTTTTTTCCGCTGGCTTTCACTGGTTGGCATGATATTGATCTTGGTTTCCTGCTACCAATCCTAATTGCTGATCTTGAGAAGCGAGAAAACGCGCTTCAAAGTTTGCGAGATCAGGCAGACGAAATTGTTGGTCAAAGAGGAAGTGGTGCAGATAAGACGGCCGAACTTATCCGCGAGGCAATTTCATCGGTCGAAGGGCATCTTGAGATACTTCGTCAGCAGGAAAGAAGGCTGAAAAATGACGCGACGGCCACTGCTTCGTAGTCGAGTTAAAAAGATCTTCGCTTGTTGTTCCTGTTGAGTCCCATTCGTAAAGATACAAGGCTACTCTTTCTGTGGCGCGTATAGAATATTTTGATAGTCATTGTCACCTCGATCCGATGCGTTACGGTGGGGATACAGAGGACGTTCTTCTGCGTGCTCGTTCTGCAGGCGTTTCGCGTATGACCGTTATTGGTACACGTGCAGCTGATAGCGAGGCGGCAGTTCAATTAAGTGAGATCGAAGAAGGTGTTTCTTGTGCGGTAGGTATTCATCCAAACGATGTTGATGAGGTTGATGAAAACGAGTGGGGTCGTGTCCAAAACCTTGTCGAGTCAGGAAAGGTTTCTGCAATCGGTGAAACAGGCTTAGATTGGTTTCGCACTGTCGCCTCGAAAGAAAATCAGCGATTGTTTTTTGATCGGCATATTGGTTTAGCGCAGGCAACGGAACTGCCACTTGTCATTCATACCCGCGACAGCATTCGCGATGTGCTTGATACGCTTGCTAAAGCAACTCAACAAAAACGAATGACCGGGGTGTTGCATGCCTTCTCTGGGACTGCTGAGGAAGCAGCTGAAGCCATGGAGTTAGGTTTTTTTATAGGGTTTGCAGGAATGGTGACATTTCGGTCTGCTGAGTCGCTTCGTGAAGTAGCTAAAACGGTTCCACTCGATCGTTTGCTTATTGAGACAGATAGTCCATTTCTGTCCCCCGAGCCGCTGCGAGGAAGACGAAATGAGCCGTCACATGTGGTGCATACAGCGAGATGTTTAGCGAATATCCGTGGAGAGACGCTTGAGTCTCTTGCGGCCGCAACTACTGCAAATGCATGTCGTTTGTTTCAGGTGAATGGTGGGTAGCTGAGTGGCTTATTACGTAGTGATTGTTTTTGTGACTCGTTTTAAAGGAAAAGAAAATGGTCCGCACTCCTAGTACGATGCTGCCTCTCGGTACAGAGGCAGCAGATTTTTCGCTCGTTAATATAGACGGACGCACCCTTTCTTTTGCAGATGTTGCTGGAGATCATGGGACGGTTTTAATGTTTATTTGCAATCACTGTCCATTTGTAAAACATGTTGCAGATGAGTTGGCTGCAATTGGCCGTGAGTACATGCCGAAAGGGATCGGCATGGTGGCTATAAATTCGAACGATGTCGCAGCCCACCCAGCTGACTCACCAGAACAAATGGTTCATGAAAGTGAGCAGAGAGGTTATCCGTTTCCTTATTTATTCGATGAGACGCAAGAGGTGGCAAAAATCTATGGGGCGGCCTGCACGCCCGACTTCTATCTCTTTGACGGAAACCGCAAATTAGTATACCGCGGCCAGCTTGATGAGAGTCGTCCTAACAGCGGAGTTCCCGTGACAGGCGAGGATCTTCGGAAGGCTTTAGATGCTTTGCTTGAATCACACCCGCTTCCTCAGTCACAACGTCCAAGTATCGGGTGTAACATTAAGTGGCGGCCTGGCAATGAACCGGAATATTTCTTGAATCCATAGCCACTTTGGCAGATGGAAATCGTTATACCGTTAGACGATGCCTGTAATCTTGACGTTGATTTTTGACGCGTCGATGCTGGCCTCGGCGTGCGGGTTCTGAAAACACATGTGGTGTAGTCTTCTGAGAAAAAATGGCCATGAAAGCTCTCAGCGAACACTCACTTGGACGTGAGTCCGCCGATGTCCCGAGTTTCTTCAGGTGCCAGACTGGCCGCCTGAATGTTCTCACGCTGAATAGCTTCATAGACTTCTTGGCGGTGCACAGGAATTTCCGAAGGTGCATTGATGCCTAGTCGTACCTTATCTCCACGAATATCTACAATCGTCACAACAATATTGTCGCCGATCATTATGCTTTCATCACGTTGTCTGGAGAGTACGAGCATCGTTGGTTCCTTCCTGATGTATTCTAAGCTGGTATTCCGAGCTTCCAGCTAACATCGAATTATGCACTCTTTTTAAGCGTGGATAAGGTGTGATCTAGTTGTTGATGCAAAGATAAGTCTCCGCTCGCAACAACTTGCCGGCCTGTACGGGCTTCAAGGTTTATGACGATTGGAGCTTTCAAATTAAGTGTAAGTCCTTTGCTATTTTTACTGACAACTACCACAAGCTGTGCTTGCTTAACATCGTGCAATCGAAGCGGAGTCAGCTCACTTCTTGGAATACGAACTTGGTACTGGGGTACAAAACGTCTTGGGCTAACAACCGCGATTGCGACATCGTCTCTGGTTGTGCTTTGAAGCCAGCCTAGAGCGTCGTTTTCAGCGTCAGCGAGCAGAGCCCATTCCCGGCATTGTTCGAGACCGGGCAAGCCGCTTTGAAAGTTCAGCAGATCAGCTGAATCAACATCGATACGTCCAAAACGTGTGGTATTAATCCACATTGTTAGGGCACTCCTTTGCCATATTGGATTCCAACATCAGGATTATCCTGATATTGAAGAGGTGCTTCCATCGCCTCTGCTGATACTATCGGCAGAGGGGGTGGTTCGGGTCGAGAAAAAAGGTTTGGCTAAAAGAAGAGGTTCGGGAGAAATTTACCACTTGCTGGGATACAGCCCCCAAAACTTTCTTGCCATGCGTTTTTATTCCCACATAGGCTGCGCTCGCCACGCTGCAAGTGGAGCCATCACCATAAGCGGAGCCCAGGCAGCTAACGACGGCCCAAGAATGTAGCTGGTCGCTAGGGCGTGGAATCCGAGAATTGTCAGGAAAAATGCTACAGTCGTTAAAACGCAGAGTCCAACTGCCACAAAGACGCCTCGTCGACTGGGTCCAAGCACCAGCGGTATGCCGAGCAAGACAAGTGAAATGTCAAGAAATGGGGCGACGAACCGAGCATGGACTCGTAAGGGAACTTCGGCGCCAACGCCAAGGCTAGGGTTTGAAATGGCATCAATCAGATTGATTGTCGATGAATAGAGACTCCAATTGCTTGAGCCAATCATTTGTTCAAAACTAACACCACTTGTTACAAAACACTCATTTTGTTTCAGCCATTTAGAGTTCTGGGCTGTATAAATCACTGTTGAATCTTGAATTTTCAGAGCAGGTAGGGCATCAATATCCGGCGGTCGAGAAACTTCACGAAGAAGATACCCTGCCGGGTGTTCGGTTACTGCAGGTCTCCAGATGGCTTCTGCTGCATCAATCTGTGGGCCAAGTTCAGCCAGCAACGGAGGCATTAAGAGACTTGGGGACTCGAGGCGTCGCAAGGCTTCTTGGTAAGATTTTCCACGGAACAGTATTTCAGTCTCGTGGTCATATCGGGCCTCAAAGTTTTTTTTAGTCTTCCCATCAAGATCTTGTGCATTACGTGCAATTACAAATCGTATTGAGGGCAGTACAAATTCTCGGTTGCCAATGGCAAGAAGGCTAACAACGACTGTGAAAAGAATTGCAGGTTTTGCAATTCTCCACCGAGTAATTCCAGCCGCTAAAAGTGCCGTGAGTTCGTTATGGCGTTCGAGCCACGATAAAGCAAACATCCCGCTGGCTAGCGAAATAATGGGGCTCGTGGCATCAAAAAATGAGATGAGACGATAGCCGTAGTACATTCCAAGAACCTGTATCAGTCCACCTGTTTTTTCAGCATGAAGTACAAATTCTTCAAGGTTTGTGAAGGCGTCAATGACAAACGTCAGTCCAGCAAGGCTTATAAATACAATGCAAAATGCCTGCAGTTGTGCGCGAATTAGGTAGCGATCAATCAGCATGAAATGAAGTTGCCAAGGGAATAGATGCCGAGTTCCGGAAAGATAGGTAGGCTGTCTGTCAGCGTCAATTCTTTTGTCTGTTCTAAATTGGGAACAAATGAAATGTTGAAAAATTTCAGCAAACCGCCGTTTGGTTGGGTTGGTTGCAAAGGCTGGGCAAGACGGCAAGTTGTCGAATTAAGCACCATTTTTTTTCCGGTAAGCTGCCTGTCGTGTGGTCAAGATATTTGCGGTGATCAGTCGCAAGGGAATCGAGTTACTGGAAACGATATCACTTTGTGTGAAGCATGTCGGTTTGAACTAATTGATTTGTGTCCACGTTGTGGCAAGTGTGGTCTTCTGAGGTGCGGCAAATCACCATGCCATTTGTGTCAAAAAATTGCTCAGCGGCTGGGTGTGGACAACATCTTGTGGCAGCAGATGTTTGTGCTTGGTAGTTATCGAGACGGCCTGCGTGAAAGTGTCCTGGCGGGTAAGAGGCCCTCGGGTGAAGGTCTTGTGGAAGCTCTTGCAGGCCTTCTGGTTGAACAGCACCCCGCCATAAGTGATTTAAAGTTAGATGCTGTCGTTCCAGTTCCCATGCATTGGCGGAAGCGTTGGGCGAGAGGAACAAATTCTGCAAATACTATGGCAAGGCACATTGCTTCACGCCTTAGGATTCCTTATCGCTGTGACATAAAACATAAAATGTTTACAAGGTCTCAGAAATTATTGTCAGCCAAAATGCGACCCACAAATGCGTCTCGTAAATTTTCGGTTATGGGTAGTCAGCTCACTGGTAAACGAGTACTCGTTGTGGATGATGTTGCGACTACAGGGGCTACATTGTCGGCTATAACACGCTGTCTGCTGGAGATTGATGCCGCAGTTGTTTACGCTGCTGTTCTTGCAAGAACTGACGAAGTCATGAATTCTGAAAATAATCGCTAGAGTGTGCGATGCAATTTTTGAGATAAATAATGCATCATAGGAAACAACAAAACGTGGAGAAACTTCCTGACGAGGTGTTGCGGGTGGGAACTCGTGGGAGTCAGCTCGCTCGAACTCAAACAGGTCACGTCATAGATCAACTGCGGAGTTTCGGCTTTGAAGTGCAGGAAGTTATCCTCTCGACTCGTGGTGATCAGCAGCAGACCGTCCCAATTGCACAGATTGGGAATGACGGCGTCTTTGTTCGTGAGCTGGAAAAAGCTCTTGTCGATGAACGAATTGACCTGGCGGTTCATAGTCTGAAAGACTTACCAACAGCAACGACGTCCGGTCTTGAATTTGCGTGTGTTCCGCCAAGGGCGACACCATTTGATGTTTTGGTAAGTCGGAATGGCGTCCGGCTTCGTGATCTGCCCGCGGACGCGCGTGTTGGGACAGCAAGTATTCGACGGCGAATTCAGATTCAAGCTGTCCGCCCGGATCTGCAGATTGTTGCCATCAGAGGCAACGTTGATTCACGTCTGAAGCGGGTTGATGAGGGCGAGATCGATGCGGTTGTTCTTGCAGCAGCAGGCCTTGAACGACTTGGTCGCTCGGAGGGCATAACTGAAGTACTCCAGCCCCCCGATTTTTGGCCGGCGGTGGCTCAGGGAGCCTTGGTAATACAGATCAAGGACACAAATCAACGTGTTCGAAAAATTCTTGAACCAATACATCATTCGGCAACGTACCTGGCGACTGTTGCAGAGCGTTCGCTTCTGGCGTCTCTTGCTGGGGGATGCCTCGCGCCAATTGGGAGTTGGGGAAGATTCGAAGGAGACGGCGAACTGTGCTTGGGAGGGTGTGTCTTGTCTGATGTCGGAGGAAAGGTGGAAGCGTTAACGGCGTCTTCTTCGTCGCAGGTGTGGAACTCAGAAAGTGCCACGTCCCTTGGCCATGAGGTCGCTGAGAAGCTCTTAAGCCAGGGTGCGCAAAAGCTTCTTGATCTAATGAGGGATGGTGGGGAGCAGACTCAGTAGAATGTGCAGAAAGGAAATACCTGACGATATGCTAGATCGCCCTACAATCAGCTAGTGCTGAAAAGAGATGGTGTACTTTGCAGAGTCGTTCAGATCTTGATTTGGTAAATAAAATTGTTTCTTTACAACCACCTGAATAGGACAGGAAGTTGCAAAAAGAACGACATTTTGGACTTAATCGTCTTCCCTAAAGACACTCCCTCTTCCGCCCGCGGGGATTGTGGTCCCCTCGTTGAAGGATCAGAAGGACGCGTTGGGAGTAACTGCTACACTTTAACAAACCTAGTGTTTTGGCAAAATAAGTGGATCAAAGTATCGGGTGGTAGTAGCCTGATTGAATAGAGCGATGTGTTGAAACAGAGTAATTCAGCCCAAAAAGAAAAGGATATGTGAGCGATTCTCAATCTGGTTTGGAAAGTCTAGTTACCCTCCAAGTTCACCCCAGCTTGTTGCAAAAACGGTTTGCAATCCCACCTTGCTGGAACGAAAAGTCTCTGACTGTATTCGATTTGAATTTTTCTTAGTGATCGCCAAATTCAGTTGACCCAATACGCGATAAATAATTTAGTCAAAGATAATAGTTGGTTCACGAAATAGGTTTCGTGAGCCGTTTTCATCCTAAGTTATTAGGTTTTTGTTCGGACGAGGAAATTAATGCCAACAGGTAGTGTCAAAGTTATTATTGCAGATGATCATGAGGTGGTGAGATGTGGGCTCGTAACCCTTCTTGATGGTACAGGCGTTGAGATAGTTGCCGAGGCCTCATCGGGTGAAGCAGCCGTCAAACTTGCGATAGAGCATAAACCAGATGTTGTTTTGCTCGACATCAGAATGGCTCCTGGGAATGACGGTCTCGCTGCACTCGAAAAAATACATACTGATGCTCCGAGTGTGCGGTGCATTATGCTCTCGACTTTTGATAACCCAACATATATTGCTCGGGCTGTTACATCGGGAGCCCACGACTATATTCTCAAGGGTTGCAGTAGGGAAGAACTGCTGGAATCAATTACAGGAGCAGCTTCCGGGGAACCCCCGTTACGTGCTGGAGAGTTGCGTAGAGTGGCGACTACCATGGCCAATCGTGTTGCAACACCTGATCCAGATGTGCCACTTACTCAGAGAGAGATGCAGGTTTTGCGGCATGTGGCATTAGGGCTCTCGAATAAAGAGATTGCCCAATCGCTAACAATAAGCGTGGAAACTGTGAAAGAGCATGTTCAAAACATTCTTAGAAAGCTCGCCGTAAGTGATCGGACTCAGGCTGCCGTTTGGGCAGTAAGGCGGGGGCTTGCTTAATAAATAGCTAGTAGCTAGTTTGCACGAGGGTGTGCATTTTCAAACGCTTCAAGCAGGCGGTTTGTTGTGACGTGAGTATAAATTTGTGTCGTAACGAGACTTTTGTGTCCGAGAAGTTCTTGGACACTTCTGATATCTGCCCCAGCGTCAAGTAAATGCGTAGCAAAGCTATGACGAAGAGTATGTGGGCTTGCTCGGCCAGTGAGTTCAGCAGTTGCGAGATGTTTTTCCAATAAACGGCCGATACTTCTCACCGATAGCCGACCGCCAAATTTGTTAAGAAAGAGGGGGCGCACACTACCGGCTGATTGCCGCTTTCCAAATCTCTTTCGTACGGATTGCCATCGTTTGATTGCTTGGCGTGCGTGTGACCCAACTATTCCAAGCCTTTCTCGACGCCCTTTGCCACGCACCTTCACAGTGCCAGATTCGAGATCGAGGTCGGTGTCATTCACAGCAGCTAATTCCGCAACACGAACACCGGAAGAATAGAGAAGTTCAAGGATTGCCCGATCACGAAGTCCTGCATCAGTGGTGGCAGGCGGAGCCACGAGCAAACGTGCTATCTCATCTCCGGTTAAGAATTTCGGAAGTGAACGGCCTCGCTTTGGACTTCGGAGGGGCTGTGCCGGATTCGATGAGACCCACCCTTCTCTGTGGCCGAATCGATAAAAGCTACGGATACTTGCTAACTTGCGAGCTATTGTAGTTGGTGCGTAGCCCGTAGCGTGAAGAGCCGCCGCGTATCGGCGTAGCACAACTGTCGAGACGTCTGCAGGCCGTTTGCAGCCGGCATCTTGAAGATAATCAATAAGTTGGAGGAGGTCCTCGCGGTAACTTTTCACCGTATGAGTTGCACCACCTCTTTCAGCTGCCAAGAAACGAAGATAGCGATTTAAAGCCTCTCTAAAAGCAGGGTTCGCCGCGTGATCGACCATAACCTAGTAATACTATATTGAGAGGGTTTTGAAGCCGTTATTCGACGTCAGTTGTCGTACGTTGGAGCTACGAGGTTCGACGGTCAACTCGTGGAGCTATGCCTTCTCTTCGTGAATGAGACTTGTTTTGACGTACTTTCTGACCAAGGACGGACGCGTCATACCAAGAAAAGCTAAGTTTTGGGTCCGCCGCATAGCGGTTTAGCGTTCTCAGTGTTTCTGTTCTGCTGTCGTCATCATAGAGAAACACATAACGCTCACTGCCTTTAACGAGTGCAACGACGTTTATATCTCGAGAGGCCATGAGTGCTTTTCCTTCCGGCGAAAGCGAGAGCGTGCTGGCGTTCAGTGCAAGTAGGCCCTAGTGCCTACCCATAATTCTCTTCGGCTCTCGTGCAGGGTGCTCACCAGAGTTCTGCGTGCCAGCCTGCGAAGTCTCCCTCATCCAAGCAGGCTGTACAGTATTGGTCGCTCAAATTGATACAATGAGCCTGCCTGAAGCGCCCAGACTTCACGAGGTGTATGAAACGTCCTTTTTGAGAAGAACCGTCTCTTCGTGAAAGTCACCGCAAGTCACCAAATCCGGACAAAGCAATTGGTTCACGGCAGGCAAAGGGTTCACCTGCGGCTGTACCAATCATTGTCCCCCACCAGGCATCCCCGGTCGCTACCCGCTCAGGAACAGAGAAACCCGATTCTGAGGCAGGAAATTGGCTTCTGTAGCACTGAATAGCTTTCTGTTTCGTTTGGTGGGTGTTCGTTGTATCAATAACAAAGGATGGCTGAGGGGGTATCTTTTGGTGGACACTCCAAAAGTGAAAGATGCGTTCTGGATAATGGGGCTTGGACGGTAAGTCACATTTCGACAGTTTTGCCCAGAACCGTGCCGCTTCGGTGAGTTCACATGCAGCGACATGGTCAGGGTGGGCATCAACCCAATAATGAGTGAAGAGCCAGCGGGGCTGGGTCTGTCTTATAACACCGGCAAGGGCTGCTCGTGCAGCTAGGTCAGGTTGAAGTTTCCGATTAGGAAGCCCGAGGTTTTCTCTCCATTTGACACCCAGTGCGTCAGTTGCCGCTTGTGTCTCATTTATTCGGATTTCTGGTGTTCCAAGGGGAGTGGGCTCACCATTGGTGAGGTCTAGGATCCCAACACCCAAGCCGTCTTCAAGCATTCTCAGAATTGTTCCTCCCATCCCAAGTTCAGCGTCATCAGGATGGGCTGCAATAATGAGTGCGTCAAGCATTGTGAATGAATGTCCTTGTGTATTGGGATTTCAAAATTGTGTACCGTAGTCGATTATTATGATAATCAGATTCAAGCGGTGTCGTCTTGGCATTGTAAAAATGCACCCGGCAAACAGGACATTGTGACCTTTGTGAGGTGAAGAAAGAGTGGATTATTCAGATTTGGTCGCTGAGAAATCAGGTTACGAGGATTTTCTAGCTTCTTGCGAGCATGCAAAATCGGTGTCTCTTTTGGCAACTGTTGATGGCCTGCTGCAGTGGGACGAACAGACGATGCTGCCATCTGCGGCTGGTAATTTTCGGGCAGAGCAGGCAGCGAGTTTAGCCGCGATAACACATGCCCAGCGAACACAGAAAGAGCAAGGAGAACGATTAGAAAAACTTGCGGATAGCTCACTTGCGGCAAACGGCCCAGGAGTAGTTCAGGCAACAATTCGTTTGCTTCACGAAGATTTTCAGAAACAGTCTCGTGTGCCAGGAAAGCTTGTTGAGGAAATTGCTCGCACATCGATTGAAGCTCAGCAAGAGTGGATGCGAGCTGTCGAAGCGTCAGAATGGGAAACTATGGTCGACCATCTGGAAAAGATGTTCTCACTGAAGCGAGAACTGGCAGCGTGTCAGAGTCCAGAGTTGGATTCCTATGATGCTCTGATGGATGATTATGAACCGGGGGCTCGATGGATATCTGTTGACGCCACGTTTTCCAAGCTACGGAAAGCTTTAGCACCGCTTGTTCGTGGGTGTTTCGAGTCAAGAGAGGGTCCACAAGACATGGCTCTTCGAGGTGTCTTCCCAGTTCAATCACAAAAGGCATTTGTCCGCGAAATTATTGAGAAAATTGGTTTTCAGTTTGAGAGAGGACGTCTCGATACAACAGCGCATCCCTTCTGTTCAACGCTTGGGCCCAATGATTGTCGCCTGACGACTCGTTGGGACGAAAAGTTTCTTCCCACGGCTCTTTACAGTGTTCTTCATGAAGCCGGACATGGTCTTTACGAGCAGGGGTTGCCGGTTGATTGGTTTGGCTTGCCTCCTGGTGAGGCAACTTCTCTCGGCATTCACGAATCGCAATCACGACTTTGGGAAAACCTTGTGGGTCGTTCACCTGAATTCTGGGAGTGGTGTTTTCCGCTTGCAAGAAAAGCTTTTCCGGAATCGTTTAACGAAGTTACATCAGATCAATTGGCAGAAGCAGTGAGGAGTGTTGAGCCAAATTTCATTCGCGTTGAGGCTGATGAGGTGACTTATAACTTGCATGTAATGATGCGGTTTGATCTTGAACGAGAGATCATTCTCGGGAATCTTGCGGTTGCTGATCTTCCAGACGCCTGGAATGATCGCTTCGAAGCTGACTTTGGTAGGCGTCCACCGACTGCCCGGGAGGGCGTGTTGCAGGATATTCATTGGCCAGCAGGGTTAATCGGCTACTTCCCAACCTACACGCTAGGGAATATTTTTTCTGCACAGATAATGGACGCTGCTCAACATGCGGGTGTTGGCCTTGCTGAACAAATTCGAGGTGGAGACTTCGCCCCACTCCTCCACTGGCTTCACCAACACATTCATGCTTCTGGTAGGACAATGAAGTCTGAGGCACTTGTAGAAAAAGTTTCTGGCAAGCCGGTATCAGAAAAATATTTAGTGGAAAGTCTGTACCGACGATATGGACCTCTACACGGATTGTCAGCGAATCCACCCGAGTCTTCGGTCTAACGGGTTGAACATTCAGGAAGGTTTTGGATGCCCCAAGGTTCGATAGTTGAAATAGTCAACGCTATCCAAGGTGAAGCGACCAGTCCTCAGCAGGTGCTTTCGAAGTCGTATCAGCGATTTCAAGAGACGCATGAGTGGCTCAACGCGCTTGTGCAACCTCAATATCAGAACGCACAAGAAGCATGTGTCAAAGTTGACCGAGAAAGCCCCCTAGCGGGTGTTCCAGCTAGCATAAAGGAGTGTTTTTCAGTTGAGGGACTGCAGACAACCCTTGGTATCCTCTCGAAACGCGGTCAGGTGGATGTTGAAGATGCCTCAATTGTGCAGCGTCTCAGAGAATGCGGGGTTGTGGTTGTAGGAAAATCAAATATTCCACAAGCAATGTATCTACACGAGACAACTAATCCTGTCTGGGGACAAACAAATCATCCGGAGACGAAGACACGAGGTCCAGGCGGATCGAGTGGCGGTGATGCCGCTCTTGTTGCTGCTGGTGTGGTTTCGTTAGGTGTGGGTAACGATTTGGCTGGTAGCGTTCGGCAGCCAGCACACGCGTGTGGTGTGCCGTCATTTCTTCCTTCTTCGAGTATCTTGGGTGCTGGCGGGGCCTATAATACGATACCGAGTTTTGACGTCGTATCTTCTCGTGTGGGATTCTTAGCCTCAAGTGTTGGCGACCTCAGCCTCGTCGCAGATTCTCTTGGTCTGGTAAAGAGTCGCGAAGAACCGTTTCGCTCTCAGAGAATTGTGGTCTGGGAAGACCCTGGGATTCTCGAGCCTTCTCCGGCGATAAAAAGAGCGGTCCGTGAAGCTTCCCAAGCCTTGGTTCAGGCTGGCCACCATGTTGAATTTATTCGGGACGATGTTGCACGAGAGGCTGCGTGGGTCATGTTTGGGCTTCTTTCCGCTGATGGTGGACGCGATATTCAGCGAATATTTGGTGACGATAAACCCATTCCTGGAATAGCAACACTTTTACGTATAGGGAGTTTGCCGCGATGGATTCGTCCGTTCCTCGCAGCTTTCATGTGGATCATCGGGAACCGAATTGATGCAGCTGCTCTGTTAGCAACTGGACCACGTAGAGAAAAAGGATTCAATAAGTTGATTGCGCGGCGAGAGGAGATTGTCGAGCATATGCGAAATACAGCAGAGCGATTTGATGCCATCCTTTGTCCGGTGTCTTCAGTGCCCGCTTTACAACACGGCACTGCCGCGCGTCTTGTTGCGGCAGCCTCACCGTGTCTACTCGCTAATCTTGTGGACTTGCCGGCAGGTGTTGTTCCAGTAACTCGAGTGTCCGAGGGTGAGCAATCTGGCCGACACTTCAGCTTTGATCGTGTTTTGCGAACAGCTGTTCAGACAGATGTCGGCAGTATGGGTCTGCCGATTGGTGTTCAGGTTATTGGCCTGAATGGTGATCCTGCAGAGCGGACTGTTCTTAATTTAATGCAGGCAATTGAGTCGAGAGTGGACTTTAGTCGGCAGGCTCACCAATAAGGTCGACGATTGTTTCAAGGAACGTGTCGTCTTGAAAACTGCTTTTTGTAAGGTAGCGATTTGCCCCGGCATCAAGACCTCGCAGTCGATCTTCTTCACGGTCTTTGTAAGACACAATAACGACAGGGACGTGGCTGCGTTGGGCATCGGTTTTAATGAGCGTGACTAAACCAATCCCATCCATTCGAGGCATATCCACATCACTGACCACAAGATCATAGGGTGTGCTACGGAAAGCATTCCAGCCATCCATTCCGTCTACCGCAACGTCTACCTCATACCCTCGTGACTGAAGCAGTTGGCGTTCGAGTTCTCGTACAGTAATTGAATCATCAACAACCAATATTCGTTTGGACTGACTGGCTGCCAGCTCTTCGCGGGCGGCGTCAATTGGAGAGATTCCGCGACCAGTAAGTAAACTATCGATCGACCGAACAAGGTCTTCAATGTCAACAATCAGAACGGGATCTCCGTTTTCCAGAAGCGAGGCGCTGCTTATGTTTGGCACCTTACCGAGTCGTGAATCAAGTGGACGAACTTCGAGATCACGCTCACCTAAAAAATCATTTACGACTAATCCGAATCGCTGGCCTCTATCGCTCACGACAACAACCGAGATAGTGTCTTCGTCGCTGTCAGGCATTTCTATGTCAAATACATTGCATGCGTGCACAAGGCCGATTGCAACTCCGTCATGGTCGATATAGTTACGAGCTTCGACGGACGCAATTTCTTCTCGTCGGAATGTAAGAATGTGATCAATTCTTGGTAACGGAAAGGCGTAAGGTTCGCCACCTACATCAACAAGGAGGGCTCGGATAACAGACATCGTGATCGGTAGCTGTAATGTAAAGCACGTTTGCGTACCAGGCTGAGTAGTTATTCGGACAGTTCCGCCAACGGCCTTCACCATGGTCTGAACAACGTCTAGCCCCACACCTCTTCCGGAAATTTCGGTCACTTGATTTCGTGTAGAAAATCCAGGCAAGAATAAAAACTCGAGAAGTTCAGCTTCGGAAAGTCGTTCGGCCACCTGAGGAGTAACAAGTTCGCGTTCAATAATTTTCGTTTTGAGCGATTCAAGGTTAATTCCACGTCCATCATCCGTGATGCTGATGGTAAGACTTCCTGCCCGGTGTCCAGCGTCAATTGTGATTGTTCCGCCTGCAGGTTTTCCTTCACTAAGACGATTGTCTGGCAATTCCATGCCGTGGTCGAGTGCATTACGAATAAGATGGGAAAGTGGAGCCTCAAGTTTGTCGAGGATGTCCCGATCAACGCCGGTTTGTTCTCCATTTACAACGAGCCGAACCTGCTTTTTAAGCTGACGCGATACATCTCGTACAAGTCTCGGGAATCCATGAATACCATCGGCAAGAGGCCTCATTCGGCTGAATATCACTTCACGGTGCAGCCGTTCAGAAAGATCTTCATTGCGTCTGGCAAAGCCTTCGAAAGCTTCAATGATTTTTGTGAGTTTATCTAGGCTTTGAACTGATCGCTGTCGTAAACTCTCGATAAGCGTCATCTGTGAGGGGGGTAACTCCGCGCTACGAATCTTTTCTTCGCATGCTGTAACTTGATCACACAGATCCGTTTGGGATTCACGGAGTGCGAGCAGAGAGTCTGCAAATGGCCTGAGCTGACGAGCCTCAACGAGAGATTCCCCGGCGAGGCCTACAAGTCTTGTTAAGCTTCCTGCAGAGACTCGAACAACTCGATCCTCTTCGTCCTTTGTTGAATCCGCAGGATCTCCTTGTGCCTTGCCAGAATCAGCCGAGTCAGCTTTTTTTTCTGGAAGCGGTGCGTCGATGGTATCTGAACCCGTGGGGACATTCTCAGTAGAGGCTCCGGGTTTTGTTTCTGCCGTATTCTGGAGAGTACCATGCTGAGGATCTCCCTTGCCTGCCGTCTCCGTTTCCCGATGATTTGGTTCAGCCTTAATTGAGCTGTCAGGAATTGCTGGCTGCTCGGTACGTGTGCCCTCGGTAGTTGGTGGTTCAGCAGACTCTTGTGTTGGATCACTCACTTGTTGTGAGGCACTGGATGTAAGTGCTTGCAGATCTTGAACGCATGTGTTGGCTTTATCTTGCCAGGTTGTATCGGAGCCATTATCAGCAGCAGCTATCGATGACAGAAAGTCGATGCCATTGAGTAGAATGTCTGCGTGTGTCGGCTGAACACTTATTTTGTTGTTGCCAGCCGCGAGAAATACATCTTCAAGGGCATGGGCAACTTGTACGGCAGCATCAAGACCCACAATACGAGCAGCGCCCTTCAAGGAATGTGCTGCTCGCATAAGTGACTCAATTGTTTCAGCAGACTGACGCTGCTCTTCGATTGCAAGAACTCCTGAAGACAGAATTTCTGCCTGGCTTTCAGCTTCTAGCCGAAACAGTTCAAGCATAGAAAAACCGCTTAAGTCATCGCTCACATGAACACCTTTTTAGAAAAACTGCTGCATCAGGATGGGATTTGTTCGTGGATTCCCTCGAAAATCTGGTTCGTATCAAGGAGGCTCACGGTCCGCGAATCCCACGTAAACAAAGCGCTCGAAAATCGTTGGCCAGGCTTGCCGAGAGTCGATGGAACCTCTCGTAATTCCTCATTGTTAATACGGTGGACACCAGCAACTTCATTGACCGGGAAGGTCCATCTACGTGTGACTCGACCTGTAGTGAGCGAGGTGACCAAGAGTCTCTCAGGGGCAAGAATCGCAGCATCGTCAGATGGCTGAATACTTCGGTTGTCTTCATTTGTCGGATCAGAAGTCTTTTTCAGCTTCAATACCAAGGGGTCCATTTGTCGAAGCCCAAGGAGCCCGTGTAGGGAGCAGCAGAGAAGTAACTGTCCGCGCACGTTGACCATACCAGCGAACACAGAATTGCTTCGGTGGGGAATGGTGTGAATTTTACGTAACGGGGTAACTTCGGTCAGAGACTCAGCAACAAGTGAAAACCATTCGTCAGCAAGTCGAAAAATAAGAACACTCAGGCCACTTGATTCGGTGCCTTCCGATGTTGATTCTAAAACTCGTCGCCATTCATCAAGGTATCCTTCCGGTGGTGCACGGTTGAAAAATGCCTCGGCAGCATCAGCCATTACAGGACAGTTACGACAATGAATATATGTGTCTAGTTCTGGGCAGCTTCGATCTCCACCGACACCAATCACTCTCCAGCAATCGGGTGGTTGATCTTCAGAAGTACTTTTGTCCTCTGTCGTCTTTGATGTCGGATTGTGTAGTTGCTCGTTTATTTTTTTCATGAATGCAGACCTCCGAAGGAAGCACTCCGACGATACCTTCGTTCCGCCGCTGTGTCACCTCGCCGCTTTGCAATCAGCGCAAGAGAAAGAAGGGCACCTTCGTGTCGCGGTTCAAGATAAACCGCTTTTTCAAGTAGTTTTTCGGACGTCTTAAAATCTCCAGCCGTTTGGTGAAGAATTGCCAGCATGTACAGCAGATCAGTCTGCGTACTATTGATTTGGAGTGATTTTTGGCAGAGTCGAATAGCATTCTCTATGTCACCAGCATTCGCTAGAGCTTCGACATCTCGGATCAGCTCTGGAAAAACAGTGGGAGTAGCAGTGACTTTATCAACAGGAATTGTTGGTTTTTTACACTCAAGTTGGCTGATTTCTATTTCGGTGAGAGTGGGTCTTTTATGGGTGTTGCTCTGGATTGATTTCTGCTGCACGAGTGGTGAATCGATGGCTTGTCTGCGAAGGCGAAACGTGAGTGGGCCAGTTGGCTCCCAATCACGTGTAGGAAGAATGACGGTTTCCGCCGCTCCAACAACGAGTTCTCCATCGGGTTTCAATAAACGTGTGAGTATCTGAATAAGATTGTTTCGTGCGGGCTTCGTAAAATAGACAAGTAAGTTACGGCAGCAAATAAGATCAAACCCACCCTGTGCTTTCTGTGTTAGTTCGGTTTCAGTGTTGGAATTGAGCAGATTTCGATCCAGGAATTCAATTGTTTCCTGTATCTCGGAAGCCAGCTTCCAGCCTTTTGGCGTTGAAGAAAACCATTTTTTCTTTCGTGTTTCATCGATGCTACGAAAAGCGTTCTCTGACAATAAGCCCCTGCGTGCTTGTTTGATCGCATGGCGGCTGATATCGGTAGCGATGATACGAAATCGGGTTTGGGAGTGACCCGACTCAAGCAGCGATAAGGCAATCGAACAGGCTTCTTCACCAGTTGCACAGGGAGCAGAAAGTATCATGACTTGCGATTGCTTCTTGAGTCGCTGGCCAAGCATGGTATTTATATGTTCGAAAACCTTTGGTTCACGAAAAAGCCAGCTTTCCGGAACAACTAAGGACTCGATGAATAGTTGGCGACACTCAGGGTCGTGAAGCACTTTTTTTTCAAGGGCTTCAATTGTTGATATCTTTGAACGAGTCTGTACTACGTGAGCAGCACGAATTATAGAATTTATGCCAATGCGTTCCGGGTCGAAGCCAATAGTACTGCTTACTGTTTCTGCAAGACGAGAGGCCATGTTTGCGGTCATAGTCAGAGTCTGCTCTACAGGATATGGAGCAGACGAACTGTGGTACTTTGTCGTCATCAGTTCACCTTGTGAGACCCGATTCACCTGCCTTGTGCTGACCTAATTCTTGACGTGTGTAGCTCATTAATGTTTGTAGGTTTTTATTATTTTGCAGTAATTCAACCACAATAATTTGAACAGAAAGCTTGTCAGTTGTATTACTCTTAGCGTCAACAATAGGGCCCATAAAAGAGTCTGAGTGCCCGTAGTTCATACTATCAAACGTTGTTGTGGAAATGCCAACAACGTCTTCGGCTGTGATAGCAAACAGGATTGACGTGTCATCGGCATCATCCGCAATCGTTTTTAGAACGATCGTCCGAGTCCCAAGCCGTAACTGGCATGGCCGATCTAGTATGAGTTGGCACAGATCAACCGCTGGCAAGAGCTTTCCTCGATACCGGATGAGACCACGTATTTCTTTGGCCTGTTGTGGGAGCTCTTGGGCGGAAATAAATGGCAGCACTTCAACAATATTACGTGTATCTATTCCGTATTGCTGTCCGCCGATGGTGAAGGTGAGTAGTTGCATGGAGAATCTTCCTGTGCTGAGATACTCCCGGGACAAACAAGTAAAGAAACGACATTGAGATCTCTATGAAGTCTACAACGCATCACAGAGTGATGAGCGGGAGTTTTTCGGATGCTGAAACAAAACCCGACGCAACAAATGCTTACCCAAGAGATGACTGCACTGCCGTTTTAGCCGGCTTTTGCTCTGATGTTGCGTTTTTCCTCGTCAGCAATTCGAAGCCTTAGCGTCGCTGCAGAGGAAGGTGGTGCACGTCGTTCTTGCACAAAACCTCGTCTCCCCTGAGCGAGAAATGTGTGAAGATGTGCTGCAAGGCCGGTAGTAAATTCTGTTTTGAGTGTCTCCAAGACCTCTTTCCAAGGAAGGCCTCTGCGGTAGATGACTCGATACGCTGCCTTGAGTGCAGTGAGTTCATCTGCTGGGTAGCCAGCTCGCCGAAGTCCAATCGTGTTCAGGCCAACTATACTTCCTGATTGGCCGTCGATCAGCATGAATGGGGGCACGTCTTGAACGACTCTGGCATGGCCACCAATCATTG
>CBFIHW010000028.1:0-27415 GCA_965662325.1 uncultured Pirellulales bacterium | reverse complement strand
AACCTCACCATAAAGCCGTAGCCAGTCATACATGTAGTACGAATTGCCAAAGACAATCACATCACGAACGTAATTTACTCGATCAAAGTTCTTATATTTAATAAGGAATTCATCGCCGATATGCGCACTATTGTGATAGTATGCAAGTTTCGTCTGCCAGCGACCAATGCCATAGACCAATGGAATACCAAAGCGGTAATCAGCGGACCGAAGGTCGCGATCATCTCCGGGGTCCAGCCTTACGAAGGCTGCCCCTTCTAACTGCATCTCGAAACCCTGTGGATGCAATTCCGTATTGGAGCCGTATCGAAGAACGGAAACTCTTCCGCCGAGGGTTGAGTCCCATAGCCAGCCGTTTTCTTCTCCACCACGACCAGGAATAGGTGACGGACCAGTGTCGTCGTACCAAACCGTTGCAAGACGTGGTTCTTTGGGGCCTGCTAGGTAGCTGGTGTAGATCAAGTTATTTGGAAGTAACTGCCAACACCAGGGGCGTGGTGCCCATAGATTATCAAAGCAATCATTGAAATTATTTCCGGGAATTGCGCAGCTTTCACAACCGGACATGCCGTCATATGGCATGTCCAAAATAACTGGCCCATGAGGTTCAACTGGCGGTAGAACGCGAATAGGCTGCCCATCTGGTGGTATCATGGGCATGATTTCTTGTTCATAGTCTTCGTCGTAGAAGCCATTGGCATGTTCAGGCTCTGGCAGTATTGAGCCCAACTGAATGAATTTTAGTTCCTGTTTCTGACCACTGCTGTTGTTTTCAGAGGAAGCTGTCTGCCATTGCTTTGAGTCTTGCCCGTGTGGTTTGGCAAGTGCAACATTGCCAAACCAAGATAACAGTAGTAGTGTTACAACCGCGCCAATCATGGGCAGGTGTACAAGATCGTTCAGCACGACTTCCAAAGTGCTGCCGCGAATAGTGGGTGAGTTTTTTGGCGACATGTGGTGGTGTGATGACAAGATTTAAACGTACTGTTTGTCGCGTCGAAAGAAATATGGTTCTCAAACACTCGCGTGAAAACACTACTCTAGAGTCTTTTTCGTCTTGAACCATCGTCGGTTTTATATAGTTTTTGAACATCTAGGCGATTTTTCCTAGATGCTCTTGGGTGGGCTGATTCCCTTGCCTATGTCATTTTCCTGGTTTTCGCAGCAAAGGGGCGAGATTGCGCAAAGTGAGTGTCAGCGAGTTCCTCTCGTCAACCAAAACTACCTAAGTTTTAAAAGTAAGTGTGTTTCCTGTTATTATTTTCAAAACCGAGTGTTTGCATGATGTGAAATAAGGTCTCTTCGGAAGGAGCTGCTACGTGTCAGAAAGTGATTCTTTGAAAGGTTCTACTGAAGCAATAGGTTCAATTCTTGGTCGTATTCCAGGTGGGCTTTTTGTCGTTACGTGGCAAGAAGAGGCAGTCGATAAAACCATGCTGACGAGTTGGCTCATGCAAGCAGGGTTCAATCCGCCAGCGATTTCCATTGCCGTAGGAACCGGTCGACGGTTTCTCTCGTCGATTGGTGAAGGAGATTTTCGGTTTGTTGTAAATGTGCTTTCTGAAAATCAGCGAAGCCTAATCAGTAAATTTGGTAAACCACCAACAAAAGAAGATGATCCATTTTCTGGCCTAGCTATTCGGAGGTCTCCTTGTGGGGCAGGAATACTTCAGGATTCGGTGGGTTGGATGGAGTGCAATGCAAGGCCGGTTTTTTTGCCCTCAGGCCCCGAGCAAAGTAGTGGAGACCACGCTATTGTCGTGGCTGACGTTCTTGCTGCAGAAATAAGTTCTGCAGATCCGCCAATAGTGCATCTTCGGAAAAGTGGCTTACACTATTAGCTCGTTGAGGGCGGTTAGCTGTAGGTTGTGATAGCGTTCGTGACATATATGCTTCAATGCCATGTGTCATTACTAAAACCAAGCAGAGAGAATAGTAGCCATGCCATTTGTTTTCTTACGATCGATACGTCCCTGTTGTCTTGTTTTGCTGTTTCTTGCTGGACTTGGCACTACCGGTTGCGGCGAAGCGAATGTGAACTCACCAGCCGAGTCAAAAAAAGCAGTAGTAGGCCCTCGGCGTTTCATCTTTATTACAAATGGCGATGATCCGTATTTCGACGTACTGAATGCCGGGCTGCAAGCTGGAGCAGAGAAGTTCTCTCTTGCCGGTAAAGGGCTCGAAGTTGTGATGGAGAAAAACAACGCAACAGCGCAGGGGCAGATTGATCGTCTTCGACAACTTGTCACGCAAGCAGATGTAGCGGGAGTAGCTATTTCTGTCATTCAGGCAGAAAATGTTGCCATTGTTGAAGAGATGAAGCGGTTGACAGAAAAAGGCGTGCCTGTGATTACTGTCGACGGAGATATCAACCAGAAACTTTTTTCAGATGGACGTCCTTACTACATAGGGACAGATAATTCGATTGCTGGGCGTCTGTTGGGCACTGCAGGGAAAAAGGTCTTGGAGTCTCGAGGCATCACAGAGGGTAGTTTTATTCAGTTCACAGGATTCACTGATAACGATAACGCCAGAGCCAGGATGAATGGCTGTCGTGAAGCGATTGGAGAAAACTACAGAGAAGTTGACCGAATGGCCGATTCATTTGATCATTCACGAGCCAGAGATAATGTACGAACGGCTCTTGTGAATCATCCGGATGTAAAAGCTTTGGTCGGAATATGGGCCTACAATGCACCGGCAATCGCTGAAGTCGTTGCGGAGCGTGGGGTTCGTGACCAGGTTTCAATCTTTACATTCGATGCAGCCGCTCAAGCTATCGAGCATATGGCAAACGGAAATATCGATTGTATGATTGTTCAGAATCCATTTGAAATGGGTATTCAAACGGTTCGTCTGTTGCTCGCAATGCAAGAAGGGCAGGATGCTGTCCTTGCAGAGATGTTTCCAGAGTTTGGCCAGCCTGGGGGAGATAAATTCACGACTGGATTGCGTCTGATTATTCCTGATGCTTGGGAGAATGATGAAAATGCGCCCATCTCAAAAAAGGATCTTGAGTCTGCAGCTTCAGCAGGAACTCTTGAAGTTTTGTCCCTGTCCGTCTTTCGTGAATGGTTGAAAAAATATGGGTTGTCAAGTTCCTGATTCTGTGGCTACTGAGATGAAATGTGGCTGAAAGGTTGCCCCGATGAATTTATGGAGCCCATTTTCATTTAAGGCCCTGAAGAGATGGTGGCCCTCACATAATGAATGGTCGTTACTTGTGGCGATTGTGCTTGCAATCTTCTTCGCCGCACTCGTTGATACAAACCACACCTATTTTTTTCGTCCGTTGGAAAGCCTTCGTGATATAGCTCGTAATAGCGCAATGCTCGGGATTTTTTCTTTAGGTGCCGCGGTAGTCATTATCGCCGGCGGGATCGATCTTTCGAGTGGTTCCATGATCGCATTGTCCGGGACAGTTTGTTCTGTGACTATGCTAGCACTTGCTCCCACTGAAATGATGGCATTTAAGCCAGTCGGTTCGGTGGTGGTGTTCATTGCAGTTCTGGCGAGCCTCATGACAGGGTTTTTCGTTGGGACGTTACACACTTGGCTTATTACGGTTGTTCGTTTACCTCCATTTATTGCGACACTCGCAACACTTGTAGGCCTTCGAAGTTTTGCGAGAGCACTTTGCGAAAGCAGTACGGCCGTTCTTACACCTACAAAAAGTGCGCTTATTAACGTTGCTGACCCAGCGTTCAAGGTAGTGCGAGATAATGTCTGGTTTTCAGTGGTGACATTTTTGGTCTTGGCATTTTTTACATGGCTCATGCTGTCTCGAACGGTGCTTGGGCGCCATCTCAAAGCCCTTGGAGGTAACGAGCAAGCCGCCCGTCTTGCAGGTGTACATACCGAAAATGTGAAATGGTTTGCGTATTGTTTCGGTGCAATGACAGCTGCCCTTGCGGGGCTTTTCTATATTGCAAATGAATCTGTTGCTGCACCCGTCAATCAGGGAAGAGGACATGAGCTCAACGCTATTGCTGCTGCTGTTGTTGGTGGTTGTTCGCTCTCTGGTGGTGTGGGTACGGTTCCGGGTACGGTTCTTGGAGCCTTTTTTCTGCGCGTTGTCATCGATGCAGTATCAAAAATTATAAAGACAGGTGCCGATGTCTATGAGGGATTGATTGTTGGAGTTGTCGTTGTTCTTGCGGTCACATTTGCTCAGGGAGTAAATGGTTTAAGGCATGATCGTCGTATTTTGCCGGGGGCTCTGGGTCTTTGTACGATCCCTGTTCTTGCCCTGCTTGCAGGAAGTCTTGCATCCATGACGACTGGTGCAGCTAACGGTGTTGCAGCGGGCTTTACTGCTTTCATTGCGTTAAGTGCCTTGCGGATTTGTGAGAATCGAATGCATTACAAAAGAGTGCAGGTTAGTGGTTCTCATGAATAAAGTTGAGGAAATTGCTGTTGCGATGAAGGGAATTACAAAGCAGTTTCCCGGAGTACTCGCACTTGATGACGTGACTCTGCAGGTGCGGCGCGGTGAAGTTCACGCTATTTGTGGTGAAAATGGAGCCGGTAAAAGTACATTGATGAAGATTTTGTCAGGCGTTTACAAGCCGGATGCTGGTGAACTTGAGATAGCCGGCCAAAGCGTTCAATTTCGTAGTACTCGTGATGCTGAAAATGCCGGTGTTGCAATCATTCATCAGGAGCTAGAACTCGTAGAAGAGTTGACGGTCGCTGCAAATATTTTTCTTGGGCGAGAGCCAAGAAATCAGTTCGGATTTTTGAACGATGCTATTGCGAAAAGAAAATCAGGGGAACTGCTAGGTTTACTTGAGGCATCAATTTCGCCAGAAGAAATGACAGGCGGACTACGAGTTGGCGATCAGCAGCTTGTTGAAATTGCGAAAGCACTTTCGCTCCATGCATCAATTATTGTCATGGATGAACCAACAAGTGCGCTGACGGATGCGGAAGCGGAGCGGCTCGAACGAACGATTGCCACATTGCGTCAGCAGGGCTGCACAATTCTTTATATCTCACACAAAATGGATGAGGTATTCCGGTTGGCTGATCGGATTACGATTCTGCGAGATGGTCGTCATGTTTGTACCGTTGATAAAGCAGAAACGACAGCCTCTGAGGTGACGGGCTGGATGGTTGGTCGTGAGATTTCAGAACACAAGTTTCGTAGTCAGCAAACGGCCGGAAAGTGCTTGCTCGAAGTTGAAGGTCTGTGTGCAGGCTCTCAGGCTTCAAGTCAAAGTGTACAGTTGCACAATGTGTCATTTCGTGTTCATGCTGGTGAAGTTCTCGGTATTGCGGGTCTCATGGGGGCTGGTCGTACCGAAGTACTTGAAACTATCTTTGGAGCGTTCCCTGGTCAGTGGCAGGGAACAATTTCACTACGTGGGGAGGAGGTCAGATTCACACACCCATCAGATGCCTGTAAAGCTGGATTGGTCATGGTGCCAGAGGACCGGAAACGGCTTGGGGTTTTTTCGAATCTGAATGTGACCGAAAACATAAGCATCTGCAGTCTATGGCATGCGATTCGGAATGGACTTCTCAGTAAGGAGGTGGAAGAGGGTATTGTTGCCAAGCCGATTGATCAGATTGGTATCAAGATACCCTCATTAACAGCGAACATATTGGAGCTTTCCGGTGGGAACCAGCAGAAATGTATTATTAGTCGTTGGTTACTGACGAATCCTCATGTGCTCTTGCTGGATGACCCAACCCGTGGCATTGATGTCGGTGCAAAAGCTGAGTTGTACGAGCTGATTGACGCACTATGTCAGAGTGGTTTGGCAGTCGTACTAACATCTAGTGAGTTGCCGGAGTTGCTGACTCTTTCAGATCGAATCATTGTGATGGCTGAAGGAAGAGTTACTGCTGAATTTTCCCGAGCGGAGGCTAACGAGCAAAAAATAATGACTGCAGCAACTTTGGCCTAGAGAATGGGTTACATACCAACACATTTGGACACAATGGCTCGGGCCCGAGAAGGATTGCGTGTTCCAGTCACGATAAGCCGACCATCAGCAAAAACAGATACGACAATTCCCGGCTCCACTTCCGTCCGTACTAACCATTTGTTTTCTGTCACACTTCCGAAGCAACTGAGGTTTTTTGCAATATTGCAAAGATCAGGTGTTTTTCCAGGATGGTAAAACTGTACTGCATCTTGGCCGCAGAGAATGGCTGTCTGGTACCGAGACGTGTCGAGCCATTCATGGTCATTTCCTCGGCAACTTAAACAACCAGTTTCCGAAAGTGATCGAAGATCGATTGTCTTCCATGTAGAATCCCAAAGATCGAACACGAATAGTTTACTTTCCGGTTCTTGTGGAGAATTGACGACGACCTTGATCGTTTCCGCTGTTTGGATTCCAGCAACGACCATTACCGCTGCTCCTAGCACTCCAGCTGTATCGCATGTTGGCAGACTGCCGGGAGTTGGTAGGTCTGGAATGAGGCATCGCAAACATGCCGTTTTACCAGGAATGACTGTCATAACTCTTCCCTCTGCACCAATGACACCGCCGTAAATCCAAGGAATATCCTCGCTGCAGGCAAAGTCATTCATCAGGAATCGAGTCTCGAAGTTATCTGTTCCGTCAACAATAATATCTACTGATGAGAGCAGGTCAGAGATGTTATGAGCAGTAAGATCAGCCACGTGCGGTATTACGTGTAAATTACTGTCGATCTCTCTAAGTCTTTGCTCTGCAATTATTGCCTTTGGTAATCCATCGCGAACGTCTTTTTCAGTATAAAGTAGTTGCCGTGGTAGATTGCTCCACTCTGGTACATCTCGGTCAATAATTGTGAGAGTACCGATTCCAGCTCTTGTCAGCGATAATGCCGTTGCGCTTCCGAGTGCACCACACCCAACAATTCCGACATGTGCCTGTGAAAGCTTTTGTTGCCCTTCAGATCCGAGTTGACGGTATCGTGTCTGGCGAACAAAACGTGACTCATCGAAGTGGTTTTCAGTTTGCATGTGATGAACTTGTTCAATTTTGGTAACGAATCGTTTCATTGCCAGCGAAAAACCCGGCCCAATCCCAGGAAGAAGGTGGACTTTTTGAAGTAGTCCTCCAGTTGGCGAGCAAAGCCTGAAGCCGATCGCATTCTTGCCGCTGCGACGGTACTCCTGTTTGCCACGCAATGATTGGATATGGCGGAGGAGTCCTCCACGAGGCTCCGGGCACTGTCTTGGAGAGTCGAACAACAGCAAGGTCAACGC
Source organism: uncultured Pirellulales bacterium (assembly GCA_965662325.1). GTDB lineage: Bacteria > Planctomycetota > Planctomycetia > Pirellulales > UBA1268 > UBA1268. The sequence continues at coordinate 20,208 of CBFIHW010000028.1, read as the reverse complement.
CGTTCGGTAATTCAGGAGGATCCATTTCAGCAGGAACTTCTGCCGCAATGAGCATCGTGCCCTTATAACCTAAAATTTTCGGTAACTCTGGCAGTAACGTATTTGGAATGACTGTGAGCAACACCGCAGGATGGTGTGTGAGTTTGCAAATTACAGCAGGAATTGAGTGTGGCAGACTCTGAGGGTCTAAACGAACAATTATTGGTCGCCCACTTTTATCAGCATGTTTGAGTTTTTCGTCCAAATTTTGTCCCAAGAAGTTAGTTTCTGAGGGAACTCCTGCCGACAAATCAATAACTTCTGCAGTCTGGTAGTCTTTCGGTTTAGCGGATAGTTGTTCCGTTGATTTGCTATCTCTGCCACTGCACGTGACGCCGCGTATCACAAATCGATGACTATCAAGCCAAAGAGAATGGTTACGAATACCAAGACGGCGAAGACCGATAGTCTCACTCATTGACGCTACTTCTTGGTCACGAGAAGTGATGCTGCATTTTACGGAGTAGAGCATTGGCACGTTTGGTGTCCAGAATGCGGGCTCCGTGAGGATAGAATGTCCAAGAATTTCAATTCCATCATCAATAATTTGTTGCGAACAAATTCTGATATTCTGGCGAACACGTAGCGTGCTTGCACGTGTTGATATTGGACCAGTCAGAAGTCCTTCAAGTGCCAGAGGAGGCTCATTCTTCTTCGAAGCTGGTGCCCTTATCTGAAAGAATACATCGGCTTTGAGATTGTCAGCTCTTCCAAGAATTGTCCTAAAATGCACGTGCGGAGGAAGATTGCGGTAGCTTTCACTATTCGGTGTCTGAGTCGTCACAGAAAAGTCCTTTTGCAATTTCATTTATTTTTCGCAGATCAAGTTTTCCAGACCCGAGAACAGGTATTTCTTCTATTTTGGTAAAGCTATCGGATGATGGAATCCATAGATTCGGAAGTCCGGACTGGGCAAGCTCCTGACAGAGTTTTTGCGGGTCGGCCAAATGTTTTATAGATAAAACAATAAGACGCTCGCCTTTTGTTGCATGGGGCACTGCGGTGACCACGGCAAGAAGTTCACCATCGGTTGCACCGAGATTGGCATTAACAGCTTCTTCAATCAACATATGTGGGACCATTTCACCACCAATCTTTGAAAATCGGCTTTGTCGACCAGTTATTGTGATGAATCCATCAGTGTCCAGCTTGGCGATGTCACCGGTCCGATACCAGCCTTCATGCATGACCTGCTGAGTAAGGTCGTCACGATCGAGGTAGCCCTGCATGACATTGGGCCCATGAATCCACAAAAGTCCTTCTTCGCCGATGGGCAGTTCATTAAGCCCATCTCTGTCAGTAATCTTCGCGGTGCAGCCAAGTATTGGTTTTCCAACAGTACCTTCTCGGGCGTCGATGGCCTTACCCGGAACATGCCGAGAGGGAGGGACGTTTGCTGCTACTAAAGGAGAGAGTTCAGTTGCACCATACGCTTCACTGGGCCGGACCCCAAATTTCTCTTCGAATGCATCAGTAACATCTTTTGTCAGTTTTTCAGCAGCACCAAAAACAGCTTCAAGTGTTGAAAGGTCGTCCGGATCCGTACGGCGAATATACGTTCTCAAGAATGTAGGTGTCGCCATCAAAACAGTCGCGTGATAGTCTCTCGCAAGTTTGCCAACAACTTTTGCATCAAGAGGATTCGTGTGATACACAACCGCAGGTTCAAGCATGAGTGGTACCCATAGAGCAGTTGTGTAGCCGTATGAGTGAAAGAAAGGGAGTACACCAAGTGCAGTGTCTGCTGGGGAAAGGTGGAGCAAATTAGAAATCGCCCGAACATTACTCCCAACATTTTCAACGCTAAGAACAACACCTTTGGGGTCACCTGTCGAGCCTGAGGTGAAGATAATCGTCAGGACATCATCAGGCCGAATGTTTCCTAGGCTGAGTTGCCGTTCGAGTAGTGATAGTGGCATAAGGGTTGCTTCTGACCAGGCCTGAATCTTTTGTAGGGTTGTAAGCCTTTTGCGTAGATCAGCAGCATCAAGAAGAAAATCCCCGAGTTCTAGTTCAACACGAGATAAGAATGTTGGACTGGATATCACGTGTCGAATCCCAGCGCGTTCGATACATGTTTCAAGTATGGATTGGGAAGATGTGTAGTTTAGATTTACGGCGACGCGACCCATAATTGCAAGTGCAGCGTTTACGATTGCAGCGCCGGCAGTAGGAGGGAGCAGGATGCCAACCCGCTTCTCGGACGGATCAAGGGTTTTTTCGAGAACAAGTCTTGCGGCGAGAATCCGAGTAAGAAGTTGACGGCCATTGAGTCGGGTCCCAAGAGAGTCGGCCATTTTAAGCCGCCGGCCTGCATTGCGCAGACTTTTCAGAAGTTGATGGTGAGGCGTTGTAGAGATATCACCCGCAGGAGTATGAAGGTGTTTCCCAGATTCATCAGGATGCGTCTCTCGATTCAAAGGTCTGGCCCTCTTAAGTGAACGAATTCCGGAAGATCTTGGGTTTTATCGCCGTACCCGTGGCTCTTGCCGAAGCGTTGTCGGAACTTTCCGGTCTATTAGACTCAACAAATTGTAGCGTCCAATTATCATACATCCCTTAAACCGATAGCGTTGACTGACTAATGCCAAAATACAACCCGTCTGTCATAGAACCGAAATGGCAAATATGGTGGGCTGAGCACAAAACATTTTGTTCGCCCCGTCTTCCGAGCGGTAAAAAGGCATATATTCTCGATATGTTTCCGTATCCAAGTGGTGACGGCCTGCACGTTGGTCATCCGGAGGGTTACACTGCGACAGATATTGTGAGTCGTTTTGAACGCATGCGGGGCACAAGCGTTATTCACCCAATGGGTTTTGATGCCTTTGGGTTACCCGCTGAAGAGCATGCTATTCGCACCGGTACTCCGCCACGAGAAAGCACGCAGCGGAATATCGCTACGTTCAAGCGGCAGTTGCAAATGCTTGGGTTCAGCTATGACTGGGAGCGTGAGACCTCCACTACGGATCCAGAATTTGTTCGTTGGACACAATGGATTTTCCTACTTCTGTACGACACATGGTTTGATGCTGGTCGACAACAGGGCCGACCGATCTCAGAACTTCCGATTCCTGAGGATGTTCAGGAATCAGGTGACAAAGCTGTCAATGCCTACCGCGATGACCACCGCCTAGCATACCAGTCGGAAGCACCTGTTAACTGGTGTCCGGAACTTGGAACGGTACTTGCTAATGAAGAAGTTGTGGGTGGACTTAGTGAGCGTGGCGGTCATCCGGTTGTTCGATTACCACTGCGACAATGGATGTTGCGAATCACAGCATACGCTGATCGACTTGGAACAGAACTAGACGGTCTTGATTGGCCAGAGAGTATTAAAAAACTTCAAAGAGACTGGATTGGTCGTAGCACGGGTGCAGAAGTAGATTTTTTTCTTCCACCACAAGGCTCGTCAAGAGAAGATTCAAAAGATGCTTTTCGTATCTGGAAGAGTTCACGAGAAAGCAATGAATACCCGGTGAAAGCACCAAGTGATTGTCTTCGGATTTACACAACAAGACCAGATACCCTGTTCGGAGTGAGTTGCATGGTCATCGCACCAGAGCATCCGCTGCGAACTCAATTAACTATGCCTGAAGAAGCAGATGTGGTGAATGCGTATTGTGAGGCTGCATGTCATAAGAGTGATCTTGATCGAACAGACTTAGCGCAAGAAAAAACAGGTGTCTTCACGGGCTCATACTGCATCCATCCATTGACTGGTGAATCGGTGCCAATTTGGGTGGCTGATTATGTGCTCGCTTCGTACGGCACAGGTGCAATTATGTCAGTGCCAGCCCACGACAGCAGGGATTTTGAATTTGCTCAGATATTCAAGTTGAAGATCGTTTCGGTTGTTGAGCCAATAGATGACACGACTGAGAGCACCGACATATTTACTGGGTACGGAAGAGCAGTCGATTCTGGGCAATATACAGGTATGCGCAGTGAAGACTTTATTGAAAAAGTGGCTGCAGATTTACTCGATAAAGGTCTTGGGAGGCCGGCAACAAACTATAAATTGCGTGATTGGCTCTTTAGTCGTCAGCGGTTTTGGGGCGAGCCATTTCCCATCTTGCACGAGATTGATGAGTCAGGTCAGCCAACAGGTATTGTTCGGCCACTTGAGCCACACGAGTTGCCGGTGCCGCTTCCTGAGCTTGATGACTTTCGGCCGGACAAGACACCTAATCCGCCACTCTCTCGAGCCAATGATGCTTGGCTGTACGTTGAACGAGACGGTAAAAAATACCGTCGAGAGACGAATACAATGCCTCAATGGGCTGGCTCGTGCTGGTATTATCTGAGATTTCTTGATCCTACAAATCATGAGCACTTCATTGATCCAGAGATTGAGAAGGCCTGGATGCCTGTTGATTTGTATGTGGGTGGAGCTGAGCACGCTGTTCTTCATCTCCTCTATAGCCGCTTTTGGCACAAGGTGCTTTATGACAGGGGGTACGTCTCTACAGTTGAACCATTTGCTCGGCTGGTGAATCAAGGAATGATTCTTGGTGAGGTTGAGTTTACTGGGTATCGGGGAAGTTCAGGTGGTTGGGTTTCAGCAGGCCAGCAGAGCGGCTCAGACATTCCGATGAAGATCTCTGCTGAAAATGTAGACAAGCAGGGTGAGCATTTTGTGCTTCGGGATGCACCGCACGTACGTGTGGAGAGCCGAGCGTATAAGATGTCAAAAAGTCGTGGAAACGTCGTTAATCCAGACAAAATTGTCCGTGAGTTTGGAGCCGATGCATTGCGACTGTATGAAATGTTTATGGGGCCTCTTGAGGCAACGAAGCCATGGAGTACATCCGGTGTTGGAGGAGTTCGAAGCTTTCTTGATCGTTGCTGGCGGCTCGTGGTTGACGAGGGAGCTGAAGATGTTCAGCTTGCCCCGCAAGTTACAGAGAAAGAGCCTACTGATGAACAGATGCGAGCGGCACATCGCATGCTTGACAAAGTGACATCGGATATCGAATCACTCTCATTTAACACCGCGATAGCAAAGATGATGGAATTTGTTAACTTTGCCACGCCACTTCAAGAGCGCCCACGGGAAATGCTTTCTCTTTTCGTTTCGGTTCTTTCACCGTTTGCACCTCATCTAGCAGAGGAACTCTGGACCATATTAGGAAACAAAAGTCCAGTTTCGTTGGTTCCCTGGCCTTCTGTAGAGGGGCGTTGGCTTCAGGACGACACCATAGAGATTCCGGTACAAGTTCAGGGCAAACTTCGTGCGCGTATCACCGTACCTACAGGTACAGATGCCGCTGGGCTGGAAACGGCCGCATTGTCAGAGCCAAAAATCGGAGCGTTACTCGCTGGAAAGACGGTTGTAAAAGTGGTTGCTGTACCCGGTCGGATGGTGAACTTCGTTATCAAGTAATAACAGACCTTCATGAGTTTATCGAAGAGATAAATGATACAGGTGTGGTGTTCGGAAAAACTGGCACGGAATAGCCTATTCCATGAGACTGTTTGTCAGTTTTCAGTGAGGGTTACTTGGTCCTGAGGCCAGAGCAAAGTAGCATGTGTTGGAGGGGATTTGTGGTGCCACATATCCGCTTTGCAATTTTGTTGAGGCACCCTCAACGCGGAGAATCATCGGATGAGTGTACGTAATGTCTTGGCTTTGGTACTTGGTGGAGGTCGTGGGACGCGGCTTTACCCTTTGACACGAGATCGTTCAAAGCCAGCGGTTCCTCTTGCTGGTAAGTATCGAATTATCGATGTGCCGCTTTCTAACTGTATTAACAGCGGGGTGCAACGAATTTATGTGATGACCCAATTTAATTCAGTGAGTCTGCACAGGCATATTCGTCGAACATATAGATTTGACGCCTTCAGTGGTGGCTATGTCGAAATATTGGCTGCACAACAAACCAACGAAGCGATGGCCTGGTATCAAGGTACGGCGGATGCTGTTCGGCAGCACATCAAGTTGCTTCAAGATTCTGATATTAAACAGGTATTGGTACTTTCTGGTGACCAGTTGTATCGAATGAATTATGCCGATCTTTTGGCAACCCATGAGGCAAATAACGCGGATGTGACAATTGCTGGAATCCCTGTCGCTGATGACGTTTCGTCATCATTTGGAATTATGCGGTTTGATTCAACCGGCCGGGTGGAGGGTTTTCTAGAAAAACCTAAAACGGCTGCTGAACTCGATTTAGTTCGAACTGATCCAGCATGGATCGAACAGGCTGGCATTCAAGCAGCGGGCCGAAGCCTCATGGCTAGCATGGGAATATATCTATTTGATCGCGACTGTTTGTTGGATTTATTACTGAAAACCGATTATCAAGATTTCGGTAAGGAGGTTTTCCCGGCTGCAATTCGTGCAAAGCATGTTCAGCTCCATCCTTTTGATGGGTACTGGGAAGATATTGGAACAATCCGATCTTACTATCAATGCAATATTGATCTCGCGTCATCGAAACCACCATTTGAATTAGCTGCGCCACACGCGCCTATCTATTCACGAGCTCGATTCTTGCCACCTTCTCGAGTGGACGGGGCACGTGTGCAAGGGAGCCTCATTTCAGATGGCTGTACTATTGGCGCGGGCACTGTAATTGAGAATAGTGTCATAGGGTTACGGTGCAAGATTGGAAAAGACGTAGTTATCCGTAACTCGGTTGTTCTAGGAAACGACTATTACGAGACACCAGAGCATCTGGAGGTGGACGTATCTAACAATGTACCGCCTTTAGGAATTGGTGACGGAACCATTATCGAGAAGGCAATCATTGATAAAAATGTGCGAATTGGAAGTGGTGCCAAAGTCATCAATGATTGTGGACTGACTGAACTGCCTGAGAGCAAGCAGTTTACCATTCGGGATGGCGTGATTGTCGTGCCGAAAAATGCGGTGCTACACAATGACTGGAAGCCAGCCTTATGTTCCAGTTCAGACTAATACTGGGCCAAAATGTGATTCACTCGCTCCTTTCGCTATGAATCTGTAGGAGAGCGTGTGCCAACTCATTTGGTAGCTGTTTCAGAATGATCGGAGTTGTTTTTCGCAGATTGTTCGTCCTTGTCTGCTGGTACTGCTTCAAGTGAGTGCTCAATAAGAACCGAAGTGTCTCGTTGGACGGTTGATATCTCTTCGTCAGCCGTTGCTATGATTACGCGAGATACCGCAGGGTTGTCATTGACAGACTCACCTGACGCTAAGCGCGGCTCTTCCGACTCCCGGGACACAACAGGAGGCCACGGTTTTGGTCGCCTCCAAATGGGAAGAATACCATTTGCCCGTATTCGAAAATCATTTTGATTTGCAGAGCCCGGTACTGTGCCTGAGTAATCAAAAGGTGACGGGCACATGGTGCACCCATTACTTGCAAAAACAATACTGGATGACACAAGTAGGTTTAGAAGGAAAGAGAGTTCTCGGCCTGGCTCCTTTTGAAGATACACCTATCTGCCTCCCCTACCTATTCAAGCAAGACATATTTAAATCCAGCGGCTGTTCCCCTCAATTCCCAAACAACCCGAATCTTTCTTCGGACCGTCAAAGGTAATACCTTCACAGAAATTTGGCTGGACAGCGAAAAATCACTATTCTCGAACAAGCAATTGTGATCCTTGGCCAAGAATGCCAGCTAAATCATTGAAGTCAGCAGATGATACGAGAAGTACATTGTCTTCTGGTGTTTTCATGACAAAACTCGGATCATCGGCTGGGCGAATACTTAATCCGTCATCGAGAATAATTGCTACTTGAACTGCTGGCTGATAGCCAACTGGAACTGTCTGGACGGTTTGAGGCTTTGTGTCCTGCTGCACATCAATCAATTTCACTGATGATCCTGTGCGGCTTACAAAGCCCTTGCCGATGGCGGCAGGGAAGGTTCCTGCGTAGCGACCACCGACTTGAAGACTTATTCTGCGTCTTGAAATGCTTACAACGCCATCGAATGGACCTCGTAGAACTTTGATCCGCTGGCCAGTTGTAAGTTCATTGGGGGCGATACCATTTATTTTTGAAAGAAGTTTCCAAGAGATATTGAGTGGCTTGGCAATAGTTTCAAGTGTCTCTCCATCAGCCACGGTATGCGGTGGTAGCAGCATGTCTTGCGTCGAATAGATAACGGTTCCGGCGAGTTGTCCGAGAAGTCTTTCAAGTTGGTGGTTTTCTTCAACGCTTAGAGAAGGGTCGTCATACCATACAGAAAGAACGGCAAGTGCTTCGGCATATCGACCAGCTTCAAGCTTGTTGTGGGCATCCGTCCACGCGGCAGTAAAAGCAGCTGAATCTTTTTGTTCCGACATATTTTTCGTCACTATGCCGGTAGCGCCATCAGGCGATTGCGACTGAGGGGCAACGGCAGGGACAGCATTAATATATGTTGGTGGCATCTGCTCGGTGTTGGCAGAAACAGACGGATCTGTTGCCAACCTCTGTGCGTCGAGGGGCACTGAAGAAGGTGGTGTTTGAGTAGGAGGAAGACTCGCGAGTGCATTAGGAGGGCTTTCCAATTCCACTGAAGGTGGTGTGGATACTTGCGGCGTAGGTACTGATGGTTGAAACGGAGGTGCATCAGACGTTGTGGCGTGGGTTGTACCCGGAGGGTGCCATTCTTGGTTCGTTTCTTTGGGGCCTTTTTGAATGATTGAATAGGCGCCATATAGGATCATGCCTAACAACCCCAGCACAATGAGTGGACGGAGGGCTTCTAGGGGATCGTTTTGCTGTTCTCTACGATGCTTTGATTTTGATCGACGTGCCATTGAACATGGCTCCTAACGCTGAGGAATTCGGATAACTCCGCAGACCCTAAACAAGCGAGGAATTCTGTTCCAGATCGCTTCTGCCGAATGATTCAGTCTGCACAGAATTCTCACGGTTTTCGAGAATTACTCATTCTTATTGCGCGTTTACCTAGGAATAGACTGTTCCCAATGACTGTAAATTGCCCTATTTAACTCTTGGCATGTCCTAAGACAGGCAGTCTCCTGTTTTTCTGGAGGGTGAAGCCGTGTGTGTATTTTGCCTTCTATCATTTAATTTTTAGTGAAAGCGGTTGTCATGATGGGCCTTTTGCTGGTGAAATACTGTAATGCACCGAAGAAATCTTCTTATTGTCGCGATCGTTGTGCCAGGGTGCCTCCTCGCCTGCGCTGCTCAGGATCGAACTGGTCAGGGAAAGCGTTTTGCTGAAGTCATCCAGCGTATTGATAAGGGGTACTTTCGAACTGTTGATTCAGAGCAACTCTTTCAGGCAGCAATGCAGGGCGTCTTTCGTGAACTCGATGAGCGATCTGAATTCATAGAGTCATCAAAGTTGCAAAACTATGAGAGAGACTCTGAGAAAGAGTTTGCAGGTATTGGTGTAGAACTCGATACCGAGTCATCTTCAGGAGATATTGTTGTAGTGGCTCCCGTTTATGGTGGCCCTGCTTGGCGGGCAGGTATTCGATCTGGGGATCGTATAATCAGTGTCGATGATATCGAGACAAGCGGACGTTCTCTTTCCCAAATAGTTTCTCAGTTTCGTGGCGTAGTAGGAAGCAAGGTCAATCTTTGTATCAAAAAGCAAGGAGTCGGCCAGAATGATCTCTCAGCGATTGAAGACATTACTATCAGTCGCCAAAATATTACAATTGAGAGTGTGCGAGGAGACCGCCGTTTGCCTGGTGGCAAGTGGGATTGGTGGCTGGAAGGTGAGCCGAACATTGCATATCTCAGAATTAGTCATTTTGGCAATCGGACAGATCTTGAGGTTGCCCAGCTGATTGAAGAGCTTGTAATCGAGCAAAATCCCAGAGGCCTTGTTATTGATCTGCGTGGTAATTCTGGCGGCGTGTTGCAGTCAGGTATTGCTGTTTCTGATCTTTTTCTTGAGGACGGATTAATCGTCGCAGTTGCGAATGACAGATTTAAGGATCGTTCTTATCGCAAACAGCCTCAACAAAGATGGATCGCAAATCCTGGCCAAAAAATTAAAGGTGTACCGATCGCCGTTCTCGTTGACGAATTTACCGCAAGTGTCGCTGAAATAGTTGCAGCCTGTCTTCAGGATCACAAGCGCGCAACTATTGTTGGTAGCCGTTCTTTCGGTAATGCATCTGTGCAAACAATAACGAAACTTTCAAGTGGTCCGGGAGCCATTCGGCTTACAACGAACGAATATCAGCGACCAAGTGGCGATTCTCTTAATCGTTCAAGTACTAGTCGGGACTCAGATGCATGGGGCGTTCGGCCTGATTCAAACTACGCTTTTTCACCTACCAGAAAGCAACTCGAGGACTGGATTACTTGGAGACAAGATCGAGATCATGTTCGTTCTGCTCAGTCTAATGGGGCACTTGATCCAGGTGGATTGTTGCCAAGAAATGCAGACCCTGTTCTCGGCCGAGCCCTCAGACTTTTTGATTTGCAAAAGTAACTTTGAGTATTCGATGGTGAGAGTAGTTTGCCTTAACATCATGAATTAATAAGTGAGGTCAGTGCCGCTCGAACTTCAGCAGCCAGAAAAAAACTGCCCGCTATGCACAGCAGGCCTTTTCCACCTGAAAGTTGTTTGCCAACCGTTACAGCTTCTGCAGGAGAGGCAGCTACGTGGGGATCTCGCCACCCACCCTCAGCAGCTGCTTTACGCAGTCGTGTAATCGTAGCGGCTCGAGGATTTGTAGCGTATCGTGTAAGGACAATGTCGGTGAAATAGGCTTTGCTAGCCCGCAGCATTTTGCCAAGTTGTTTGTCAGCGCTCGCAGCAAAAACGAGGACTCGTTTCTTCGGTAAACTTCTTTGATCAGATAATGTTTTCACTAAGGATTCCATCGAAGCAACGTTATGTGCTGCATCCAGAACGATGGGAGGAGAATCTGAAATCCACTCTATACGAGCAGGAAGGCGAGTCTTTTGAAGGCCGGCAGCGATCGCTTGCTTGTTGATCTGGAATCCTTTTTCAGCAAGTACTTTTGTGGCCATAATTGCTGATGCAGCATTTTCTGCTTGGTGAGTACCCGCCATTGCAGTTTTGTAAACAGTGCCTTGTGATTCAGGCGGCGCCTTAATCTCAAAGGAATGCAAAGCCTCTAGACAGGAACTGCTTGGTTTTGCATTCTTGGCTTGGTTGATTGTAAAGTCACGTTTGAAGAGGAAGAGTTTTGTTCGTTGTGAACGTGCCTTGTCAATAATCACATGCGATGCATCGGGGTGAATTGCCGTTGAAACTACGGGGACGCCTGGCCGTATGATCCCTGCTTTTTCAGCAGCAATGGCACGGATTGTATTTCCGAGGACATCGGTATGATCGAGGCTGATATTGGTAATGAGAGAAACAACGGGGTTGCATAGGTTTGTTGCGTCAAGTCGTCCACCAAGCCCGGTCTCAATTACAGCAAGATCAACCTGTGCCTTTTCAAAATGAGTAAATGCGACAGCTGTGAGAACTTCAAACCAAGTTGGACCGGTCGTTTTCTCACGAGATGCCACCTGATCAAGTTTTTCGACTGCTGGAATAACTCTGCGGAAGGCTGCCAGTAATTCTGAAGAAGATATCTGTTTGCCAGCAACGGAAATTCGCTCTTCAATTCTGTTAACGTGAGGCGAGAGGTAGCAGCCAACTCGGTAGCCAGAAGCCTGTACTATTGCTGCTAACATAGCAGCTGTCGATCCCTTGCCTTTGGTGCCAGCAAGATGCGCAGAAGGAAAGTTACGCTCTGGGTTACCGATCGCTCTTAGTAAAGCTCGCATACGCGTGAGCGTAAATGCCGTTTTACGATCGTGTTCAGCTGGTAGTTGCTCAAAGTTTGATCTCTTTTCAAGCCATTGGAGTGCTCCAATCCGCGTAAGTAGAGGGCTTGTTTTTTCAGAGAAGACCCCCATAGAAGTATCTCGGCAATTCAGGGAAGTTGGTTGTTTTAGGTAGCGGATTGAGCAGTTATTTGATGAAACCGCGGTTGCGTTTTAACGACTATTTTTAAAGGCTCTGCTGTTCAAGGGTACTGCACCGTCCTTCGTTTAGTTGCAATACTCCGCGTGTGTGGCCACGAGTGCTTTTAGGTTATTCGCAATTGTACAACAGAAATCCTATTCATGGCACATTGCTTTGGGGAGTTACCCAAGCTGTATCTATGCGCACATCATATCAAGTGGTCATCGCACTCGTACTATTCAGTCTGATTTGTAAGTCAGAATACCTCAAAGCAGATGAGTATGTTCTTGACGATTCTGGTCAATTAATCGAGACGCCTTTATTGGTTCCAGGAGAACTGACTGTCCCAACACTTCTTGTCAATATTGATGCCGAAAGCTGTGATTTCTATGAGGACGATTGGTGTCAAAGGTACGGCGGGAATTCATCCTGTATTGGATTGCCCAGTAAGCAATGCTGGCCACGATGGTTTGCTAGCGCAAGTGGCTTGGTTATGACGCGATCGCTTCCTGACGGTGCAACGTCAACGCCGCCAGACTTTGCGGTTTCAACACGGTCGGCTTCAACAAGCTGGCCAGGTGGTGTGGACTTGAGGCTTGGTCGATGGTTCGGTGATCGTCAAGAGCACGCCGTCGAGTTTATCTATTGGGGTGTTTACAATTTGGGGTCATCCGCTCAGCAGACAGGACCAACTCTTGGGGTGTTAACACGAGCAGATACCATAAATAATATTGAAATTAATTGGCTGTATGCACCACAAGATCGTCCAGAGTTTCATCAGGGCAATCAGCGTATCCATTGGATGTGGTTAGCAGGATTTCGGTTTTTCCAGCTCGAAGATCAATTAATTTTCGATGTACCATCGAACTATGAACTTCAGACAGCAACAAACAACAATTTGTTTGGCGGGCAGTTTGGGGGTCGGTTTGACTGGGAGATTGCACCTAGAATGCGGTTTGTTATCGTTCCTAAGTTCCTGCTTGCTGGAAACGCAACCAGCAATAGGTCAATTCAAAGTCGAGGGCCATCGGACAATGTCCGTTCAGCGGTTGACGTGTTTTCTTGGTTGGGTTCAGTTGATACGTCTGTAGCGTGGGATGTCACCGAAAGATGGAGTCTTTGGCTGGGTTATCGAGTAGTAGGAGTAGGGAACATAGCACAAGCTGATGGACAGTGGCCGTCAACATTACCCGCCTCATCAGCAAGCCTTCGAGGGATTGCAACAGGCTCCGAATCAATTATCCATGGCGCCTTCGCTGGTTTTGAAAGTCGTTATTAAGGGCTGGTAAGACGAGTACACGGTCGGTTCCTGCTGTTGGTGCTCGACGGAGGTCAATTGTGCCTCTTGTGGAATGATATGAAGCAAAAGGGGGGGGCGACTTCTCTTCCAGCTTCGGGATCACGGTATAAATATCCCACAGGCGAAAGCATAACGCACAAAACAAAGTGTGCTTTGTGAAGGAGGTGTTCCCGAGTACGCGATGCCTCGAGTCACAGAGCAGTTGAAAGATTTCCTGACTGGCAGGTGACGAAAGCCAGAAGTAGAGTTTTCCGTCATTAGTTTTTCGGGTTTTTCTGTTTTTCATTTCATGAGCAAGGTAGCCGAGCTGACAGAGCAAGAGTAGTATCAGCCCAATCTTCATCTTATGTCATATCGGCATGTGCACATTGAGCTATATGCACACGCTGTCGTCGGATTGTCAGAGAAGAATTTGTTCTTGTGACAAAGATGATGCTGCAGTACTGAGCGATTGCATTGATTTAGCCACCGCAGTAGTCAATTGCTCGTGCAATTTCACTTTTTAGATTCTGGCGACTGATGATTCGATCAATGAATCCATGCTCCAGTAAAAATTCACTTGTTTGAAATCCTGCAGGAAGTTCAACTCTGATCGTTGCTTTGATTGTTCTTGGTCCAGCAAACCCAATGAGTGCTCGTGGTTCGGCAAATACAAGATCACCAAGAGAGGCAAAGCTGGCAGCCACGCCTCCCATTGTTGGGTTTGTTAGTACCGAGATAAAGAGCCCGCCAGACTCCGAATAACGAGCCAATGCAGCCGACACTTTTGCCATCTGCATAAGAGACAATATCCCTTCGTGCATTCGCGCTCCACCACCAGAAGCACTTATGATTATGAGCGGAAGGGATTCTGTAGTGGCGCGTTCAACAAGTCTCGCCAGTCTTTCCCCGACGACACTTCCCATGCTGCCCATGATAAAGGAAGAGTCGGTGACGCCACAGGCCACGCGTCGTGCACGAATCATTCCGGTTCCAGTTAGAGCAGCGTCAGATAGCCCAGTCCGTTTTTGTTCAGAGACAATTCGTTTTGCGTAAGATTTTTTGTCACTAAAAGTCAGTGGGTCGGTCGGCAGCAGTCCGCCATCCCATTCCTCGAATGTTCCTGGATCAAAAAGTTGTTCTATTCTTTGCTTAGCGGAAACGTACCAATGGAAGCCGCATTGGGGGCAAACATTAAGCATCTGCTCAGCTTCTTTTCGATATATCGTTGAGCGACATCCGTTGCATTTCAGCCATAATCCTTCAGGGACACCTCTTTTGGGACGAGGCCCAGGCATTCTTGGGCCTTCGTTCATTGATGGCTGCTGAGAAGCGTCTTGCTGATTTCGGTAAGACTCCGACTCCGGAGTGTGGTCCGTTCGTGTAGATTGCTTCTGCTTCATTCCTGTGTTCCGGGTTGGGTTATGTGGCCCAATTAAATTCTCTTTATTGAAGGCTGGGCTGAGTAACGCCTGATGACGTTAGATTACCAATCGTGGTGATTAAATGGCTACCATGATTGTCAGGTTCCGGTCTTCACTTCGATTTTCGTGCCAAATCCTCAAGTTCTTGTAATGCATCTGCATAATCGGTCTGCCTGAGGATGGCGCTACCTGCCACTATGAGATCAGCTCCAGCATGAGCGACAGACGCAATGGTTTTGGTCGAAATACCACCGTCTACACCAATGTGAAAATCTCGACCTGTGGAAGTTCGGATTTCCTGAAGTTTCTGTATTTTCTCAATCGCTGATGGTTGGAAAGCCTGTCCACCAAATCCAGGCTTGACACTCATTACAAGAACGCCAGAGCAGCTATCAAGGAATGGCTCGACATGTGACACTGGCGTTCTGGGGCTGATAGCGAGGTGAGCCTGAGCGCCGGTCGCTTCGATAGCGGCTAGTGTTTCTTCTGTTTTGGCAAGCCCTTCAATGTGAAGCGTAACAATATCAGCACCAGCCTTTGCGTATTGAATTGCGGAGTCATCTGGTCGCTCAACCATCATGTGTACTTCTATAGGTACAGTGGCTGCGCGGCGAACGGCCTCAACAACCACCAAACCATACGTTAGCTGGGGAACAAACAGGCCATCCATGACATCCAGATGCATTGCTTTTGCACCGGCTGCTTCAAGCCGTCTGACTTCATCGTCTAGATGCCCAAAGTCACAGAGTAGGAGCGCAGGAAGAACAATAGGTCCATTCGCAGAGAGCTTGGAATCTTTAGAGGAAGACGAAGAATGAAATGAGTCGTTCATTGTAGAATGTTCCATCGAATTCATTTGATCGAGTCTACACCATAATAGCATTACAGCTTGATGTTTCAGTTACTTGCAAGTCCGCCGTGCGCGTTCTGCTGGGACAAGTTAATTGCCAGCAATCTAAATTATTGAACAAAGGACAGCAGAACTGGCGTTTTCTCAAACATGTGATATTTCAGTTTTGCGAATCCAGGAAGTGGAAAGTAACCTTTGCTTACTGGGAGCCTGAATTCCCGAGCATTGAGAATGTCTATTAAAACAAACAAGAGAGAGGCAAACATGTCTTTGACTCGGCGGAGATTCACTTTATTCGTATGCGTGTTTTTTCTTTACACGAGTACGGTGTATGGTGACGATCCTGTGGGTGTTTTACTCACTGGACCCGAGAAAGCTGCAGTTGGTGATAAAGTCTCATTTGAGGTTGAACTTGTGAACCGCTCTGGTACTCAGTTGTCACAGCTTCGTGTTATTGATTATTTCGACAAGGGACTGAGTCATGCTGTTTCATTAAGCCCCATTGAGCAGGCCGGAACAATTGTTCTTGCAGCCGGCACTTCTCGTAGATTGACTTTAGAATTCCAGGTGGTGGAACTCGGGAGACAATGCCATCGAGTTGAAATACTTGATCAAGCAAACAAGTCCGTGGGAAGTGGAACAGCATGTGTTGAAGCAGTGCCTCGCAATTCACCAGCTGCTGCTCAGTCAGCAGTAGGAGGTAACCAATTGCCTTCGACAAAGCCGCCAATGCAACAGGGGCCCGGTTATCCCGAAGTGAATAAAGGCCAGCCAGGTTCAGTTCCTCAGCCACCAGGATCAGCTTTCTTGCCGCGAATTGGGGGCGCACAGCCAAGTTCGATACCGCCGCAGCCAAGTTCGACACCGCCGCAGTCAAGCCCCCCACTGTCGCAGGCAGAGAATGTTTTGGAGCAGACTGGACCAAAAGAAGCCGGGCAAGTGGCGGGTTCGAGATTGCCCGCTGCTCAAAATAGCACGACTCCTCAGGAACTGGCCCCTGTACCGATTGCGACTCCTCCTGGAGCCAGTGAATCAACGGCGGCGCCGAGCGTTACCATGCCGAACGTTGGGTCACTGTCAACAGCACCACCAGCGAGTCCAGCATTTGAAGTCACGCTTGCAGGACCATCTGAATTAAGCGCTGGAGGTGTCGGTGAGTTTGTTGTGACAATAAAGAATGTAGGGACTGCGGCATCAGAGGAAA
The DNA here is from genome assembly GCA_965662325.1 of uncultured Pirellulales bacterium. Classification (GTDB taxonomy): domain Bacteria; phylum Planctomycetota; class Planctomycetia; order Pirellulales; family UBA1268; genus UBA1268. The sequence continues at coordinate 3,521 of CBFIHW010000028.1, read as the reverse complement.
CATCACTCGAAGTGATGTGGGATCCATTCCTTACACCCTTAGAAGCTTCGGATGGGTATAAGTTGGACAAAAACAAGGCAAATTGGTCCATTCCTCCGGTCGCCGTCAATGAGACGATTAGTCGGCAAATTAATGTTCGTGGTATTGCTGGGACTAGTGAAAGTGCCACTCTTTTGAGTACCCGTGCGTGTGTGCGTACGGTATTAAGTAATCTGCCCAAAGGAGGGATGGTTGCTGACGAGAAATGTGTTGTTATCAAGTCCAGCGCACCTGTTGCTCGATCTCCAGAAGAAACTGGCATTCGCTTAACTTTGGCAGATCTTGATGATCCTGTTCGGGTTGGGAGCGGAACCACGCTTGTCTGCACGATATTGAATCGAGGTGATTTACCAACTGGTCCACTCAAGTTACTTATACGATTGCCCGATCAGGCACGTCTCGTAGGAAATCCAATGCCATCACGTGTACGCATTGATGGAACTGAAATTACCTTCGACGGGATTGAAAGTCTGGCGTCGGGTGGACGATCGACGTTTGAGCTGGTGTATAGAATGCCGGCTGGTGAAAGTGGTGAGGCTACCGCTTCAGTAAGTGGTGACAAACTTGATGGAAGCCTCGAGACAAGCTGTAAAACAACATTTCTGCCGCTTTAAACGGTTATGGCAGATACGAATCGCCGAGGCTCGTCGATTTTCGAATACACGCTACAGTATGTAGAGTGGCTACAAAAAAATCGTAAATGAAAGTAGTATTCGGCATGAGCGGATTCGATTCGATCTCCACACAAACGGTATGTTGTGAAGGTGTTAGTGCCACAAGTTCCTCCGAAAGTACAACGTCTCAATACGATATGTCAGATTACCGAATCGAGCTTGGCGATTCCCGGGAGAGGCTTGTTCGACACCCCATCTACAAACTTGTTGATAGTCCCCAGAAAATGAAAGCATTTATGGAAGCCCATATATGGGCCGTATGGGACTTTCAAAGCCTATTGAAAGCTGTGCAACAACATTTGTCCTGCGTGACTATTCCATGGACTCCAACCTCGGACGCAGAGGCACGTCGTTTGATAAATGAGATCGTCCTTGATGAGGAGTCTGACGAATTACCTAATGGTAGCTTTGCCTCGCATTTTGAACTGTACCTACGAAGTATGGAAGTCGCGGGTGCTGACACAGGTCCAATGGTCAGAGTGATTGAACAGATAAAGGCAGGAGCGGACTTGTCCGAGGCTCTCCTTGACCCGACAATTCCCAACGAGTCACGAGAATTTGTCAACCGATCGTTTTCAATTATCAACTCAGGGAGTTCACACCGGATTGTTGCAGCCTTCACGTACGGACGAGAAGACGTCATCCCGGATATGTTCAGACAGTTTGTCGTAAGACTTGCGGAATACAGTCCTGAAATCTGGGGACAATTTCGATTTTACCTTGAGCGTCACATTGAACATGACGATGAACATCACGGCCCAGTATGCAGAAGAATAGTATCAACAATGTGTGGTAGCGATCCAGTTAAATGGGCCGAGGCGTCAGAGGCCGCTCGACTCGCTCTTGAAGCAAGAATTAATTTGTGGGATGCCGTGGCGGTTCGGTTGGCTGCGATCTAGGTTCTTACTTTGCTGCAGCCAATTCAGCTTGCTTTCTCTCTTCGACAACCTCTTTCTGCACATTTCCAGGCATTGGTCGGTACTTAAAGAATTCCATAGAGAAGACGCCCTGACCCTGTGTTGCACTACGAAGGTCAGTGGAGTAACCGAAAGTCTGGGCGAGAGGCACTTCAGCAATAATTGTAGATGAGTTGCCAACAGTTTCTGTAGACACAATAAGTCCTCTGCGTTTATTCAGTTCGCCAGTCACTGCCCCCTGAAAGTCAGAAGGAACCTCAACTTCGAGCTTCATAATAGGTTCGAGCAAAACAGGCTTTGTTTTCAAGAATGCTTCTCTAAACCCAGTTCGGGCACACAGTTGAAATGCCATGTCAGAGGAGTCAACGTCATGATACGACCCGTCTGCAAGTGTTGCTTTTACGCCAACGATTGGGAAGCCTGCGATTGGGCCCTTCTCCATTGACATACGGAAACCCTTTTCCACTGAAGGTATATATTCTTTTGGAATTCGACCACCGACGACCTTATTTTCAAATTCAAAAATTTCTTCAGCTTCTTCGGGCATCGGTGCAAGATCACCCACAATGTGAGCGTACTGTCCAGAGCCACCAGTCTGCTTCTTGTGCTTGTAGTCGTAGTCGGTCGGCTGGGTTGGGGCTTCTCTGTAGCTCACCTTTGGGGCACCGACTTCAACGTCTACCTTGTATTCTCGACGAATTCGCTCGACGTAAATATCAAGATGTAATTCACCCATTCCTGCAATAACAGTCTCTCCAGTCTCATCATCAGTGGCGACCTTGAAGGTAGGGTCTTCTCGGGTGAATCGCTGCAGAGCTTTACTCAGCCGATCAAGTCCGTCTCGTTTCGTAGGGCTGATTGCCATTTTTATTACAGCTTCGGGAACGAACATGCTTTCGAGGGAGCAGTATTTGTTTTCAGCTGCGTACGTGTCACCACTTGCTGTATCAACACCCATGACCGCAACAATATCCCCAGCACCAGCGGTATCTATTTCCTCTCGTTTGTCAGAATGCATTCGCACAATACGACTAAATCGTTGTTTCTGCTGAGTCCGTTGGTTGTAGTAACCCTCACCTTTCGCGAGGGTTCCCTGATAGATTCTCATGAATGTGAGCTGCCCGTATGCGTCGTCAACAATTTTGAATGCCATGGCGACTGCAGGCTTTGAATCATCCGCAGTGAGTTCAAATGTCTCCTCAGGATTATCCCATTTCTTCGCATAGACTGTGCGGTCCAATGGGCTTGGAAGATACCTGTTCACCGCGTCGAGAAGAGGCTGGACGCCTTTGTTTTTATAAGCCGATCCGCAGAAAACCGGGGTAATACTCTGGCTTTGGACTGCGGTTTTCACGACAGCATGAATTTCATCATCGCTCACAGGTTCTTCTGAGAGAAGTTTTTCCATCAGGCTGTCAGAGTACATCGTAAGGCTTTCCAGCATTGCATGCCTTTGCTCTTCGGCCTTCTCTTTCAGGTCAGCAGGAATTTCTTCTTCTCGCACATTCTCGCCGTTTTCTCCATCGAAGTAGATCGCTTTCATTGCCACGAGGTCGACAACACCTTCAAGATGGTCTTCCTTTCCGATTGGAAGTTGCATTGGAATAGCATCGACTTCGAGTTTGTCACGAAGTTGTTTCACGACCCGGTCAAAGTTCGCACCTGTCCGGTCCATCTTGTTGATGAACGCCAATCTCGGAACCTTGTAGCGTTTCATTTGTCGGTCAACAGTCATTGACTGACTCTGAACACCACCAACTGAGCATAAAACGAGGACGGCACCATCAAGAACTCTCAGGCTTCTCTCAACTTCGACAGTGAAGTCGACGTGTCCTGGAGTATCAATCAAATTGATAGGGTGACCATCCCATTCAACACTCGTTGCTGCTGA
>CBFIHW010000027.1:0-27443 GCA_965662325.1 uncultured Pirellulales bacterium | reverse complement strand
ACTTCGCAACGCCTGATGGATTGCGGAATGCTCACTATCGACCGGCACAATCGTCGCGCCTGAACGTGCTGCCAACTGTGTGACCAAAGGTCCCGCCGTTACGAGTGTTTCTTTATTGGCAAGTGCTACTGTCTTCCCAGCAGCGAGTGCTGACCAGGTACTCCGCAAACCGGCAGCCCCGACAATAGCCGAAACAACTCGATCAACTTCTGGAGCAACGAGAAGTTCTTCAAGGCGTTCCGGACCAACGACAAGTTCCGTTCCTTCCGGGAGCGCTCCCGGCCCAAGTGCCTCTGCTGCAGTTGAATCAGTCACAACGACCCAGCGAGGCCGACATGCATGAGCTTGTGCGACAAGGACATCAATACTGCGATGAGCACACAGCAGATGGACCTTGAAACGACCTTCTGATGCTGCAATGACTTCAAGGGTATTATTGCCAATACTTCCGGTTGAACCCAGGACCGCGACACGAAGAGGAACGGCATCTGAGGACATTTGCAAGTCAACCGATCGGTCACTCATGACATCCGCACCCGAAACAGCCATCGAAGTGGCAGAAGCCACAGTGCGGTCGGGTAATATCATGGATGAGTCAATCTGGGAAGCTATGAAAACATGTCAAAATACGACGATTTGTAGTTTACGCACTCCGGTCGCCGGATGCCATGCAAGTCATTTGTCGCGGGCCTCTTTCGAGCCTACGATAGAAGGTAATGCAGTGTTGGCTCTCCAAATAAAGAAACGATTGTGACATTTCGTCTATGAATCAAAAAAATGATGAAAAAGATACTGGACGCCGTTCTGGTGATCGGAAACAGGCTTTCGGCGGCTCAAATCTAATCTGGTCTCTCATTGCTGTGGCAGTCGCTGGTCTCTTTGCAGCGAGTCTTTTCAGCAATGGTCAGGAAGTTCAGTTGAGCTATACCGATCTAGAACGGCTTATTCGAGTTGCGGGTGAAGAAAAAGATTCATCGGGCTCACCGCGATTTGTAGAGGTCGTTACAGGTGAAACAGCAAAAGGATCTCCGCTCGTTTCACGATTCTGCTCAATCGATGATGTTGTCATTGGTGCATTCGAGGTGACCGGAACACTACGAAAGGTTCCTCTGCCAGGAGGCGATGGTCGAGGTGGTCTACGACCTATTGATGATGGCCGATTGACGGCTGGTGGTAATGCTCAAGGCGATAAACTTCGATTTCGGACTGCCAAACTTCCGAGTGAGAACTCTGAGGGACAACTGTCGAAAATTCTCGATCTCAACAAAGTTGATTATCGGTATGCAGATCCACCGAGCCCTTGGCAAAACTGGATGCCAATGTTGGTGTTAACTGGATTGCTGGCACTGGGATTTTTTCTCATGGTGCGTCGCCTTGGGGGAGCCGGCAGCCCAATGGCGTTTGGTCGCAGTCGTGGAAAAATGTATGCCCAAGAAGATCTCGGAATAAGTTTTGATGACGTTGCTGGAATTGATGAAGCCGTTGATGAACTCCGCGAAGTTGTTGAGTTTCTTCGAAGCCCTGAAAAGTATCAGGTCCTTGGTGGCCATATTCCTAAGGGTGTTTTACTCGTCGGCCCTCCTGGAACAGGAAAGACCCTGCTCGCGAAGGCGATTGCAGGTGAAGCCGGCGTGCCCTTCTTTGGACTTTCTGGAAGCGACTTTGTTGAGATGTTTGTTGGTGTCGGAGCTGCCCGTGTCCGAGACATGTTTCAACAGGCTGCACAAAAGAGCCCGTGCATCATTTTCATTGATGAGCTTGATGCTTTAGGAAAAACCCGTGGTTCGAGTGTGGTTGGTGGTCATGATGAAAGGGAGCAGACGCTCAATGCGTTGCTGGTTGAAATGGATGGGTTTGGCAGCAACTCCGGTGTCATTGTGATGGCAGCTACAAACCGGCCGGAAACACTTGATCCGGCACTCCTACGACCAGGAAGGTTTGATCGACATGTTCTCGTTGACCGACCTGATGTCCGTGGACGTGAGGCTATTCTCAAGGTGCATGTCCTCAATGTGAAGCTTGATCCCAAAGTCAATATTGAGCAGGTGGCACGAATTACATCAGGTTTTTGTGGTGCAGACCTTGCCAACCTTGTGAATGAAGCCGCTTTACTCGCAGCAAGAAACAACAAGAAGTCTGTGGGAATGGTTGAATTCAACGAAGCGGTTGAACGCGGCACTGCAGGGCTTGAGAAAAAGAAGCGAGTGATCCACGAAGACGAAAAGAAACGAGTAGCCTATCACGAGGCGGCACATGCCCTAGTTGCGTATTCTCTTCCGAATACTGACCCGATACATAAGGTGTCAATCATACCCCGTGGGCTTGCGGCTCTGGGCTATACCATGCAGCGCCCGGAAGATGATCGATATCTGCTCACACAAAGTGAACTTGAAAGCAGAATTCACGTTCTCCTCGCCGGCACGATTGCAGAAGAAATGATTTATGATGACATTTCAACTGGAGCCCAGAATGACTTGGAGCGAGCCAGTGAGATTGCTCGCTCAATGGTCATGGACTACGGCATGAGTCAACTAGGTAGAGTGAACTATCGAGAAAGCCAGCGATCACCGTTTCTTACTGGTGGAGGCGCCGACTTTGGTGCGACCCGCAGCCATAGTGAAGAGACGGCTCGTGAAATCGATGAAGAGGTCCGCCGCATAATTGACACATCAATTGTCCAAGTTCGACAGATTCTCCAGACCCGTCACGCATCACTTGAATCAATTACGAATCGCTTGATCGAAGCTGAAGTAATTGACGGCAGCGACCTCCAAGACATCATTGAAACAACAAGTGGGAAGCCTCAGCTTGTACCTGGCACGACGGCGGAACGCCGCGCTGTTGGGACACAAACGCCAACTGAGAGAGAAAACGAATCGCCATCTGATGCTGCAAGTCAATAAGCCATTACCTGTATTATCATCACAGTCGTTCTAGGTTGCCCGAGGCGAGTGGCTTCTCTAGATAGGTCCTTAGGTAAGTCGATCTATTCACAAAGTCGATAGCTTTGGGCTCATCGCATTAGAACTTAGATTTGGGCTGCAGGCACCATCATGTGGAAAAGTATTTTTCTGGCAATTGGAATATTCGCTACGCTGCTTGGCATTGAACTACTGTTCATTGATTCGGCTGTTGTTGTGCCACTAGCAGGTGGCACGGGGCGTTCTATCACAGCGCCTGAATGGGCACCGTGGCTGCTCATTTCTGGTGGAGCTATTACAATTTTAAATTTGTGTACGCTTCCCAGTGGTTTGATCAAGGAATAAGCCTGACACTGGGCGTCCCACACAGGCTTCAACCAATGTCCTGAATGACTCCCGTGTACAATGATTTTTACCAAAAAACATCCAGGGCAAGACACGGTCCTCTTCGACGGTGAATGTCGCTTCTGCCAACGTCAGATTGCACTCCTCCGCCGGCTTGATTTGCGACGACGGTTTATTTACACGTCGCTCCACGAGCCAAGTGTGGCCACCGATTTCCCAGAGCTTTCAATTGAACAACTCCAAGAACAGATGTTCGTAATCGACACGCATGGAAATGCTCGTGGTGGTGCAACTGCTGTTCGCTATCTTTCTCGTAAACTGCCACTCCTCTGGCCGCTCGCTCTTCTGCTACACATTCCGGGCTCACTCCCAATCTGGAACTGGCTGTATGCATATGTCGCCAAACGAAGGCTCTGGATTGCTGGGCGGTGTGATGCAACAGGCTGCAAAATAGACCAGAAGTAGTCCGCTTTATTCTTTGTTCTGGACGCCAAAAAACATGAGGTGCTGCCATGGCAACTCATCGAATTCACGCTGGAGAACAAAACCATTTGGCTCAAGTTCTTTTTTGACCTGTGCCTTTGTCATCTTATGAAGCGGCTTGATTGGTACCGAAGCATCTTCCCCACGGAACTCTGCTAAAACAACTTGGCCACCGTCAGAAAGACTCTCTCGGATACATTTCAACATTTTCTCGGGATGAGAGAACTCGTGGTAGACATCAACACAAAATACGAGGTCGACTTCTCCCTTGGGCAACCGAGGGTCAATAAATGTTCCCAAAACCGGTTTGATATTAAAGAGTTTTTCCTGCCTTGCACGTGCAACAAGAAGTCGAAGCATTTGGGGCTGGATATCAACTGCGTACACTATTCCTTCAGGACCAACACGTCGTGCAAGTTCGAGTGTGTAGAACCCATTCCCACATCCGAGATCACAGATGGTTTGTCCTGGCTTGATTTGAAGTGCTTCGAGAAGCAGTCGGCAATCTTCTTCACGCTGACGGCTCTCCCGAACAAGCCAAGGGGCTCCTGTATAGTGCATCGTCTGTGCAATCTCTCGACCCATGTACTGTGTTCTGGGTGGCGGGATTTCAACAGAACGATCGATCCTGAGATCAATTGCCAGTGGACGTTGTGGTGAACGTTCTGGTTTTCTTGAAGAAGACACATCATCCGCAGCCAGTGAAAGTGCACAAACACAGACTGCAGAAATAACTGCTTGAGAAACTATTCGCACAGGATATTCCAGTGAATGAGACATGTACGAAGTCTACAGTCAATAGAATGAAAAGCGATAATCAGGCGACGTGATAGCGTGGTTTTTCCAGCAAGGGTATTCCACCAACGTCGTAACAACTCACAATTGAAATACCACAACGACTCGCATATGCAGTGATCTGCTCCCGATCAACGAGGATTGTCTTACCAGCCTCAATCACAAGTACCTTGCCTCCTGAAGCTCGAATTGATTGGAGCGTTCCGATACCAATTGTTGGCATATCGAACCGTTCATCTTGCTGAGGCTTTGCAACCTTCACGACTGTCATCCCGCCAGAACGACAAAGCCGACCTGCCCGCCGAATACACTCATCAGTACCCTCGATTGCTTCGAGGGCCATCGGGGCCTGGTTCTTTACGACTACTGTCTGCCCAATATCGAGACGTCCAAGTTCTTTCGCGAGCCGCCATCCAAAAACCACATCAGACATCTTCCGTTTTGAGAGTGGCTTACCCGCAAGTACACCCTCTGTCGCCAATAGTTCAGGGGCAAAATCTGTTGCCGGACAAATGCGAATTTCTGACTTCTCAAAGGCTGCGGCAATTGCTCCAAGTAGCGCATCGTCACGGTTGTCTTTGCTACGCTTTACAAAATGTGGCCAGAATGTCTTGAGCCCTTGCCAATCGGGCAAATGCCGAATCCATCCGAATCGACGAAATAGTTGCTTCTTATGAATTTTTCCGGCCATTGTCGCTCGACGTACACCACTCTGACGAAAGAAATCGATGGCTTTTCCAATTTCAGCAACGCCTACCTCTCCATAGACATCAGCTATTCCCTCGAGTGATTCTTCGGCATGATGCCGGATCGTAAGAATTGCGACCCGGCCGCCACGTCGATGAATCGCTTCGGCGGTAGCAATTGGAAATCGCCCCCAGCCAGCAAGAATGCCGACTAGTTCTCCGTCGAGTGATGGCAGTTCGTTCACGTCCCCAGACAAGGCTTTCATTGTGCTATCAACTACTCTTAATCTAACGACTTCAAAATACTCAGTGAGGACGCTTGTCCTTCTCAAGTCAGATCTTATGCTGCTTTTGAGGAGGACCCTTCTGTTGATGATTGAGACCTCTGTTCCAATTCTTCAACTCGTTTGAGGAGTTGCTTCACTTGCTTTCTCATTTCAGGCAGCTTTGACATCGAAGCAAGTTGCAGCTTGCGTTGTCTCAGATCAATGGCCGGTTCACCAAGTACCGTTTGCTTTGGTGGAACATCATTAGAGACTCCTGAACGTGCACCAAGCACCGCACCATCACCAATGTGAATATGATCACGCAGGCCACATTGACCAGCCATAATCACCCATTCACCAGTTGTTGTACTTCCTGCCACGCCCACTTGAGAGCAAATCATATTATGGCGACCGATGCGGCAGTTATGAGCAATCATTACCAAATTGTCTATTTTTGTACCGCTGCCAATTATTGTTGGACCGTATGTTCCACGATCAATAGTTGCTCCAGCACCAACTTCAACATGATCACCCAATTCAACCCAGCCAAGTTGAGCAGAAAGCTCTAGTCCATTTGTGTCTGGCTTATATCCAAATCCATACGCTCCCAGAACAGCATTGGAGTGAATAATACAGTCTCGGCCAACAAGCGTATCGTCATAAAGAACAGCATTGGCAAAGACAGTTGTTCCAGCACCGATCCGACAGCCCGCGCCAATTTGAGCTCCAGCATGAATAACAACTCCCTCTTCAAGCTCAACATCTGGGCCTATGTGAGCAAGAGGTAGGACTTCAACATCACCTGCGAGTCGGGCCGATGGGTCTATGACGGCTTGGGGACTCACACCTTGACGGTGTCGCGTGCGTGGAGGGTGAAAATATTGAATAATGATTGCAAAGGCTTTATGAACATCTGAAACCTCAATCGTTGGTCGATCCTGTGTTCCAGTGCCTACCGGAACAAGCGCAGCCGCTGCCTGACTTTTGGCCAAACTTGGTAATCGTTCAGCAGAGTCAATGAGCGTTATGGCGTCTGTGGTCGCCGTCTCCAAAGTCGATGCTGACGCTATGTGCTCTTGAAAGTCCAACACATCGGGTATGACAAGCTGACCTTCGACCAGCTTCGCAAGCATAGAAAGAGACTCAGACATCGAACAACCTCCCTGACCAAACTCATAACCAAAGAACTACCAAGCGGCTGTGAATTGGGAGATTAGGAGTCCTGCTGGAGGGACGCAAGATCGGCCGAACCTGGCTTATCTGCCAACCAGAACTGCCATAACATGCCTACAGAAAGGGCCATTCTGAATGACCAGAGAATTGTCCGTAACCAATTTGAATCGACAAGAAACCGCAGTGTTTGAGCATCCCAGCCGGTTGAAAGCCTCAGATGGCACGGCACTTGAAGGAAAAACGTACTTGCCCAGATTCCCAAGAGGGCGGTCATTCCAATGACCGGAAAAAGTGGATGGACACCGCGAGGGCGATGCACGAGTAGCCAGACGGAAACAACGCCTTCAATCAACATGGGAGGAATAACAACCGGCCCAGTGCGTTCACGATGAGCCACCTCCCACTTACCAAAATCGTCGTGAGGCCATCCGTCCATTAGAGGATAATGAACAATCTGAACGAACCAGATGAGTCCAGTCATGACACTGGTTGCAAGCACCTGAAGAAGGAGAGCACGAGAACCCGGAACGGCATTTTGCATCATGTTCCTATCGGAGCAAGGACTTCAACCGCGTTTCCAGCAGGGTCAGCAACGTAGCAACTCCGGGTGCCATCTCGGTGTGGTTTCAATACACCAAAGGCTTCCGCTTGGGGATGGATAAAGCCTATATGTGGTGGATGTTGATCTGGAATCACAAGTGCCAACCGAGTGTTTCCAAATTCAAGGAGAGCCCAAGTCTCATCTTGATACTCAATGTCACAGCGAAAGTGTTTTCTATACCAGTCAACTGACTTTGCAACGTTGCTGACAGAAATAGCAACATGATGAATTTCATCAAGCGGCCCATTTGAATCCGCTCGAGGTAATTCACTCAATTCGAAAGGAGTGGCCATTTTATTTCCTTGAGCACAGACTATGTCTAAACAAGTTTGTATTGTACATCTGCCAGAAAGATAGGGGGCAACGAGATAGAGATTTTCAGCATCAGTTTTTTGTCTTCAGATCGGCAAGACCACCATCTACTCCAATAATTTGGCCCGTAACCCAAGAATTTTTTGGATCAAGAAACCAGCAAACCGCACTCGAAACATCTTCTGGCTCACCAATCCGACCGAGGGGATGCATTGAGACAGAAGCTTTCTCGGCTAGCTCACTTGATAACAGACCGGCGGCCAGCGGCGTTCGAACAAGCCCGGGGGCCACGCAATTAAACCGTATCTTGGCACGAGCATAGGTCGCAGCCGCAGAACGTGTAAGTCCGATGACACCCGCTTTTGCCGCAGCAACTGCCTCGTGATTCGCAAGGCCTATCCTGCCGGCAGCACTGGATAGCAGGACTACTGATCCTCCTGAACTTCGTAAGAGACGACCAGCAGTCCGAACGCAGTGAAACGCAGATGTTAAATTCGCCGAGATCGTTTCATGCCATTCTTCCGAAGTGGTGAGATGTGCTGGCTTTAAAAGAATTGAACCAACGCAATTAACAACACCTGTTAGTCCCTGAAGATTTTCAAACGCTTTATCGCAACACTCATCGACTGATGCAGCCTCTGTTGCTTCTAGAGTTCCCCAATCACAATTTAATTCAGAGGCGCATTTTTGAAGAGTTTCTACATTACGGCCCGAAAGGAACACCTTCCCACCAGAAGTAACAATCTCCCGGGCCACTGCTGAACCAATTCCACCAGCACCAATAATTAGAACTTTCTGCACGTAAGGCACTCCAAACAAAGGATTTATTTCAGTTGAAGCCTTCAGTTTACAGCCAGTCGCCGATAGTTCGTTCAAGATTGGCATCTTCGGCCATGGCCCGCAGTTTAGCTATTGCCCGAGTCTGAATCTGGCGAATTCTTTCCTTGCATACTCCCATTTCTGTTCCAAGTTGACGAAATGTTTTTGGCTTATCTCCATCGAAGCCAAATCTCGCGAGCACAATCTGCTGCTCCCGAGGCTCAAGGGAGTCCAGAAATTTAGAAAAGAGTGTTTTCAGAAATTTGACCTGATCGGGAGAACACGCTTCGTGATCCGATACTTCTTCCGCCCGATCCTTCACAGGCTCATCGTCGGAGGCAAAACGATTGCGATACTGGCGTCCTTTGTGAGAAATGCGGAAGAAATGCCTTTGGATTGCATAGGTTGCATAGGTACTAAATCGATTGCCTAAAGCAAAGTTGAACTTTTCAACAGACCGCATCAAAGCGACATTTCCCTCGCTAATAAGCTCATCGAAGGAGTGGCTCGGCTCATTAAATTTCTTAGCGATCGAAACAACTAAGCGAAGATTCGAGGTAATAAGAATTGCTTTTACTGTCTCAGCTTCCGCGAGAATACCTTCGATCTGCTTCATCTGCTTCATTGTGGCTCGTTTTGGATCAAGCCGCCCTCGCTTCTGAACCGCCTGAAATTTCAGCCAATTCATTCGGCGAAAATAGAACTGCTCCTCGTCTTTCGACAGCAATCGTGTCTGGTACAAACTAGCCAAATAGGGCGAGAGTGAACGACTCGATGCAGTCTTTTTGTCTGACGAACAACTTTCCAGTGGTATCTTTGCATCTGCTGGTGGTGAGTTGGCGAGCAGATCCGCATCTTTTTCGAGGAATACATCGCCACCAATGTATTCAATGTCCCTTTCAAAAAGAGCTGCCCTTTTTTTTGAGAGAATTGTTTTCCTTCGTTTTTCAGAAGGTGAGAGGCCTATGATCTTTTGTGGTTCACGTCCCTTCGAAGAAATTTTTGAATTTCTCTGAGATAGTTCTGGTGATTTTGGAAGTCGACGACTTGAATCAGCGAGGGCAATCATGGCTTGTTCCTTTTTAACGAGTCCAACGACGGACTGTCGGCTTTACGATTCTTGCTATCGTTTAAAACCGCAGAACCCACCAATTACTAACTGATGTTCTCCAAAATTCGTAAAAGTGACGTAAATTTGTCAAAAACTGCTCCTCTCACGCACTGATTCTCACTTACTCTGAACGTTTCCCCTCTCCCCAAGGTCTCAACACGATGTGTAGAAAGCTTGTTCTTGTTCTGGGTGATCAACTCGATCAATCAAGTTCCGCCTTTGATGACGTAGACAAGGACCAAGACGTCATTTGGATGGCGGAAGTAGCTGAAGAATCGACACATGTCTGGACTCACAAAGCACGGATTGCACTTTTTCTCTCAGCAATGAGGCATTTTCGTGAGCAGTTACTACAGGACGGGTTCACGGTTGACTACCAGGAAATCAGTGAAAAAAAGAAAGCCCGAGAACCGATGTCGCTTGCGGCGGCACTTCAAGCAAGTCTGAGTCGATTCAGAAAAAAAGCAGTACGACCAGATTGCATAGTCTGTGTTGAGCCTGGTGAATGGCGAGTTCGAGTTGCGCTGGAAGAGGCTGCAAAAAGTGCAGGTATTCCACTTGAAGTTCGTCCCGATCGTCACTTCTTTACAACAGTTGATGATTTTTCTGAACATGCGGCAGGGCGGAAACAGCTACGTCTTGAATTTTTCTATCGTCCACTTCGTGAACGCTTTAATATTTTAATGGATGGGGATGAACCTGCTGGTGGACAGTGGAATTATGATGCAGACAATCGTGGAAGTTTTGGGAAATCTGGACCAGAAAAACTTAGACCGCCAAGACAATTCAAACCAGATGCGTTAACCCGTACCGTTATCGATCTTGTATCAAAGCGATTTCATAAACATCCTGTTTCACTTGAACAATTCGATTGGCCTGTCACAAAGAAAGACGCACGTGCAGCACTTCGTGACTTTATTACCTATCGCTTGTCCAATTTCGGAGTCTATCAAGATGCAATATGGACAGGTGAACCATGGCTCTATCACTCACGTCTTTCAGTTGCTCTAAACCTGAAACTACTTAACCCACGTGATGTTATTTCCGCTGCCGAGAATGCATACCGAGAAGGATCTGCCCCTCTGGCAGCCACTGAGGGGTTCATACGACAAATTTTAGGATGGCGAGAATATGTGCGTGGTATTTATTGGCGATTCATGCCGGAATATGCACAACGAAATGCACTTGGAGCAGATCAGTCACTGCCAAACTTTTATTGGACTTCTGACACAGAGATGAATTGCTTGAAGGATGCACTTGGGCAGACGCTCGAATACGGATACGCCCATCACATTCAACGTCTCATGGTCACCGGTCTATTTGCGATGATGTACGGAGTCAAACCGGAAGACATCCATAAATGGTATCTGGCAGTTTATGTTGATGCGGTCGAGTGGGTGGAGTTACCAAATACGATCGGCATGAGTCAGTTTGCCGATGGTGGTGTTATGGCATCAAAGCCTTACTGTGCAACAGGGGCGTACATAGATCGGATGAGTAATGCATGCAAGACATGTCGGTACAAACCGAAGGTTGCCCATGGCCCTGACGCCTGCCCGTTTACAACACTCTACTGGGATTTTCTTGCCCGCCACGAGAAACTTTTGAAAAAGAATCCACGGATGTCAATGCAATTACGGAATCTCGGCCGCAAGGACGCGAGTGAACTCAAAACAATTCGACGTCAGGCTGAAAAACTAAGAACGTCCTGAGACAAACTCCTCCTGTGGAATTTAAAGACCTGTCATGTCTGACTCTATGACGTTCCAGGTCATCCGCCGATTGATGGCAAAAGCTTGAACATGCTGACGAAGATCACGTGTTCTCCCTCGCGTGTAGCGGAACGTCGCCACTCCATCACGAACCGTACTGACTAATGTATCTTGGCCCGACCCCGCCCACTGAAACAGGAGCACTCTGTGCGTCTCAAAACTCATTTGCTTTTCAATTTCTTCTGCTTGTTGGAAGCCCAACAGTGTCGCAACCTCATCCTTGGAGTTTGCTGTATATGGCGAGAGCACATTCCCTCGTGCCTTTGTGATGAGTGGGCATTTCAATTCGAGAGGTTGACTCATCGCATCACCGGATGCAAGAACCTGAGCAGAAATCAGAACACCGAAACTAATTAACACATTCTGAATTTGCATAATCGCATTCTCCACCGTTTCTTTCTGTCTGAAATTTCTCACGACACCTGAGTCGTACATTACGACATAAGGACTGTGACCCGTCTACCTATCCTGTCTCAAGAACCAGCCGATTGTGAGAGTTACCATCCCACTCTCAGCAGACCTCTACAACCATCCGTTTCTGTTCTCCATGTGTTTTACGCTGAAGAAGACGATCTGTTTCATTGCGCATGTCCGGGGAAATAGATTGACACGAAAAATTCAACAAAGCCTTGCTTTATTACCTTGAAATGAATGAGAGGAGGACAATTACATCCATGTTCGGCCGGATGGATGTTCCGGAATTGCACGCTATGGACAGGCTCGCTAAGGTCTCCCTCACATTTCATGACCCACCTGTGGTTTTACCGTGCTGCCCCATCATTTGCGTCTTCAGGTATCGTTCTGGTGCTGCCTCGTGGCGAGCACGATTTCGGCACAAGATGTTGTTTGGGTTCAGCCTGTTGACTCACCGCCCTATGAAACACATGTAACCAGTACGGCAAATCAATGGACACCGCATCGGGATGCCAGTCAACGAATTGATCTTCTCCCACCGGTCGATTTCAATCTTGAGCAGGACACATTCGCAAGTGAACCGATTGCCGACCTCGACCTGAACGAGCCGGGGTCAAGTCGACGGAAGAAGCCTAGCTTTGGTCGGGGAGCTCCCTTGAGCATGGGTGGTTTTTGGGCTCCGAACACACCGGTCGTGAATCAACCAGCAAATCTACAAATGAATGCACAGTTTGCTCGAGTAGCCATGCCTCTTGGTATTCCAGAAGAAGGAAAACCTCTGTGGTTGGCGATTGCCAAATTTGGACGACTCGAGCTGGCAACAAATGCAATCCTGCCTGACTCAGCAGAACCTGTGCCCAGTCAATTCTGGCTGGTTGAAACCGGAGTCACTCACATTCGTCCTCTTGCCTCTGGCAGTACGATTGGTGGTACGTTCCTCTTTGGTTCAGCAAGTGACAAACCTTTTCATGCTGGTCGTGACCTGACGCTTATGTCGATTCTCTTTGCGACCGTACCAGCACGAAACCAGCGCGATGACTGGAGCTTTAGTCTCTTCTATTCACCTACTTCACAGCTGCCTTACCCTCTTCCGGGTATCGCTTATATCTGGAAGCCCGATGAAACACTTGAGGCAAAAATTGGTTTGCCTGCTGGAATTGAATGGCGGCCAAATGATGATTGGGAGGTTACTTTTAACTACTTTCCACTTGTGAATGTAAATGCCATGGTTCGAAGACGTTTAGCTGACAAGCTCTGGTTGTTTGGTGGCTATCGCACTGATACGCAGATTTATTTCCTGGCTGATCGAGTGATTGAAAAAGAACGTTTCTATGTTTTTGATCAGCGTGCTGGCATTGGTCTTGACCAACAAATTGGAGCCGGCTTCAGCCTCGAATTCCTTGCTTCCTACCTCTTTGACCGTGAACTTTTTCAAGGAACCAGTTTCACCTCTGGACGGACCGATGTCATTGAGTTTGACCCCGGCCTTGGCCTCTCTCTGCAGCTTTTGTGGAGAAGATAACTGCTACTCGTAATCCCACTTGGTAATCCAAGGATCTGCAAATTGACGCTGCATTGCTTTGAGTTTTTCCTTGTATCTGAAAAGCACTGCTGCCTGTTTTGGATCATCAGCAAGATTCACTGCTTCCTCCGGATCTTCTGAAATGTGATACAGCTCAAACCTCGGACGGTGAATATATTCTTGAACTGTTTTCGTGCCGTATGGAGCGTCGAGACTCCGCCGATACTGAGACTGCCAGCTACTGGCTGCCCAAAGATCCGAAGCAAATGGATAGGGAAGCGGGTGTGCAATATTCCAGATGAGTTTCCAGTCATGATCCCGTATGGCTCTCATGGGATAATACATCTGAATTTCATGGAATGTATGCGACGCAAAATGTGCATCATGAATTGTGATGTCGGTATTAGACAGAATTGGAATCCACGATCGTCCGTGATACGCTTCGATGCCTTTTCGCGGGCCGTGATTTTCATTCGTCGCATACGGCTTATTTTTCCAATATTCTGCTGGTGACACCCAGTGCGTGGGACGCTGCTTCACCTGGTCAAGCTCACCCGCAAAATCGAGCAACGAGGGCGTAATGTCTGTGTGATTCACAATACTCTGAGTTCGTACTCCTCGAGCCTTTGAATATGGATCACGAACAACAAAAGGAACACGAAGGCCGGGCTCATAAACTGTTGTTTTACCACCAGAGAACGCCATGCCATGGTCACTGGTGAAAAGTATGAGTGTCTTGTCAAAGAGATCTGCCTCTTTCAAGATTTCGACGAGTCGTGCAAGTCCCTGATCAATGCGAGCACACGACTGATAATACTGAGCAAGTTCGCTACGAGTTTCTGCTGTATCAGGTAAGAACGCCGGAATCTGCATATCCTCTGATTCAAAAAAGATCTCCTTGACCCCTTTATGACTCCCCCGATTATGTTTGTTTCCAAAAAGATCTGGTTTCAGTTCCAAAGCAGAGTTTTCATCACGTCCACCTCCACGATGAGGATCACTGGTAGCGAAGTAGAGGAAGAACGGCTTTTCACTTTTCGAATTGATAAACTCAGCAGAAGCATCTGCCATCTGGACTGCATTGCGTGGATTCCCTTGGAGCACAGTCTCAAAATGATACACCTCCTCTGGCGCCACGTGATACTTTCCAATACGAGCCGTTCGGTACTCTGCTCGGGCTAATGCTCGAGGAAGTGACAAGCTGACAACGTCATACCAGCTTGCGAACTTATGAAAGTCATGCTGGTGTCCATACTGGCCATTGGTGTGATTATGTAATCCAGACAAGATGACTGAACGGCTTGCCGAACAACTTGCCGTTGTTGCAAATGCGTTGTCGAACACAACCCCATCAGCCGCCATGGCATCGATAGCCGGAGTGACAGCAACATGATCACCGTAACAACCCAAGGTTGGTGATTCATCATCTGTGACAAAGACAATAATATTTCGTTCGGCGGCCTGACTCCATTGCGCACAACCAATCGTAGAAAGAACTACAAAAAATAGTGCAGACATGAATCCTTCCACGTGAGCAACTCGGCATGTTGTGTATTTTTTCATAAACAAAGAGGCCCCAAACAATATTGTTGAACAGTCCACTAAATTACCTATGTTCGCAATCTCCAAAAACTATGCGGTAAAAATACCACAAGAAACCAGAAACTGTGGGCTGATGAGGAATTGCTTCGTTTCTACAATTTACCCTACAGTACGGGAAATTCTTTGTTTTCCCAAACGTGAGACCCGATGACTGCCTACTCGCTCACCCATTTGCGACAGCTTGAAGCTGAAAGCATTCACATCATTCGCGAAGTCGCCGCTGAGTTCGATAACCCTGTCATGCTTTACTCAATCGGCAAGGATTCGGCTGTTATGGTTCGATTGGCCGAGAAGGCATTCTACCCGGCCAAGCCACCATTTCCGCTCATGCATGTCGACACCACCTGGAAGTTCCAGGAGATGTATCAGTTGCGGGATAATTACATTGCCAAAGAATTGGGATTCAAACTCATTGTGCATGTCAATGAAGAGGGTCGGGCACAGGGAGTCAATCCCTTTACCCATGGCAGCAAAGTCCACACTGACATCATGAAGACACAGGCGTTGCGGCAGGCGCTTGATACCTATCGTTTTGATGCAGCCTTTGGTGGAGCTCGACGTGATGAAGAAAAAAGCCGTGCGAAAGAACGAGTCTTTTCCTTCCGCGATGAATTTCATCGCTGGGATCCCAAAAACCAACGGCCTGAACTATGGAATCTGTACAACACAAAAGTAAAGAAAAACGAAAGCATCCGAGTCTTCCCAATTTCAAACTGGACCGAACTCGATGTATGGCAGTACATCCATCTTGAACAGATACCAATAGTCCCGCTTTACTTCGCAAAAGAGCGACCGATTGTGTGGCGAGAAGGTGTCATGATCATGGTCGACGATGACCGAATGCAATTAGAACCAAACGAAAAGCCAGAAATGCGAAGAGTGCGCTTTCGTACGCTTGGTTGCTACCCACTGTCTGGTGCCGTTGACTCAACAGCTACGACTCTCCCGGAAATCATTCAGGAGATGCTACTGACCACATTCTCAGAACGACAAGGCAGACTGATCGATACCGATGAATCGGGATCGATGGAGAAGAAAAAGAGAGAGGGATACTTTTAGTCTATGTCTCACCAATCATCACTTATTGCAACTGACATTGATGAATACCTTGCCCAACACGAGCAAAAAGAACTTCTGCGATTTATTACGTGTGGCAGCGTTGATGACGGAAAAAGCACACTTATCGGCCGACTCTTTTATGAGTCCAAAATGATTTACGAGGATCAACTTACCGCAATAAAAAAGGATACCTCTCGTTACGGAACAACTGGTGAAGAAGTCGACCTTGCACTCTTTACGGATGGGCTTGAGGATGAGCGACAACAGGGAATAACGATTGATGTCGCGTATCGTTATTTTTCAACAGAAAAACGAAAATTTATCATAGCTGACACGCCGGGCCATGAGCAGTACACGCGAAACATGGCAACGGGAGCATCGACTGCTGATCTTGCCATTATTCTGATTGATGCGCGACACGGGGTTCTTCCACAAACCAAGCGACACTCTTTTATCGTGTCACTCCTCGGCATCAAACACATCATTGTAGCAATCAACAAGATGGATATTGTTGACTATAGTCAGGAAGTATTTGAATCCATTCGTCGAGACTATGTTGACTTTGCTGCGAGACTTGAACTGCCCGATGTGCACTTCATGCCAATCTCTGCGCTCAAGGGCGATAACGTCGTGGCAAACAGTGAAAAGATGACATGGCATGAGGGTCCGCCACTCATGCATCTTCTCGAAACGGTCTATATCGGTTCTGACCGCAACATGGAGGACTTTCGATTTCCCGTTCAATACGTCACACGTCCAAACCTTGACTTTCGTGGGTTTGCTGGAACCGTTGCATCAGGCATTATTCGAAAAGGTGATGAAATTATCACCTTACCATCACGTAAGAAGAGTCGTATCCAATCGATTGTAACTTTTGACGGTGAACGTGATGAGGCATTTGCTCCCCAGTCAGTAACCCTCACGCTTGAAGATGAAATAGACTCCAGTCGCGGCGATATGATTGTCCGAGTAGGGAATCTACCAAAGGTTGATCAGAAGTTCGAAGCGATGCTTGTCTGGATGGACGAAACATCACTTGTTCCAGGGAAAGAATATCTTTTCAAACAAACAGGAAAGGTGACACCAGGCCGAATTAACTCCCTCAAGTATCGAGTCGATATCAACACATTGCACCGCGAACCTGCACCGACGCTAGCACTCAATGAGATAGGTCGCTGTGGAGTCACTCTCGCTGTACCAATTGCTCATGACTCCTATCGACGCAATCGAACAACAGGCTCCTTTATCATTATTGACCGGCTAACAAACGGAACTGTCGGTGCAGGCATGATACTTGATCGGGAACCAGAAGACGGTGCTGCCCATTGGGACGATGAGCCAGCAACTGAAGGCCTGACGGTTTCCTCCAGTGAAGTGACCATTGAAGAACGCCGCGCTCGTTTTGGCCAAAATCCAATAACAATCCTCATTACGGGCCTCACCGGTTCAGGAAAGACAACTGTCGCTCAGGCACTTGAACGCAGACTCTTCGATGATGGGCGAGCCGTTATGGTTCTCGATGGACAGGCCATGCGACTTGGCATAAGCCGGGATCTTGGTTTCTCAGCAAGTGAAAGAAGTGAAAACCTTCGACGCTCTGTAGAGGTAGCAAAGATTGCGAATGATGCCGGCTTTATTGTCATTGCAGCTTTTGTTGCACCCGATGAGCAGTCAAGGCAAAAAGCTGCCGAACTTGTTGGCACAGAGCGATTTCTCACTATCCACCTTTCAGCACCCGTGGATGTCTGTCGTGATCGTGATGAGAAGGGACAGTATGCAAAGGCAGATGCAGGTGAACTGGGTAATTTTCCTGGTGTATCTGCACCCTATGAACCTCCATCAGAAGCAGATCTTGTGCTGCCTACTGATGAACTCCCGGTCGGTCGATGTGTAGATGCAATCATCGAACTCCTCGAGACTAAGGGTGTTCTGGGGTGAGTAAAGGACCGGATGTAGAGAAAAAGTGCGAGGACTCAATTCGCATCGGAATCCTTACAGTCTCAGACCGGGCCAGCCGTGGTGAATATGCTGATGAAGGTGGGCCCGCCGTTCATGATTATCTTCGTGAGGTGCTATGTGTTCCATGGGAGCCTGAAAGTCAAATTGTTTCAGATGAAGTTGAATGTGTTGAAGCAGCTATCAGAGACATGTCTAGCCATGGATGCTGTCTTATCATCACAACAGGTGGTACGGGACCTGCGCCACGGGATATAACACCTGAGGCAACTGAGCGTGTCTGCTCAAAAATGCTGCCAGGCTTTGGCGAACTGATGCGGCAGGTATCACTCCAATATGTTCCCACCGCAATTCTTTCTCGACAAACCGCAGGCGTGTGTGGTCGTGCTCTGGTCGTTAATCTCCCAGGCCGCCCCAAAAGTATTTGCGAATGTCTTGATGCAGTTTTTCCAGCCATTCCTTACTGCATTGATCTCATCCATACCGGAAATACCACACCTCCTTACCTGGAAACAGACCCAACTCGAATGAAGGCATTTCGCCCGAAAGGCAAGTAGTTTTGCATATTCTGTCAGAGACGAACTTTCAATAAATTTCTGCAGACGTTCTCTTGGCACTCTCGCTTTAGGAGTCTGCTACTGGTGAGCTGCCAACGAACGTAAGACGGCCAGGAAGTACTCGGATTGTCACTGGCAACTCACCACCCGGGTCACCATCAAGCTGATATGGGACTGGCTCATCGGATTCAATAGAAATATGTGTCACTTGCTCCACGTGTGTATCCCGCCAGCTTCGATGCCAGCCAAAAAGCACACCGATAAAATACCGAAGACCATTCCACCAACGACCCCCACGAAAACAACACAGATCGAGTCGTCCATCAGCACAATCACCCTCGGCAACAAATCGAAGTCCGAGCGCATATCGTGGCACATTGAAGACAAATGCCCAGCGAGTATGGACCGCTTTTTCATTTCCCTCAGTCCGAACACGAATCTTGGGAAATTGATATCCACCAAGTGCCTGTAAAATCGGCTGTACCCATGTTGTGTGGTCAATATGACCGGTTCGTCGAGCACTGAGAAGCCGCACAACTTCTGCATCAAAGCCGACCGAAGCGACCGCGAGAAAAAGCTGTCCGTTCGCTTCACCAGCATCGAGTACAAATGTTTTCGAACTGTCTATTTTGTCCATGAGTCGATTGATGTCACAATCAAAACCGAGTTGCTTCGCAAGAACATTCTCTGTCCCAAGTGGAAGAATTGCTAACGGGGTTGTAGGAGCTGAACAATTTGCAACAAAGCCAATCGTTCCATCACCACCTGCACATATGACGCACTCGATTTTTTCCTCGTTTGTACTACTGTCAGTACCCACCATGTCCTGAATTTTTTTTCGGTCGCTTTCTTGTTCAACAAGATAGCCTCGTGCAATGAGTCCGGCTTTCAGATCACTGAGGAGTGATTGCTTGTCTTGTGCACCTGCGTTTGGATTTTCAACTATTACTATTTTTTTATTCATAACCGATTCAAATTGCTCATCATTCAAAGGTGGTCGCCATGCACCAGCAATCAGCCCACATATCTAAGCAGGGCGTGAATGAAATCATTCGGTTCTTCTTGACAGGCGAGGTACGACTAAAGGCAAGGTGCTACCGATTGTAACCACATTTGTTCGATACATTTCTTTTATGACACTGTCATCAGCGGCAGTGGTTGCATCGTTCTTCAATTACCCACTCATAGCTAGGAACCTTTCGTGTCACTTCAGTCGTTACCGGTATTGTTTTTTTTATGACTTTCGCCCACGTTGGTTTCCAAAGCGGATACCAGAAACATCCACATTCATCTCTTCCGTGCGTTTTCCCACAGAGACACGATGGGCCCGGTATGATCACATCTTCACACTTCGTATGAATACATGTTTTTGTCACCTCTTTCATAATTGGTTTGGCAACGGGTATGCGACGAATACATTGACAACTTCCGCAGAGATCACAATGACCATCGTGGTTGTTTGGTCTTTCATTTTTTTCATCAGCACAAACGCTACCAATAGCGACAAAGAAAATAAGGAATACTATTCTTTGCATGATGACTCCTAGAACTCAGCTTGAAAGCGTGTCGCAAAAATATTGAATGGAATGGGACCTGTGATCGTCGGAGGATTCAACGCAGTGGTTCGTGCCGTATACGATGGCATGCTATGAATCCAATTAAACTGCACACGCATCGATCGATTCCACCACCAATTGATTGCCACCGTTGACTGGTTGAGAACACCAAACTGCGGGTCAGGTGGCAGAACAGCATCTGGATCTGGAAGATAGTTCGCTGCGTTATAATCACGATTTGCAAGATCAACATATGACCATCGAAACGCAAGTTCCCACGCACCCCAACCACGTATACGTCCTTTACGACCGGTACCAAAAAATGGCGTAAAAGGATTCACGTTGTAATCAAAAACACCAGCCTGCTTGAGGTATTTTGCGTGTTCTCCTGTGAGAAAATACCCGCACTGCATGTATGCACCAGACTGGAGAAGAAGTGGCCCAACTGCTTGTTGTACCGGCTCTAACATGACTTCGCTTTGAAAATTGAACTGGCCACGATTAAAAGCAAGTTCAAGATGGTACAGGCTGAAATGCGTCGCCAAAAAACGACCAGTATCAAGCACTACTGGTGTTCCAGCTGCAGTGATCTTTCCACCTGCTGAAATATCTCCGACAAAGAACTCTGGCAATGTGCTCGATCGATAACTCTGCGCAAAAGACTCAAATGGGTCCAATGGAGTAATACTAGGATTAGGATCACCACCAATTTGAGAGTAAATGAATCCTGTTCCAACATGTAAGAAATATCGTCCATCAGAGGGTTCATCATAATGAACAAGGTGTGTGATCCTTGATGCAAAGGTGACTCCGCCTTGATCACTGATCTGCACTCCGGTTGTATTATCGCCGAACGTACGATAGTTGCTTTGAGAGCCTGTGTTGTAAAATGTAAGCCCAGTGCCATAGACGCTATACGCCCAACTTGTACGCTCATCATCACTGATGTCATACGCCATAATGCCGATACGGCGGAAAGGATCAAGAGCCATAAATGGAGCTGAACGTTCAAGAAAGTTCAGGTGTCGAACGCTCGTCCAACTATCCATGGTACCGGGCTGCCTAAACTGACCGATACGAATTGTTCCTAGATACGGGAGCTCTGACTGCTCACCCCAGACATCAAGGAAACTTGGTCTACCTGATTGACCAAAATCCATTTCGATACTGAATGCATTTGTTTCTGTAACTTTTCCAATTGCCTGAAGACGAGCTCTTCGGAAACCGACACCGTTTTGCATGTCTCCAAAATAGGTGCGTGCGAGGGTATCCTGGCTATAGATTCCACTATCAAGTTGAAAGAAACCACTGAGCCGCACAATTGGCAAGCTCTCGCCAGCACCCTCAAGAGCATCAAGTCGGGTCATGAGGTTACCGACCTGATTGGGGTCCAGTATGGTATCGTTCGGATCAGATGTTCCACCCAATTGTTGACCCGCACCACGTTGAATATTTCCAGGTTGGTCTGGTGCAAGAATCGTCTGGCTGTCGCTTGGTTCCGCCAGACTCTCTGGTTCACTGGTTTCCTGAGGAAGTGGTGCCGGTATTTCCTCGGGCTGAAGCTGAACAGATTCAAATTGCGTTTCACGAATGATACTTGCCGGGAACTGATCGTTCGGTGAGAAAGCACGCGTGCTGGACGACAAGAAAGAGAACAGATAAATCGCGCACACTGCTCCACAGAGTTTTGCGAAAAGACGTTCTCTCTTTCCCGGTCGTATCACGACTGGGTCCTCCATGAATATCGCGCAAGGCATCTCACATAGGAGCACTGCCTAAAGTAATGACGTTTATGCTTTTTTTATCGGCATAAACGTTAAAGCCGCGCTACTTTGTCAGCCGTAGTCTGCTCGTTGATTTATTGAAAAGGGGCAAACTGGTGATGTTTGGTAGCTCCGCAGCATTCAATCGCAACGCAATAAAAGGAAACAGCTTCCCCAGATCACCCATTTCGACGAGTTGATCTGCGGAAGCTGTTTTAGAACGCTGTCAAGTGAGATTCCAATCGAGGCTTGTTAGCGCAATCGCACAGACCTCGAAACACGACCAAAATTATCAACAAGGATAAGGTCCGTCTGAGAGATTGAACGAACTGCAGGCGTAAGCGTCTGATTCGTTAGGCCAACTCGTGACGAGGCTGTTACGTGTGTAATCAATCGACCATTTGATACCATCCATGTACCACTGGAAATGGGAGTCGGCACAAATACTGATTGAAAGTTTCGAAGCATCTGATAATACCGATACGTCTGAAACGTTCCATCGACGTTGTACGTGAAGTCAACAGATCCTTCGGTGTCTGTCATACGCCATGTTCCAACAACCATTTCCCGAACCTCAGCATCAGTCAGTACACGTGATGTCACACCACCACCTGGTACGACAGCCGGAGGAGGTGCTGGCTTGGCACTCTGCCACTGGCTCATATCAGGGGGATTATCATGAACTGGCTTAGGAGCAGGTCGTGGGGCACCCTTTGGGGTTGCTGAGTTATTGGGCTCATATTTTTCCAACACGACGAGAGCTCGTGCAGAATCTTTTGGAGCACCAAACTCAGTAGGTACCTTTGAAATATCTCGTGAAAAACAAACGACAAGTTTACCCTCATCAAATTTGTAGATGCCCTTCCCCGTTTCTGTATCCTTATTTTTAATTGTTATTCTTTTCGGATACGACGTTGGATCTATTCGAAACTCACGTGTCGTTTTGCTTCCACCAACTGGGTCTGAGAAAAGAATTGTGTAGTCAACTATTTCCAGATTTCCACCTCCAGGCAGCCAGTACTGCATCTGTTCATCCGGGATTTCCTGTCCATTTTCAACGAGTTCAACAACTCGCCAACTGCCACGTACTCGCTCTAATTCCGTATCAACTGCAGAAGGAGTTTGAGCAATTGACAAAGCGGGGAAAAGCGTGAGGGCAAGACATCCGAACATTGCAAGGCTTAGGGCCAAAATGCGTGAAGCGTGCATAGCATCCTTTCAGGGAGGTTTCTTCCTAAGACGACGGGAACCATCGTTTCTTGAAAACAGGTTTGAATCATATGGTGGAAATTGAACTGCCTGTCCACTTCCAAACTTCCCAGATCATGAGAAATGTATGCGGGTTCCGTCAACACGAGCCTGTCGCCCAGAAATTTCAACACGTTCCTGAATTGCCTGACTGATTTCGTCTAATTGGCGAGTTTCAGCACTGTCTGGCAATTTTTGGCGCGAAATAGGTCAGAATGGCATCAGCTCCAGACCGTTTTATTGCGAGAACTGCTTCGAAGATAGCCTTGTCACCATCGAGCCAGCCATTGGCAGAAGCTGCCTGAATCATGGCGTACTCTCCACTGACCTGATAGGCAAATGTGGGAACACCGAAGGTTTGCTTAACCCGATAGATAATATCCAAACACGTCATGGCTGGTTTGACCATGACTAAATCAGCACCCTCATCAAGATCAAAAGCAACCTCTCTGAGTGCTTCGTCTGTGTTTGCTGGATCCATCTGATATGTCTTCTTATCTGCAACGCCAAGAGATTTTGCAGTACCAAGTGCCGCATGGCTACCAAGCGCATCACGAAACGGTCCATAGAAGGCAGACGCATACTTTGCTGCGTACGAGAGGATGCCCACCTCTTCTTGTTTATTTTCATCGAGCGCGGCTCTGATGGCCCGAACTCTCCCGTCCATCATGTCTGATGGTGCAACAATATGGCAACCAGCTTGGGCAAGCACCACAGCTTGCTGCTGAAGCACAGCAACTGTCTCATCATTCATAATACGGCCATTTTCAAGAAGACCATCGTGACCATGTGTTGTATATGGGTCAAGTGCGACATCACAGATAATACCGACGTCATTGCCTGTCTCAGCTCGTACAGCTTGGATGGTTCGACATATTAGATTATCTGAATCAAGAGCATGCTCACCATTGACGGTCTTCTGCTGTGAATCAACAACCGGGAAAATCGCGATGGCAGATATGCCTAAAGACTTTGCATCCGCTGCTGCCTTCACTACACCCTCTATTGGCAAACGATCAACACCTGGCATTGCATTAATAGGTTCCTTGTCTGCCTTGTCATGTACAAAAACGGGCCATACGAGATCGTGTGGTGACACACTTGTTTCTGCCACGATATCTCGAAGCCATTCATGCTGTCGATTTCTTCGAAGCCGAGTTGTTGGAAAACGCCCAAGACTGCCGCGTGTTTCTGTATTACTCATGAGTTCACCGAACTTCGACTATCTTTAATAATTGCTGTCCCGGGCATGGCTGGACTAATAGCCACCGGATGCTCAGAACGTGTGGCCACGGCACATGACTCCGAAGTCTCCCACAACGAAACCTGTCTGGCGATGACGCCAAGATCTGTTAAGACATGTGGGGCAACGACCTCAAGAAGATACCGAGCCATGTTTTCTGCTGTCGGGTTATCGGGCATGACAAAATACTTCACTGGCTCCACCATCTGAATGGCGGCCAAGGCATTCTTATCTTGTTCATAGATCAGGAACGCATGATCCCAGTGATCATCGAGCCATCCAAGCATTCGCTTTTTTATAAGTGAAAAATCTACAACTCGCCCCACTTCGTCGACTTCGTGACCACCTTTTGCGGCAACCACCTCGAGATCAACACGATAATTATGTCCATGAAAAAAAGCACATCTGCTTTCGTGCCGGTACAGTCTGTGACCCGCGCAGAACTTTAATTGGCGAATGAGTGCAAGTTGAGTTGTCGATACATCAGTCATAGAAAAATTGCCTTGTCATTCACGTACTGGATTACAACTGCGTTGGATTTGGAGCATCACCGTAGACTTCTTTGGGATCAAATGTTTTCTCGGCCTCGATAAACTCTAGTTCCGAGCCACCGTCTCGCTGCACACCCACTGGAACTTTCCGGTAAAAGCAGGAGCGATACCCAACATGACAACTCGCACCACCAGCAACATCAACCCGCAACCAGATGCAATCTTGGTCGTCATCAATCCTCATCTCGACAACTTTCTGCACAAGCCCGCTTGTTGCTCCCTTGTGCCAGAGACACTGCCGGCTTCGGCTGAAATAATGCGCCTCTCCAGTTGTGATGGTTTTCTCAAGTGCCTCGTGGTTCATGACGGCTACCATCAGCAACTCACCCGATCCGTGATCTGTTGTGACGCATGGAATAAAGCCTTTTTCATCAAACTTGGGAGCAAGTTCGTTTCCTTCCTCAACTTGTTCAATTGAGGTACGAGGGGAAAAAAGATGAAGGGCATCTGCTGAAGAAGGTGAATCTGCCACGGACTTGTTCCAGGAAGGGAAAGGGAGTGAATACTGACTCGGTGATCAGAATGGTACGCACCTCTATCATACCCGCCAGAATCAAGAGTTCACGCCATCCACTCTGAATCACACCATGGAGCTCAAAATATCATTCATTCCAGCACGCCAGCATTCCCATAGAGGCACTGCCACATTCGATAATAGGGTTTTTGAGGAAGGTGAGGTCACGGACACCATCACCGTGTAAGATCGGTACTGTGTGATTGAACTACTTACTTCGAAGGTTGGGAGTACTCACTTCGTGTCTGTTTATCGACTGTCGTGCTGTTTTTTTCGACTGCTCTTACTTGTGCTCTGTGTACTCACCGGGTGCAAACGACCTGCTCCAGCGCTTATTCAACCACCCACTCCTGAAGTAATCGTCACCAAGCCAAGTATTCAGAATTTGACAAATCCTTTGGAATTCAATGGGAATGCCGCCGCTGTTGAAACAGTTGAGGTAAAAGCTCGCGTCTCAGGGTTTATTACAGAAATTCATTTCAGTGATGGTCAGCGAATTACCAAAGGTGACCCACTGTTCTCAATTGATCAGCGACCATACTTGGTTATTCGTGATCAGGCTCGAGCTGATGTTGCAAAAGCTCTTGCCGAATTGAATGAACTTGAAAGTGAAGTTGCCCGGTACAAGAATCTTCTACCGAAGGCCGTCGTGACAAGAGAACAATACGAGATACTTGTTGCCAAGCGAGACGTTGCCAACGCGATGCTTGACAAATCTCGTGCAACTGTGGCTCAGGCAGAACTCGACCTTGAATACTGCCAGATTCTCTCACCGCTTACGGGTCGAGTAAGCACTCGTGAAGTTGATGTTGGAGACCTTGTCACAGGAACGGGTAGCTCGGCAACACGACTGACAACGGTTGTCACCACATCACCCATCGAGGTGTACTTCGACACTGATGAACGTGCACTCCTCTTGGCTCGTCAACGAGCAATCGCAAAACGTGGTGGTAAAGACGTAACATGGAGGGATATCAAAGAACTTGAGATTCCTGTGTCAGCACGACTCGTAACGGAAGAACTCTTTTTACACAAAGGAATTCTTGACTTTGTCGACATTGGCGTCAAACCAACAACTGGAACTGTTCGATGCCGTGGCCTGCTACCCAATCCTGAGGAGTTGATTACACCCGGAATGTTTATGCGGGTGCAGATGACAACTGCCGAACCAGAACGAACTATGTTGGTACCAGAACAAGCGATTGGTATCGATCAGGGTCGAAAATATGTTGCAGTTGTCGGCGATACAAATCGAGTTGAGTATCGAACTGTGACTACTGGACGAAGCGTTCCAGCTCGTAATGGAATGCTCCGCGTCATTGAAGAAGGCCTCAACAAGAACGACCGCGTTGTCATTTCTGGCATGTCACGCGCCCGCGAAGGAAGTACTGTGCAGCCTGTTGAAGAAACTGCAGAGCCTCCAGCCCCACAAGAAGTGGTGACACCGTGATCAGCCAGTTTTTTATTAACAGGCCGGTATTCGCGACGGTACTTTCGGTTGTGATTATCATCGTCGGTGGTATTGCTGCACGAGGCCTACCTGTAGGCCAATACCCGGACGTCGTACCACCGACGATTTCGATTCAAACAGTTTATCCCGGTGCCTCTGCACAAGTCGTTGCTGACACTGTGACAACCCCGATCGAACAGGAGGTTAATGGGGTTGAAGAAATGCTATTCATCTCATCAAAGAGTACTGGTGATGGACAATCTGTCATTGATGTCACGTTTAAGCTTGGGACTGATATTGATCTTGCTCAAGTACTGACGCAAAATCGGGTGGCCATTGCAGAGGCAAAGCTTCCTGCTGAAGTAAAGCGTCAGGGCGTAATCACGAAAAAGAAATCGCCCAGCATTCTTCTTTGTGTCAATCTTTTTTCTTCAGACGGAAGATACGACCAACTCTATCTTAGTAACTATGCGTTGATTCAAGTCAAAGATGCAATTGCACGACTTGATGGTGTGGGTGATGTTGCTTTTCTTGGAGCCCGAGATTACTCCATGCGAATCTGGCTTGATCCAGATAAACTTGCAACCCGCAATATGACCGCTGGCGATGTTATCAAAGCCTTGCAAGAGCAAAATATTCAGGTACCAGCTGGCCGCCTCGGTCAACCACCAGCTACTCCTGGCATAGCTTTTCAGGTTCCTCTCAACACAACAGGTCGCTTACT
>CBFIHW010000026.1:26214-28125 GCA_965662325.1 uncultured Pirellulales bacterium | reverse complement strand
AGGGTGGAGTTGAGTGTGACGTGGCCGGAATCCGAGGATTCATGCCTACCAGCCTTATTAGCCCATGGCGAATTGAAAGCCCGGAAGAGATGATCGGCCAAACGCTTGAAAGCCTTGTCACTGAAGTAGTTCCCCACGCTCGTCGCCTCGTTTTGTCTCGTCGGGCGGTTATTGAAAAACAGGCTGCAGACGCAAAATCAAAAATGCTTGAGACGTTGGAACCCGGAGAAAAGGTTGAGGGTATCGTACGTTCAATCCGTGACTTTGGTGCATTCGTTGATATTGGCCCTGGCGTCGAAGGTCGTGTTCACGTGAGCCAACTCGCATGGGAAAGAGTGAGCGACCCCAAGGAACTTCTTCAGATTGGACAGCACGTTCATGCCATGATCAAGAAAGTCGACAGAGACACAGGAAAGATCGGTCTTTCCATTCGTGACCTTGTCGAGAGCCCATGGACCAGAGCAGATGCCAAATATTCAGTCGGATCAACAGTTCGAGGCACGGTGAGTCGAATTGCTGATTTTGGTGCCTTCGTTAAATTGGAGCCGGGTGTTGAGGGTTTGATTCATGTTTCTGAACTGGCTACTCGACGCATTCGAAGTGTATCTGACGTTGTCCAAGAGGGCGAGCAGATAGAATGTCGGGTCCTTTCCGTCGATCCAGCTGAGCAGAGGCTTTCACTCTCTCTTAAAGCGCTCAACAAAGCTGACGCCGCACACGAAGAAGACTCTTCAATCGACGAGGATGATATTCCTGCTTCTTCAGAGAAGGCTCGCAAGAAGAGTAACGTTGCATTAAAAGGTGGCATTGGCGGCCAGTCTGACGGAGCTCGATTCGGCCTTAAATGGTAGAGATTCTTGTTAGAGTGCCCTAGGCCGTCAGAACACGCTTCCCCATCCACGGCACTAGCGCGTCAGGAACCTTCACGGATCCATCTGACTGTTGATAATTCTCTAAAATTGCAACAATCGCCCGACTAATTGCAACTGCTGTTCCATTTAAAGTGTGGACAAATTGCGTCCCCTTTTCGCTTGGTTTACGAAACCGGATGTCTAATCTGCGAGACTGATAATCCGTACAATTCGATGTGCTCGTCACTTCGCCCCACTCGCCAGCCTCACCACGGCCAGGCATCCATGCCTCCAGGTCATACTTCCTGAAGGCCGGTCCACCAAGGTCACCAGTTGCTGTATCGACGACTCGGTATGGTATGCCTAACCCATCAAAAATCTTGCATTCGAGATCGAGCAGTTTTTGATGCATTGCATCACTCTGATCAGGTGCTGTAAAAGCAAACATTTCCACCTTTGTGAATTGGTGAACCCGATAGAGACCGCGAGTCGCTCTGCCATGTGCACCGGCTTCTGTTCGAAAACAATGACTTATTCCACAGAGTTTCAGCGGAAGTTCATTAACATTAAATATCTTTTCGTGCATTGCACCGCCAAGTGTGATCTCGGCAGTTGCAACAAGTGACAAGTCACTGTTGCTGATCGAGTAAATCTGAGTCTCAGGCCCCCTGGGCATAAATCCCGTGCCCTCCAATATTGTATCACGAGCAACATCCGGGGTTGTCATAACCATAAAGCCTTCTTGCATTAACAAGTCGACTACGTACTTCTGTAATGCGAGCTCAAGGAGAACTCCATCATTGGTAAGAAAATAAAAACCATGTCCAGCGACTCGACTGCCTGCTTCAAAATCGAAGAGCTTCAGATTTTCACCTAAGTCAACGTGGTCTTTGGGCGTAAACGAAAAAGCTGGGACACTCGAAATGCCACGACGAACTTCCGTTGCATCTTCTTCACCACCGTGAGGAGCATCTGGATGTGTCAGATTCGGTATGAGTCGTAGAATCCTATCTGATTCTTGAAGTACTTCCGCCTGCTGTGACTGGAGCACAGAAACCTC
>CBFIHW010000026.1:25158-26205 GCA_965662325.1 uncultured Pirellulales bacterium | reverse complement strand
CAGATTCGGTATGAGTCGTAGAATCCTATCTGATTCTTGAAGTACTTCCGCCTGCTGTGACTGGAGCACAGAAACCTTTTCACGAAGTCGACGGCCCTCCGCCTTCAGTGATTCACGTTCATCGGGAGATGCTTTCCCGATTGATTTACTTACTCGGCCAGCTTCCTGATTGAGCCGATCAATATCCAACTGCAACTGCCGACGCAGCACATCTAACTCTGCGAATTTTGGCACATCAACGGAAGCCCCTCTAAGACGACAGTTTTCTGTAATAATATCGATATTGTCAGCAACAAAACGGCGATCGAGCACAAATTTCTCCTCTCAAAAAGTTCAGACAGGCGTCTGCTTCATCCAGACTCTATACTCAAAGACAAAGATTTTGAACCTCGACACTGTTTGTATGGCCCATACGCATAATGATTCAGGCAGCTACCACTACCGTTCCGGACGCTCAGCCAAATCCATCTTCATGCAAAAAGAGGGCTAACAAACGGCAACCTCGATACCACGTTGTCCTGTGGAATGACAATGATCACACCTATCAATATGTTGTCTCAATGCTCCAAAAACTCTTTGGTCATCCCTCGCCAACAGGAATCAGAATGGCGACAGAGGTAGATCAAAAAGGGAAAGTTGTCGTCCTCACTACAACACGGGAACACGCCGAATTAAAACGAGACCAGATTCATGCTTTTGGTGCTGACAAACTAATACGACGATCAAAGGGGGCCATGTCAGCATCCATTGAGCCCGAATCATAACGTGAACATACAACTCGAGGTAGGCCCAAAAGCTATGGCCCGGATCACTTGATCCGGGCCATTTTTGTTTTCGTAACTTTTCAACAAAGAGTGGGGCGGGAAGGACTGCAAACGCCTAGTCCTCATATCCACACGATGGCTCGCATGGCACCTCACGCCAGACTGTCTTTGGAACACACTTCGTCACTGTATAAGCAACCTTCTTTGGAACCATGCGACAAACATCAATAGTTTTTGTGTAGTGAACCGGCCGAGTAACACAATACGGCACTTTCTTTGTATG
>CBFIHW010000026.1:0-25058 GCA_965662325.1 uncultured Pirellulales bacterium | reverse complement strand
GGAACCATGCGACAAACATCAATAGTTTTTGTGTAGTGAACCGGCCGAGTAACACAATACGGCACTTTCTTTGTATGCGTCTCTTTGACCGTCTTGCACACTTTGTAACACTCTTCACGACATCGCTGTTCCCGAACCATCTTGCAAACCTGATAGGTACAGGTCTTTATCCGCTGCTCCGGCACCATCTTGCAAACTTTATACGTTCGTACATGCTGTTCCGGTACCATCTTGCAGACCTTGTAACAGCATGTTCGTACGCGCTGCTCTGGCACCATCTTGCAAACCTGATACGTCCGGACACGCTGCTCCGGTACCATCTTGCAAACCTGATACGTACAGGTCCGGACACGCTGCTCTGGCACCATCTTACAAACCTGATACGTCCGAACACGCTGCTCTGGCACCATCTTGCAAACCTTGTAACAGCAGGTTCGTACACGCTGCTCTGGTACCATCCTGCAAACCTGATACGTCCGAACACGCTGCTCCGGCACCATCTTGCAAACCTTGTAACAGCAGGTTCGCACACGCTGTTCCGGTACCATCTTGCAAACCTTGTAGGTTCGTACACGTTGCTCTGGCACCATCTTGCAGACCTTATAACAGCAGGTCTTAATTCTTTGCTCCTGAACCATTTTGCAGACTTTATAGCACTGCTTTTTGACAATGGTTTCTCGCTCATAGCGGACACAGTCGATCTGCTTCTCACAGATTTCGGGAACCCATACCTTTTTGCAGATTGTCCTTGAGGGACACTGGACCTGTACTTTTTTCACTGGCCCCGGTCGGTAACATCGTTTTCCAGAACAGTCCGTTTCCCAACAACCTGGCTGACGGACACACTTCGTAACCACTGGCCCTGGAACTTCACATTTTTCAGTTTCCCAGTGACCCTTGCGTACCTTAACTGTCTTGGTGTAGCGCACTGGCTTGCAGACTGTATGGCAAATATCACGCTCTCGTGTTTCCCAAACTGGTTTGCAAACCGTGTACGGTATCTCTTTCGTGCATGTCTCATACACAGGTTTGCATACGGTGTAGCACTGCTCGCGGGTCTCGTACACAGGCTTGCAGACCGTATACGGTATCTCCTTGGTCCGCGTCTCATACACAGGTTTGCACACGGTGTAGCACTGCTCACGGGTCTCGTACACAGGTTTGCAGACCGTATACGGTATCTCCTTGGTCCGCGTCTCATACACAGGTTTGCACACGGTGTACGGAATTGTTCTTGTACGAGTCTCCCAGGCCGGCTTGCAGACTGTGTATTCCACGTCTCGGAAGCATTGCTCCTTTTCGTAGCGAATGCAGTTAATTTCCTTTTGCTCTACAACTTTTTCGCAGACAGTTTTGTAACAGGTGTACTGCTTCTTCTCGTAGATGACATCCTTGACAAGCCGGGGACCACAGCATGAGGGAGCAGCACACGATGGCTCAGACGCTTCGCAGGGGCTGCAGTTCCTGCGAGCTCTCGAAAAACTCACGGATGAGACTTTGGCGGTTCCGTGTTGGTAGTTAGCTAAACCACAATAAGCAGCGTCAACTTTGCTTCCACTGAGTAACACCGTTGCTACCGACATCACGGCACAGACAAAAATCTTGTTCATAACGCTCTCTCTTAGTCTTTGATTCCGATAGAAATCAATCCTTCGATCCTTGAATATTCAGCGGACGCAGACTGGTATGACCAGTAACATGTCAGCAATTACTCTTTAAAGATCGCCCATAAACTCTGCGCAGGATGATTTCTTTTCGGAATCGGTGCATTTTTTCTATTGTCACTATGGCGTTACAACCGTTACAGCCGGATGTTAGACTTGAAGAATTTGCGGTAGTCCATTCCCTCGGGGTAGAGTCTTTTAATATTCCTCTGGGGTCTGGCAGATATTTCATGGTGAACGACGACATAAATGAACGCCCGAACGAGATGCCTTCGGATGCTACCGTTCCAAAGGTTGTTGTCAGCAGAATCAGTCTCTATTTACGAGAATTGCAACGGCTGCAGTCTGCTGGTAAGGAAACTATTTCCTCCAGCCAGCTCGGGACTCTTCTCGGCTTCAGTGATGCTCAAGTAAGAAAAGACCTCGGATTCTTTGGACAATTCGGATACCCGGGAGTTGGCTATCGTTGTGATGAACTCATCAACGCCATGCGCGACATCTTAGGCACAAACCAATCCTGGCCTGTCGTTATGATTGGAGCAGGCAATCTCGGCCTTGCGCTTCTTGGGTATAAAGGGTTTGGTCAACAGAATTTCTCCATCGAAGCCGCCTTTGACGCCGATTCAAAAAAGATAGGAAACGTTATTCAAGGGATTCGGATTCAGCCTCTCGACGAATTATCTGAAACCGTCAAAACAAAAGGCATACGGCTAGGGATGGTTGTTGTCCCAGCAGATCGCGCGCAAGAAGCTGCCAACGATCTTGTGAAGGCTGGCATCGAAGGCATTGTCAATTTTGCCCCTGTAACACTCACTCTTCCAGCTGACGTACAGGAAGTGGCTGTAGATCTAGCAATAGAACTCGAACAACTTTCTTTTGCCGTAACAAGTATTTTGAATCGCCCGACAAATCAACCTTCTGATTCCCATGACGTGTTACCGCATCCGTCTACCATAGGCCCGCACCATCGTGACTAGACCTATTCGTTGTGGAGAATCCATATACTGAAAAAGCTGGCCTACTTCTTCCTTCAGTTTTGGGACGAGAAAAAGCACATCGATGGTAGAAATCTTCGTATGCATGCCAAAGCACTTTAAAAACACTTCAAATTTGAACCTGGATTTGGCTTCAACAGAATCGTGAAAAACACGCTATACTGAGTAAATATTACTACCCGGTGGTGTAATGGTAGCACAAGGGTTTTTGGTACCCTTTGTCTAGGTTCAAATCCTAGCCGGGTAGCTGCGTCGATCGAGTGTCAGTCCCCGGAGTCGTGCTCTTCAGATGAGTGAGATCTCCGGAACGCTCTGCGGCCGAATTCTCTATTGGTTTTTTGTCCGTTCCTCGGCTATCAGGCTTGGTGACTCCACGCATACTCTTGGACTTCTTTCGGTGATCAAAACTTCCTGGTCCCGCACCATTGGCAATGATAAATAGCATCGTGCCGCAAAGAGCCAGATTTTTGAGAAATTGAATCATTTCGGACGGCTGTTGATCAGCCTCAGCATTCCAGAAATCATGGAAATAATAAGTTGCTCCAACGAGAAAGAGAAGAAGCATGCATGCACCAAGTCGAGCTTTCACACCAGCAGCAACTGAAAGTCCTCCGAGAATCAAAAATACTATCGCACCACACAGTAAATATTTATGAGCCGGTATTCCCAGGATTTCATCTTGAGGCATACCTTTTGACGCCATCACGTCAGCAACACTGCTAAAATTTGGAATCTTATTTCCCAATGCACTGAGCAGAAAAATAATGGAAATCATCAACCTGCCAATAAAGGCAAGAATCCCTTGAATAATTTTCACGCTACATCTCCAGAAGGATTGGTAAGGCCCCTTATTATTCCCGCCTCAGCCTACAATCAGCAACATGGTGGTTGGTGAGGCGGCTTTATGATTTCTTGACCATGAATTTTTCCCAGTCTTTTTTGGACTTCTTTTAGATCTTTTGGGAGCTGTGAGGTAAACCGCATCTCCTCACCCGTAACCGGATGTATGAATCCTAATTCAGCAGCATGTAAAGCTACCCTCGGTGCGAGTGATTGATCTTTTAGTTCGGAACCCAAAGGAGCCGAATAAACCCGTTCGCCGCAGATAGGGTGCCCACTTTCAGCGAGGTGGATTCGGATTTGATGAGTCCTTCCTGTCTCCAGACGACACTCAACTAACGTATATGCATCACCAAAATGTTCACACGGCTCGACATGAGTGACTGCATGCTTTCCTTTTCCGTCCTCTGCGGAACCTCGACGGCCATCGCCCCGGTCTCTCACAAGACTCGACATAATCGTGCCTTTCCCAACCCGGCCAACAGCGATGGCTAGATATTTACGCCGAGTTGAATGCTGCCGAAACTGCTCTGCCAAAATCCTTCCGGCTGGTACAGTTCGGGCAAACACAAGGAGCCCACTTGTTTCACGGTCAATTCGATGGACCGCTCGCACTTGACCGGAGCGATGCAACCTCTCTTTTTTCAAACCACTTTTCCATTTTCCTTGTCCCGCAGATCTTAAGAAACGCCCGATAACTGCTGGTAAAAGTTCATCAAGGGTTGGTTGCAACTGGCGTCGGCGTGTGGGCCATCCCGCCTCTTCATGATGCCGAGTTGTTGTGATACCTGCAGGCTTATGAACAACAACAACGTGATCATCGAGGTGAACAATTTTCACATCCTGCGGCCCAGGTGGTGCAGCGGCAGGCACGTCAAGAAATTTTACGACCTCGCCTGTCTTCAGACGCCGAGCGGCATCTACGCAGATGTTGCCATGAATGGTGATACGCCGATTCCGAATCCATCGTTCTGCAACCGCCCAACTCGTTCCACTGATTTGCTGACGTAGATACGCTGCAAGCGTACATCCGCTCTCATCATCGGTCACATGAAAAACCTGACCGTTTCCGTACTTCACCATGGATAATCAGAATCTAACGAATATGTTCTCGTTTGAGAGCTCTGGAATGCTTCTCTTTAAAAGAACCTGAGAAAATTTTAGCTTCACGCAGCACGGAATCTTACATTCCGTACCCGCCTGGTCTAAGGGGCTACGCTCGAATGATGACAAAACCCTAAGACTAAGGCGGTCTAATCACCAGCCGCTTGACCGCAAAAAACCTAGTTTTAGACTCAATTTCCAACGAATGTGGCGTTCTGTTCGCCGCCTAAAAAGAAATTCTCAAAGTGAGGGGAATCCAGCGTGCCCGGAACCTGCATCATCGGTTTGCAATGGGGCGATGAAGCCAAAGGCAAACTTGTTGACATTTTGACAGAAAAACATGATGTCGTTGTCCGGTACCAAGGGGGCGCAAATGCTGGTCACACCGTGGTCTCCGATGGAGAAACGTGGAAACTTTCTTTGATTCCGAGTGGTATCCTTCGTGATAATGTGACCTGTGTTGTAACTGGTGGTGTTGTTCTCGACCCTGCGAGTGCAATACGTGAAATTGACATGCTTGAGTCACGTGGCATCAAAGTAGCCGACAAACTACGGCTCAGTGATCGAGCTCATGTTGTTTTCCCATGGCATGTCATTGAGGACGGAATTCTCGATGGCAGTCTTTCCGGTGGTGAGGCAATCGGGACAACGGGAAGGGGTATTGGGCCCTGCTACAGAGATAAAGTTGGTCGCTCACTTGCAATTCGACTCGGAGATCTCTATCGCCGAGAGTTCCGATCTACTTTTGATCATATTATCAAAGTAAAGCGGCAGTTTCTTGAAGCCAGTAAGCCAACTGGTAGTGATGCCATTAAACTTGATAGCGAGACAATATTCGACCAGTATCAGGAATATGCAGAGCGACTCCGTGACTACGTCGGCGAGACAACAAACTATCTTTTGGATTCGGTGGAAAGTGGTAAACCGGTTCTCTTTGAAGGTGCTCAAGGTGCATTGCTTGATATTGACCACGGTACGTTCCCGTTTGTGACGAGTAGTAATTCTTCTGGGGTTGGTGTTTCAAGTGGATCCGGTGTTCCTGGTCGGTGGATCTCTCGAACTATTGGTGTCTTGAAAGCCTATTCTACGCGAGTTGGAGGCGGACCACTTCCAACTGAACAAGACAACAATATCGGCAAACATCTCCAGCAACGTGGTAAAGAATTCGGTACCGTAACTCAGCGACCACGACGCTGTGGTTGGTTTGATGCAGTCGCAACGCGGTATTCCGCTCGGCTCTCAGGTGCTGATGAACTTGCCGTAATGCTGCTTGACGTTCTCTCAGAACTTGATGAACTCCGAATATGCACTGGTTATCGAATTAACGGGAAAATTGTAAATCAGTTCCCCGGCCAGATTGATGACCTGAAGTCTGCGGAACCGATATATGAGACTCTTCCTGGATGGAACGACGACTTAACGGCTGTTCGTAATGAAGCAGATCTCCCGACGAACGCTATTCAGTACATAGATCGTATTGGAGAGCTTCTCGGTCGGCCGGTCACAATTGTTTCTGTTGGGCCAGATCGAGAGCAAACCATTTTTCGCAGTGGAACCACCCAGCCTGCACAATGTCCTCCAAACACACAACAGGAACGAGCGACGGTGTGAATAACCCTGTTGCCACTCCATCTAAAAAACACCCGACTCGGACGGCCAATCAGCAGAAAGCCGAACTGACAGATAGACCCTTACCGCAGCACGTCGCGATTATTATGGATGGCAACGGTCGCTGGGCAAAAAAACGGAATCTTCCTCGATTCGAAGGCCATAGACAGGGCGTCACGAGTGTTCGCAAGGCCACCGAACATGCTGCAAGACGAAATATCAAGCAGCTTACCTTGTATTGCCTTTCAAGCGAAAATTGGCGACGTCCAAAAGCCGAACTTGATTTCCTCATGCTCCTTCTTGAACAGTACATGATTGAAGAACGTTCGCTCCTCATGCGCGAACACATTCGGCCCGTGATGATAGGAAACCGAGCTGGTCTACCGAGCAAAACGCTCGCAGCTATCGACGAAACGGTTGATATGTGTCGCAATAATAACGGCATGCGACTTTGTCTTGCAGTCAACTACGGAGGACGGGCTGAAATTGTTGAAGCAACCAAAGCACTAGCGCGCCGAGTGGCATCAGGAAACCTGCAGCCAGATGAAATTGATGAGAAAAGTGTGGAATCTCATCTTGAAACAAACGGAATGCCTGATCCGGACCTTCTCATACGAACTGCTGGTGAGATGCGACTGAGTAATTTCTTACTGTGGCAGATGAGCTATGCGGAGTTCTGGGTCACTTCGGACCTCTGGCCCGATTTCACAGAGCATCATCTCGACCAGGCGCTTGCCGCTTTCCAGTCACGGGAGCGTCGATTTGGAGGCCTTTCCTCATCATGAACACAGCTTCAAGCTCCTTCGCAACACTTGGTTCACGTTTTATCGTCTCGAGCATTCTGATTGTGTGCTTGACTGGGTTAACTTGGGCTGACTCCACTGGATTTCTTGGCGGTTTACCAGGCTGGTGGCTTCTTCCGGTTTTAATTCTCCTTGCAGTTGGAGGTGTCAATGAGTTCATTGTTCTCTACAGGAAGCGGGGAATTAGACTCAAAGGTGGGCTCCTTCGGGTCGGAGTCGTTGCGATATTTCTTGCCGCTGCCGTGGGCACTCAGGCCATGGTCTCTGGTACGGGAGATGCCGCGCCCGTTGCGGCCCTCAGTTGGGCAGCGTTGGCTGCTGCAGTTGCTATTGGATCACTTTTTCTTCAAGAAGTTGTGCTCACTGGCAACGATGATCAAGACCTTGACCGATTGGCAGCAAGTATTTTGGTATTAACCTATCTAGGTCTTCCAATGGCATTCATGGTTGGATTACGGCTTGTTACGATTGCCAACTTGGGTCCTGAGCAAACCGGTCCTAAATATCTTGGAATCGTTCCTTTACTCAGCCTCATTACAGTCGTAAAAGCTGGTGATGTATTTGCATATCTCATCGGCTCTGCTTTGGGCCGAATGCCACTGATGCCAAAAATCAGCCCGGGTAAAACGTGGGAGGGTGCACTTGCATCACTCGCTGGCTCGCTTCTCACCGCGTGGCTGATGTTGCAATCTTCATTTATTTTCAAGAATGGATTACCGGCACAACCTCTTGGTGGATGGTTTACCTTTGGAATATGTGTTGGATTATCGGGCATGGCAGGCGACCTTGCGGAATCGCTTATCAAACGCGAACTCAAAACAAAAGATTCTGGAAGATCTTTAGGTGGCATGGGGGGAGCGCTCGACCTGATCGACTCACTCCTTTTTGCTGCACCAGTTGCATGGTTTCTGTGGGTAAATGCCTCTGGGTAAGGACAACTATCTCGAGGTTAAACACGGTGTTTTCCAACAAATTCAGCCATGAAAACAGGTCCTGTTGGGAACCCTTCCCCTGCCGGAGTAGTATATAAAAGGAAATTGACCTCGGTCACTTTCTTGCCAGTCTGCCACGTGGCGGACGCACCTATTCCTCGAGGCCATCAACCTCCACTAGGCTGATGGACTTTGATGTCTCGCTCAACGATAGCAGTAGTCGACTCAAAGCGGCTTTTAGAACTTTTCGGACCTCGTGATCAACACCTCCGAAAAATACGTACCGCTCTCGACGTCGGAATTTCAGCCCGAGATGGAGAGATACACATCGAAGGTGAGGATGCTGCCGTACATAGAGCCACAGAGATTTTTGAGTCTCTCGACCAGTCGCTCCAAGATCAAGGCACAATCACGGGACAACTTGTTGACCGCTTACTCAGCGGAAGCAGCTTCTCTGAAAAACTCATTCATCAGGAATCGATTGAAGTGCATCGACCTGGTGGACATATTGTTCCTCGATCGTCAGGCCAAGCTGAT
The DNA here is from genome assembly GCA_965662325.1 of uncultured Pirellulales bacterium. GTDB lineage: Bacteria > Planctomycetota > Planctomycetia > Pirellulales > UBA1268 > UBA1268. The sequence goes on along the minus strand of CBFIHW010000026.1, from coordinate 16,575 downwards.
TATGTGCGTGCTATCCGACAATCTGATATCGTGTTTTGTGAGGGTCCCGCCGGTTGCGGGAAAACCTTTCTTGCCGTTGCCATGGCTGTATCTGCTCTGCGGCAAGAACACGTAACGAAAATTGTACTTGTTCGTCCAGCTGTTGAGGCTGGGGAAAGTCTTGGCTTTCTGCCAGGTGACCTCCAGGCAAAAATAAATCCCTACTTGCGTCCACTCCTTGATGCGCTTCGCGAGATGATGGACTTCGACTTACTGAAAAAACTCACTGAGCAAGATGTCATTGAAATGATTCCTCTTGCCTATATGCGGGGTAGAACACTGAACGACGCCTTCATCATTCTGGATGAGGCACAGAATACGACTGCGGCCCAGATGAAAATGTTTTTGACTCGACTCGGAGTTGGCTCAAAAATGGTGATTTCGGGGGATACAACACAAATTGACCTTCCTCCAAACCGAAAAAGTGGTCTTATTGACGCAATGGAACGGCTTGGCGCGGTTTCGGGCTGCCACAAAATTAGCCTCGGTGGTAGTGATATCGTCCGACATCCGCTTGTTCAGCGCATTGTCGATGCTTACGAGGAATAATTACAGACTTCTATTCTCTTCATAAAAACGAGATTAACAGCCGTTCAAGATGAGTATCGCCCCGTCGTCATTTCGCCGCCGCATTCGTCGAGCCTCCTCAATGGAAGGTCCGCAGAGCTTCTGGGGAAGACTCCTTGAAACTATTTCACGTTCAGAAGTACTCGTGCGGCTCGGGCTCTGCCTTTTAGCAGCTTTTTTTCTCCTCGTTCTTCTTCGTGGATGGTCTCAACCATTCGCATTTAGACTTGGCTCCGTTGCTCCTCGCGGTGTTGTTTCTCGAGTTGCATTTGAAAAACCTGATCTCGCACGAACTCGTGCAGCACAGCAACGGGCAACGTCACAAGTTCGGGTTGTTTACATTCAGGACCGATCGCCCTTGGTTCGTATTCGTGACGGACTCAAAAATCGTGTTGCTGAAATTGCAGCAGCAGAAACCCTGGCTGGCGTTTCGCGTGCCGCGTGGCTTGAGTTTGCTCCAGAAACAGCAGCTGTCTTAGAACGGCTTCCGGTACCTGCTCCAGGGACTGTCGTGAAACCTGCAGAGCTACCCATTGCTCCTGAGCCACCCGATTTCTCAATGCAAGAAGAACCAGGTGATAAAGATGAAATTCCATCTATAGGGCCAAACATATTGGGCTCATCAAAAAACCAAGGGGTACAGAAAGCTGATGGCAGCAAAAAGGGAACTCCGTCAAGCGAAGATATTGGATTCGCTGACGACGTAATACGAGCACAAGCACAGCCGAAAGCAGATCTAGAAACAGGCGCACAGGATCAGGTTCCACAGGCGAACCCATCGGTCACGGAGTTCACACGAGAGAAACTGCAGGCAGAACAGGCATTTACAGCATTCCGAAATCCAGTCGGTACCAAGGAAAAGCTTCTTGAGTTCAACAAAGCCATTGATCGTGCATTTTCACCTCTGGAAACTCAAGGTGTTCTGGAAAAGATTCAGCACGATATTGATGAGGGAAGCCAAACAGAAATTGACGTCCACCCACTTGGCAACATAACTGAGATGATTCGTGTTCAGGTTGCTGAAGTACTCCTTGGGGAGGCTAAGATTCGCTTCAAGGCGCGACTTATTGATGAATTGGGCCCCGGTCCATTAACAGACCGCGTATTCATGTGGATTGATCCACGGTTAACAGGATCACTCGAAGTTGATAGCGAAGCGACGGCAAAGGCCAAGAATGAAGCAGTTGAAGAAACGCCCGAACAATTTATTCGTTATGCAGCTGGTGACCTACTCTCCCCTGCTGGAGTCGAGATCACAAGCGAGCAACTCACTCTTTTAAAACTCGAACACGAAGAATCTTTAAGGCAACAACCAGCTGGGGAAAGCTTCGGGCGCGCAGCTTCATTATTCGGTTTGTTCGTGGCGATGTTCACGCTTGCTGGATTTTACCTCCACCTCCATCACCGTGATGTCATGGTTGATCTCGGTCATATAGCAACCTTACTTGTTCTGGTTGTAACAACGATGGCGGCTTGTGTATTTGCCTCTGGGGATTCATGGCATGCTGAAATTTTGCCTCTGCTTGTTTTCGCAATGACTGTCGCAATTGCTTATGACGAGGATCTGGCGCTACTGCTTGTTGCCGAAGTGGCCCTTGTTCTTGTTGTGGGATTAGGTCAGGGCCTTGCTGATTACATAACGCTCACTGCGGCAGCTGCAGCAACGATTTTCTGGATGGGTCGAATCAGGAGCCGTAGCAAGTTGATCTACGTTGGCTTATGGGCGGGAGCCGTTGCCATGACAACCCAAATTGGTGCAAATCTTCTTGAAGAACATCCGCTCGACTTATACCTTCTCTTCGAAGCAGCGCGGACTGGCGTATGGACACTCTTAGCTGGCTTTTTGATGACGGGCTTACTACCGTTTGTGGAAAAAACGTTCGGCGTACTCACTGATCTAAGCCTGCTTGAGATTGGTGATGTCGCGCATCCACTTCTTCAAGAGCTTGTGCGCCGAGCACCAGGCACATACAACCATTCGATTAATGTTGCCAGCATCGGAGAGGCTGCAGCTGACGCAATCGGCGCACGAGGGCTTCTTGTTCGCGTCGGGGCATATTTTCATGATGTGGGGAAGATGCTCAAACCGGCTTATTATGTTGAAAACCAAAACAGACAAGAAAACAGACACGAGACACTTGCGCCTGCAATGAGCAGCCTCATTATCATTGCGCATGTCAAAGAGGGAGCCGAGTTAGCACGTCAGTACAACCTTCCTCAACCCATTGTTGATCTTCTGCTCGAACATCACGGCACAACGCTTGTTGAATACTTCTACCGACGCGCCGCTGAGAAATCACAAACCGACCCGAATGGGGGCGGTGTTGATGAGCAGACCTTCCGTTACCCAGGGCCTCGTCCAAGCACTCGTGAATCCGCAGTCTTGATGCTTTCTGATGCCGTCGAGAGTGCTAGTCGCTCACTCACTGAACCAACCCCCGCGAGAATTTCAAGTCTCGTGCATGACCTCGCAATGAAACGACTTCTTGATGGCCAATTTGAGGACTGTGGGTTAACACTTGAAGAACTTCGACTTATCGAGCAGAGCCTCGTAAAAAGCCTCACAGCTGTGTATCACGGCCGAGTGAAGTATCCGGATCAGAGGACAGCCTAGTGGCCGCCTCACACCGTAGCTCCACAACACGCTTATCGGGACAACGCGTTACGTCTGGTAACAACACTGTTGTTCTGAGCAACCGTCAACGGAAGATGGCAATTTGTTCGAAGATACTAAAACGTTTTTTTCTGGCTGCCATGGATGCCATTGAAATGACTGATTCTCAGATCAGTCTGGCGATTGTAAGCGACAAAGCGATGGCCGAACTTCATGAAGTATGGCTAGGCGTTTCGGGCCCCACAGACGTCCTTTCATTCGATCTCTCAAGCCCTGAATACACACAACAAGCCCACCCAGGCAGACGTCATGGCATTCATGGCGAGATCATTGCAAGTGCTGAGACAGCTTCACGAGAGGCTCGCGTCTACTCCTGGAGTCCAGAATATGAATTAACGTACTACCTTATCCATGGCTTGCTTCATCTTGCCGGCTATGACGACCAGACACCTTCAGAAAGGATCGCTATGCGAAAAAAAGAGCGGTCAGTAATGAAGGCAATTGGGCTTCCACCTCCACCAAGAAGGCGTCCCAAAACCACTTGCGACCAACGCTAACCTTTCTTATTGTCCTGAAATACGCTCATGCAAACTGCAATTTTCCTATTAGCTATCGCAAGCCTCGCTGCCCTGCAGTCCCGCGCCATTCGGGGAGCAAAGCGGCATCAACTTCAGGACATCTGCCGGCACAAAGGAGTTCCAGATGTCTATGACGAACTCGTACGAGCAAGTGAGGGAGTTGCATTTTTTGCTGCTACTGTTGTGGTGCTCGCAGGAGTTGCATCAACTGTTTTAATATCAAAAACACTCACGACAAATTTGTCTGCTGGGCTCTGGGCAGGTCTTTGCTGGATCATGCTGGTCATTGTGCCAATGACACTCACACGGTTTGCTGGCGTTTGGATCGTCGTGACAACATGGTGGTTATGGCGTCCACTCATTCAACTTGTCACTCCTGTTTCCAAAGGTATCAACAAATGTATTGAGGTACTTCAAAGCGTGTTCTACCGTAGCCAGAACCGTGCTACTGCTGATGAGTCACAGGATGAAATTAGACTCGCTATGGACGAGGCTCATCGTGAAGGTCATCTGGATGAAGAGGCGAGGGAAATGATCGAAGGAGTTATGGAACTCGAAGATGCTCAGGTCTCAGAGATTATGACTCCTCGCACTCAGGTCATCGGCATCTCCGTAAACTCAACGTGGAAAGATTCTGTTGAGGCTGCAGTCGAAAGTGGATACTCAAGACTTCCGGTCTGGAAGTCTTCACCAGATGACATCATTGGGGTTCTTTACCTGCGTGAGATTTTGGCCAAACTGGCCCAGCACCAAGATTCTCCAAGTGAGATCCGACAAGACGAACCAAATCTTCGTGATCTCCTTCGGCCACCTTATTTTATTCCTGAATCTATGAGTGTTCAGTCATTGCTCCGCGACCTGCAACGAGGCAAATCACACATGGCTATTGTTACTGATGAATTTGGTGGTGTCTGCGGTATTGTTACAATAGAAGATGCTCTTGAAGAAATCGTCGGAGAGATCACAGATGAGCATGATGAAACACTGACTGATGGCGTCCTTGTGCAGTCGAAGGATAGCTGTGAAACATTGGCCAATGTTCCTATTGATGACTTGAATCAGCGAATGCATTTCTCATTACCGGAAGAGGCTGATTACGATACGATCGGGGGCTTCGCCTTCCATACGTTTGGAAGAATACCGTCCGAGGGAGAAACCATAGAGGCCGATGGTGTCTCGCTCGAAGTATTGGCGAGTTCAAAACGTCGAATTGATAGACTCCGCGTTTCAAGATTACCCCAAACACCTGATTCACCATGAGTGCCGAAAAGGCTCAGGCTCTAGTCCTGCGGTCCCTTCCATTTGGCGAAACGAGTGCGATCATCACCCTGCTGACTCGCGAAGCCGGTAAGGTGCGGGGACTAGCAAAGGGAGCGTGGCGACCAAAGAGTAAATTTGACGCCGCCCTTGACCTCCTTTCCATCTGTCAGGTACTCGTCCTTTATCGTCCGTCTGGCAATCTTGATCTATTCACAGAGGCATTCCTCGAACATCGATTTAGAATCGGTCGTTATGAATCATCATTTGCTGCCGGACTCTACATAGCCGAACTTCTGGATTCAGTCACTGTTGATGCAGACCCACAGCCCGAACTCTTTGATCTCGCCATACGAGCGATCCGATTCCTCTCCGCTCCAAGACCTGGACAGAGGACGAAGCAGCAGTCTGCATTCGACTCTAGAACTGTTTCAGCACTTGTTATTCACACAGAACTTGGCATCCTCCATCAACTTGGACAACTGCCATCGCTCCATTGCTGTGCGGAATGTGAACGACCACTGGAAGGCCGAAGAATATCGTTCAGCATGCTCGCTGGGGGAGGGCTTTGCCCACGATGCCGACGAGGAAAGAGATCCGTTGTCTCAATCTCGAACGAGGCAATTGTTTCTTTGCGACAACTCGCGGATTCCTTCGACCAGAGTGAATGTCACTCACAGCAAGAACCTCCGCTTGGAGAGATTCGTGCCGTCATGAATACATTATTTGCCAATATTCTTGGATATCGACTGAAAACCAGTCATTGGCTTGCGACAACCTTTCCCTCGTCACGCGAGAAACACCGATGAACCGTTCAACCAGCCTGAGGATACGGCCAATGGCTTTCGCATTGGTCATTGGGTTCTCTATCACACTCCTTGCAAGCGGCTGCGCCACACTGACGAAGCCAACCTGGCCATGGAATGATACGAGTGCGGGACAAGATGACCCGGATATTGATGATGAATCATCTTCTGTCATCTCATCAGAATTTACACCGCGTGGTGAAGATTTTGGTTGGAATTTATTGAAGGGCGAAACAATAAACCGGCGTTTCAAGAAAATGGTTGGCCGTGGCCCAAATGAGTCCGTAGCAAAAGATGCTCTTGCCGAAGGTGATGACCTGTTTGTTCAGAAAGAATACAAAGCTGCTCTGAAACAGTACTATCGCGTTATCGACCGATGGCCGGATTCTGCTATCGAAGAGGACGCAATGTGGCAGGTTGGTGAATGTCTTTTCTTTACTGACCAATATCCAAAGGCAGAAGATCAATATGATTCACTTGTTAAAAAGTACCCAAACACTCGGTACCTTGACCGAATAGCGAAACGACAGTTTGTTATCGCGCAGTATTGGTTGGCGCTTGATGAAAAGCAGCATGTGCCACTCTTGATACCGAATCTGATTAATCGAAGTCGCCCTCTTTTTGACACACGAGGACGAGCCCTCAAAGCATATGAACATGTTCAACTGAATGATCCACGTGGGTCACTTGCTGACGATAGTCTGATGGCACAAGCAAATGCTCATTTTCTTGAAAAAGAATGGCTTGATGCCGATTACTTTTATTCAGTCTTACGAACAGAGTACCCAGACAGCGAGTTTCTACTGCCGGCCCATCTGTTTGCACTACAAGCAAAACTTCGTGCATACCAAGGGCCCGCGTACGAGGGAGGCATGCTCGATGAGGCCGAGATTTTGGCAGACCAGATTCTTGTTCAATTCCCGGATCAATTAGGCCCTGAAGAAGAGGAACGAGTTGTTCGAACGCGTGCTGAAATTGCAGCTCAGCAGGCCCTTCGTCACTGGAAGAGAGCTGAGTTTTATGCAAAAGGAAAACACTATACTTCTGCACGAATCTACTATGCGCTCATTGCTGAAGACTACCCAAAAACAATGCTTGCTCAACGTGCTCGAAAACAACTCGAGGGCATTGCAGGGCTTGATGATATTAATGACAATCCCTTTCCAACTCTTACCGCTTTCCTGAATCCAGATTCTCTGAAAGAGGCTGAGCTTGACGCGATGGCTGAAGCCGAAACAGTCATTGCCAGCCAGGATAGCACTGGCGAAAGCCAGCCACTGAGGTGAGGCTCACAATGGTCCCATCAATCAACCGCCGTGAGATTTTGTACGGGCTTACCTGCTTCCTGCCCGCAATCGTAGGCTGTGCGGCTTATCAGTTTGGGAACAGCACATTATATGCAACAAATGTTCGCACGATCTATGTACCACTTTTTCAGTGCGACAGCTTTCGGATGACGCCTGCTCTAGATATAGGTGAGCGTCTGACTGAGGCCGTCTGTAAGGAAATTGAGAAGAGAACCCCGTTCAAGGTTGTTGATAGTGCTGGTGCCGACAGTATTTTAACTGGTCGAATTGTTGCTGACACGAAGCGTATGATGGTCGAGAGTCCAACAGACCAATCCAGAATGGTTGAAATGAATTTGCAAGTTCTTGTCACCTGGGCTGACCGCGGCGGGGCTGTTCTTGCTTCGGGTTCCATCCCTGTGCCTGCTGCAAGTGTCGATGTTGGCCAAGCGGCTGCACTCGTTCCAGAATATGGTCGATCCGTAGTCAGTACCCAACAAGAGGGCATCGTGAAAATGTCACAGCAAATTGTTGGACTCATGGAAGAGCCGTGGTAATGAAGCCACATGATGATCCTGCTGAGTGGCAACTTCGCACACGAAATATGCGTCTACACAGCTCCGACGGATTGCCGCTCTTGATGGGGATCGTAAATACGACGCCCGACAGCTTCTCTGACGGTGGACTCTGGGAACAAATTGAAGCGGCAGTAGCACATGGCCTGTCTCTCATTGAAGCTGGTGCTGACATCCTTGATATCGGTGGGGAGAGCACACGTCCTTTCTCGGACCCAGTCGATGCAGAAGAGGAATGGCGTCGAGTCGGAGAAGTGGTCCGGATTCTCTCACGTGAATCAGACTGCCCACTATCCATTGATACGTCCAAGGCTTCTGTGGCCAAAAATGCGATAGAAAACGGCGCTGAAATAATAAATGACATTACAGGCCTTGAGGGCGACCCAGAGATGATCAGAATCGCCCGTGAGACTGGTGCTGGAATTTGTGCCATGCATATGCAAGGCACTCCAAAGACAATGCAGATAAACCCGACGTATGAAAACGTTGTTGCAGAAGTTTATGCATATCTAGAGAATCAAAAGAATGTGTTCGCTACGGCTGGTATTGCCCCCGAAAAAATCTGCCTTGATCCCGGCATTGGCTTCGGAAAAACGCACAGTCATAATATTGAACTGATGAAATATGCATCCACATTCCTTGATCTTGGATGCCCAATTTTAATAGGTCATTCCCGTAAAGGGTTTCTTGGCAAAATAGTGAAACAAGCACTCCACAGGGAACCTTCGTTACACGAACGTGATATCGCAACAGCGGCGGCAGCCTGTAGCCTAGCTGACCAGGGTATCCATATCTTGCGTGTGCATGATGTAGCGACCGTGCGACTTACTCTCACTACTTACGCATCGAGTCGGACAAGCGAATAGCCGTCATGAAGCCATTGCATTGCGGGCAATGGCAACACACTGCCGAATGTCATTCAAAGGATTATCTGGGTTTTTCTCATACTCCAAAGAGAGGGCTCCATCTTCTGGAAACCCAACCTGTTCGAGTGCTACAAATACTGCCGGCACATCAAGATGGCCCTGGCCAAGGATCACTCCCTCTGTCTTTTTTTGCATATCAGCAAAATCTTTGAGGTGAATACCGTGTAACCTGCCTTTTAGAAGCCGTATAACTTCGACTGGCCGTTCAGCTGATCGAATATAGTGCCCAAGGTCGGCACAGGCACCGATGCGCTGATCGCGGTTTTCAATAGCTCGCAGAACATCGAGCACTTTACTGTACCGATGACCGGGCCCGTGATTATGGATAGCGACACGCATGTCAAATTCCTGAACGAGCTCCTCAAGATTATCGAATGAATCAGCTGATGGATCAGCTGTTAGTGTTTTTATTCCAGCCTGCTTTGCGAAGGAAAAAACTTTTCTATTGGCTTCACTGTCTGCAGTGAATTTATTGACACCATGAGCAGAAATCGTCAGCCCCTGATCTCTGACTTTCTGCAGTACTGATTTGATTTGAGCTGGGTCGTTCGTAACCGGAAACATTTTCGGATAGAACTCAATTGCATCAAAACCCAACTCTTTCGTATGACGCAGAGCGTCATCAAGCGAATACTTTCTCAGCGAAAATGCTTGGATTCCAAGACTGAATTTGGGGGGTGCCGATGCGGCGGCATGAGTGAGGGACATTCCAACTATCCCTGCAGCAGTTGATGTCATAAAAGATCGACGACTCTGAGTACCCATAAAAACTCCGCAGATAGGTGTAATTCGACCTACAATGGCCTTCGCCCGTGTATGCTGACCGAAACAATGGTATTTGGTAGCGTACCATTACGGGAGAAATATTCAGACCTGCGTACAATCTTCATTTTTCCTTCTAAAGAGCCGACTCATGCCCGATTGTTCAACAGCCTTAAACAATGAGCTCAGCGATCTTTGCCGTCATACGGCTGAAAAGAGCCGTGCAGCTGCGATACAGCTTGCAACAATTTCAGGAGAGCAGCGAGCAGCATGCCTTCGGGTGGCTGCAGATACAATCCGGAAGGATGAAGCCGACATCTTGAAGGCTAACCTTCGGGATCTCGCCGCAGCACCCGGCTTTGGGCTCACAGAAGCTGCCACAGACAGACTCCGCCTCGACAGCGAGCGAATTGAAGGTATTGCCGCAGGAGTTGAAGCAGTAGCCGCACTGCCGGATCCGGTCGGCGAACTCATTGAGACATCAACACAACCCAATGGGCTTCAAGTTCGTAAGGTACGTGTCCCTCTTGGTGTCATATTTTTCATTTACGAGTCACGGCCAAACGTCACTGCGGACGCCGCAGCAGTCGCGATAGCTTCAGGAAACGCTGTAATTCTGCGAGGAGGAAAGGAAGCGGCCTACTCAAGCAGAAGGATTGTTGAAAGCATTCGTCAGGCGATCTCTGCAAGCGGCCTCCCAACTGACTGTGTTCAACTTGTTGACATTGCAGACCGTGAGGCTGTTGGTGCTTTTCTTCAGTTCGACAACCTGATCGATCTTGCAATTCCACGTGGTGGCGAAAGCCTCATACGACGAGTCTGTGCTGAAGCACGCATGCCAGTCCTTAAGCATTTCAGTGGGAACTGCCATGTGTACATCGACAAATCTGCTGAGCTTGATATGGCTGAAAGAATTTTAATTGATGCTAAATGTCAACGTATGGGTGTCTGTAATGCAGCAGAATCACTTCTGGTGCACAGAGATATTGCACAGGAATATCTTCCTCGTATAGCCGAACAACTTCGATCAAGGACCGTTGAAATACTTGGTGACGAAGCGACCTGCCAGATTCTTCCTGGAGTAGGGAGGGCGACTGAATCCGATTTCGCAACGGAATTTCTTGGCCCGAAACTTTCCATAGGCGTTGTCCGTTCAATTGATGAGGCCATTGAACACATCAACCAGTTTGGTTCTCGACATACTGACGCAATCGTTACTTCGGAGGAATCTGCTGCTGAAAGATTTACCACTCAGGTTGACACCGCAGTGGTACTCGTCAATGCAAGCACGCGATTCAATGATGGTGGCGAACTTGGGCTTGGTGCAGAAATTGGAATTTCAACAGACAAGCTTCATGCACGTGGCCCATGTGGCCCAAGGGAATTGACCACATACAAGTATGTGGTTATGGGAAATGGACAGACCAAAGGGTCGTAATCAAAACTCAGCCGGAGAATTCGATGAACCAGAAAAACAGGAAGACACCAAGACATCGACTTCGGGCGGTCGCTTTTGTTCTTGTCTTAACAACTTTTTCAATAGTTCTCTTTGCGCAAGGTCCTCCCCGAATGCGGAAACATAGAGTTTCTGAAGCAAAGACCTTGGAACTCGTTCCAGCAAACAAAAAACCCCCTGCAACAAACCGTGTTCGAATAACTGAAAGAGATGGCTTTCGAGTTATCGAATCCAATGACATTCCAAAACACTCCGTTGGAGAATTTCCAAACAGAGGTAATCCAAACGCTATTACGGCACAGAGTTGGACAATTAAAATTCCGCTGCAACCAACCCCAAACGATACGATAACTCCACTCCACCAAAGCACCAGCCACGGCCCACCGAACATGCCCTTCGGTGTTGGCATTAACGGCGTACTTTTTGAGCCTGGGACGGCCGAGTTCTGGATGGGTGATCGACATGCTGACTGGAACTACGAGGCACTCGGAGGAGCAGTTGGTCTGGGACTTGATTCCAATCATGCTCATGTTCAGCCGGGCGGCATCTATCACTACCACGGTCTTCCTACCGGCCTCCTCGAAGAACTCGATTTTGCACCAGGCAAGGGTGACCACGACACGCATTCCCCACTCATTGGCTGGGCCGCAGACGGATTCCCCGTGTATTACGCCTTTGGCTACCAACAAGCAGACGACCCGACAAGTGATATTGTAAAACTCACAACAAGTTTCCAATTAAAAAAAGGTGAACGACCAGGTGGAAGCGGCGGGCCCGGTGGCCAATATGACGGAGCCTTTATCCAAGATTATGAATTTTCCGTAGGAACAGGAGATCTCGATGAGTGCAATGGAAGATTCTGCGTCACACCCGATTTTCCAAAGGGGACATATGCCTACTTCCTCACGGACTCCTGGCCAGTTATCCCCCGTGGTTTCCGCGGAACTCCTGTCTTGCTAAAGGAAAGAAGGCATGGCGCACACCCAAGGCGCCCACGTTGACTCACACGAAGCGACCGAAGTCTTTGCCTATAGAAACTTATAATCCAAATCGATTACGCACAACTAGCGGCACACCAATATCGAGAACGTGAATCCTACCCGTATAGTGCTCTGCATCAATTGCCTTAAAACCCTGTTTCAATGCAACGAAGGTCAGTGTCTCATCAGCACAAACACACGGTCCGCATGGTACTCCACGATCGCAATCAAAACCTGATGGTACATCAATAGAGATGACCGAGGGTCGGGAATCCATTTTCATTCGTCCAAGAATCGATTCGATTGCAACTTTCGAATCACCTCTTGCAACACCAGTCGCACCCGTTCCAAGAATCGCATCAATTACACATGTCGCTGATGACAATGCGTTCTGCCACTGTTCTATTGCAGCCCCCGCAAGGCATACCTGGTCTATTCCTGATCGATTTATGATCTCGAGATTTGCCAATGAATCTCCTTCGAAACGCTGTGGCGACGCGGCGAGTACTACCCGAACTTTTGCGCCAGCAAGTTCCAGATATCGTGCAATGACTAGACCATCTCCACCATTATTCCCGTGGCCCGCCACCACAACCACGTCCTGATCTGAAATAGAATCAAATAGACGTACAACAGCTTCACTCGCGTTGCGGCCAGCATTCTCCATGAGAACAATACCCGGGACGGAATATTCATCCATTGCCACGCGGTCAACCTCACGCACTTGGGCTCGACTGAGTGCCAGCATGCAGTTTTCTCCCAAAAACACCTTGCTTCTTCAACGCACTGTTTTGGTGCGTCAGAAATCATAACCGAGGGCGAGAAATTGTGTGTTTTGCGGCAGACGAACCATACTGGTTTTCGAGGCAGTTTTGGCTGCTATGATCAGGAGCGGTGTAACCGCCTTCAAGGTTTCCGCAGTTTGACAATCCGAATCGAAAAGGAGTTTTGGTGTGGCACAAGCAGCCCTTGCACTCGAAGACGGTACATTTTTTTTGGGTGATGCATTTGGTCACCAAGGAACGGTGGCCGGAGAAGTCTGCTTCAACACCTCAATGACCGGATATCAGGAGATTCTTACTGATCCGAGCTATCGAGGACAGATTCTTACCATGACTGCTCCACAGATCGGCAACTACGGAATCAATCCTCAAGACGTAGAGAGCGGCCATCTTCAGATGGCCGGTTTCGTGGTCCGAGAAGTCAGCCGGGTGGCAAGTAACTTTACTGCAACCGGCACGCTTGATGAGTATTTGAAGGTAGCTGGTGTTGTGGGTATAAGCGGCATCGACACACGAGCTCTTGTTCGACACATCCGAATTCAAGGAGCAATGACTGGTGTCGTTTCAAGTGAAATTCTTCATGAAGATAAACTCGTACAAATGGCCAGAGAAGCACCAAAACTCGTTGGTCGAGATCTTGTAAAAGAAGTGATGCCTGCTGACGTGAGTCACTGGAATGAACCGCTTACTTCTGATGGAACACCGCTTCGCCAGCCAACGGAGGGTGGAGAATTTCCACCCGAACCGCAGCATACTGGTGAAAAACATGTTGTTGCACTTGACTACGGTATGAAATGGAACATCGCAAGGCATCTTGTTTCACAGGGCTGTAAAGTTACTGTCTTGCCGGGCACTACGACAGCACATGAGGTACTTCAACTGAAGCCCGATGGTGTTTTCTTAAGTAATGGACCAGGTGATCCTGAAGTGGTCGATTACGGAGTGGCTACCGTCCGAGATTTGGTTGGAAAAGTACCGATCTTTGGCATATGCCTAGGACACCAATTGTTGGCTCAAGCGTGTGGTGCGAAAACATTTAAACTCAAGTTTGGTCATCGTGGAGCCAATCAACCCGTCATTGATCTTGACACTGGACGTGTTGAAATCACATCACAGAATCATGGATTTGCTGTTGAGGAAGAAACCCTTCCTCCAACACTTGAGGTCACGCATAGAAACCTCAATGATGGCACAATTGAAGGCATCCGCCATAAGACCGAGGCTGCGGCAAGCGTTCAGTATCATCCGGAAGCAGCAGCGGGCCCTCACGATTCTTCACCTCTTTTCGGCCGCTTTCGTGAAATGCTGAACTAGCGATCAAAAGTGAGACCGACCCATTTCTACCACTTTACAGGGGGCCGTCTGGACCCTGTTTTTACGTAGCGTATTTTCTCAGAACTCGACGGATTCAAGCAAAATATTGTTTGATAGTCGTCTGTAGAGCTTTATAAAGTCCAAAAAAGCCCCTATCAGATTTTTTTTCAAAAAAAACCCCCCGGAAAAGTTTGACATTGCTTTTCTGTGTGCAAGTTTTGAGGGAAGCTTCGGGCGCCTCCGTCGCTTCGCCGTCGATCAAGGGATTCGGCGGATTTTCCACCCTATTCAAGTGTCAAGGAGGCTCACCCATGAGTCGTGCGTTTTACTTAGGCGGTCTATCGGCCGCACTTTTATTGTGTTTTGGTACTTTTGCCGAAGCTGGTCTTTTCGGACACCACCATGGTCGAGCTGGCTGCTGTGAGCCAACTTGTGGTTGTGAGCCAACTTGTGGTGTCGAGCCAACATGTGGTTGTGAGCCAACTTGCGGTTGCGAAGCTGCTTGTGAGCCTGCCTGCGGTTGCGAGCCAACTTGCGGTTGCGAGCCAAGTTGTGGTTGTGAGCCTGCTTGCTGTGATTCCGGTTGCTGCAGCAAGAAGCGATGCTGCCGTCTCGGCGCATGGCTTCGAAGCCTTCACGAAGCAAAGATGGCTCGACGTGCACAACGCCGCTGCTGTGAGCCAGCTTGCGGATGTGAGCCAGCTTGCGGATGTGAGCCAACTTGCGGTTGCGAGCCAACCTGTGGTTGCGAGCCATCTTGCGGTTGCGAGCCAACTTGCGGATGCGAGCCAACCTGTGGTTGCGAGCCATCTTGCGGAATCTAAATCAGCGTGACCTCTGCACTATTCCCCGATAGTTCAGTAACAATGCCACATCGACCCGGCCGGATACCATCCGGCCGGGTTTTTCTTATTGAGACCAATGGTTCTCCCTAAGCCGATTTTTTGAAAATTTGAACAATGACCCGGGGACATTTCGACTCGAAACCGTGACGTCTCAACACCAGGTCGCCTACTCATGTTCAGCCAGCCATCGCTCGGCATCAAGAGCCGCCATACACCCCGTGCCAGCCGCTGAAATAGCCTGACGGTAATAGTCATCAGCTACATCACCAGCTGCAAAGACACCCTCAACATTCGTCGATGTACGGAAGTGATTTTGCCAAACAATATATTTCTTCGGTGTAAGTTCCAACTGGCCATTGAGAAATGCTGTGTTTGGCGTATGACCAATTGCCAGAAACACACCAGCTGCGGCAAGTGTTGTTTCTTCGCCCGATTCTGTCGTACTTTGCAAGCGAACACCGGTAACACCATCCTTGTCATCACCGAGAACTTCTGCCAGTTGCGAATTGAAGTGAATCTCTATTTTCTCACTATCATGCGCTCGTTTTGCCATGATCTTGCTTGCTCGTAATTCATCCCTGCGGTGAATTAGATGAACTCGACTCGCAAACTTCGTGAGATACGTCGCCTCTTCTACGGCTGAATCTCCACCACCAACTACAACAAGTTCTTTGTCTCGAAATCTCGGAAGTGCTCCATCACAGACTGCACAGGCGCTGACTCCTCGATTCTTAAACCGCTCTTCGCTCTCCAACCCAAGCCAGTTTGCACTTGCACCTGTTGCGACAATAACACTTCGTGCTTGTATTTCACCACCACTCGCTCGCGTCAGGGTGAATGGCCTTTTTGAGAAATCAACCTTCTGAATATCGTCGGTAATGACACGCGTGCCAAAATTCACTGCCTGCTGCCGCATTAATTCCATTAATTCTGGACCCGTCACTCCTTCACCGGCGTGCGGCGCCATCATCATTCGTCGATCTTCAGGAAGTGCTGAATCAAGAAATGCTGCAAGATCACCTGCCGGGAAGCCTGCATAGTTTTCCACTTCACTTGTCAGCGCTAACTGACCAAGCGGCAAGGTTCCCGCCATTCGATTCTCTTCAGTAATAGCACCCTCAAAGACAAGCGGCTTCAACTGCGCTCTTGCGGCATATGTTGCAGCACACCAACCTGCTGGGCCGCTCCCAATAATGACAACATTCTCGAGTGAATCTTCTGACATTCCTTACTCCCTTGGGATTACTCACGCGGCGCGCTCTCACTTTTGTGCCTACACCAACGTTCTCAAAAACAATTTTGCTGTTCGCATGATAACGTGAAAATCATATTTCTGTGTGCGCGTGCCATCTCGATATACCACCATTGCTTATGTCCGTCGATTCAGAGCGACGCCATCTTAATCCGCGCTTTTTGGTTGCGACCCTCGTCTTTTGGAGAGCTTTTGGGTAATTACCCCCACTCATGACCAAAAGAATTAGTAAAAATAAAGCAACAAGCAGTTGGGCAAAACGTCATTTATTTTGTATTTTTAAGGCGAGGCAGTATAATGCACTGGGTTTTGTGCCAGTCACACGCATTTCAAATATAGTGAAAAAATGGGGCAATCGATCAGCATAGATCAGGTTTCTGGACTTTTTAATGCTATCCCCGATATCTCCTTTTTTGTAAAAGATCGGCAGAGCCAGTTCGTGCACGTCAATGACTGCTTTCTGCGCATTCATGGCTTTTTCGATGCATCTGACATGGTTGGGAAGAGAGATTTTGATTTCCATCCACCCGCTCTCG